>JAEDFN010000010.1 GCA_016292775.1 Paludibacteraceae bacterium
TTCTCTTTTATAAACATTTTACCATCAACATTTTGAAAGATTACATTTCTTTTGACATCGCCATACAAGTGTCTTACTTTATACTTATCCAAAGTGTCAACACCTATTTGAAGAGTATTTATCAATTGCAACTCCTCTTTACTTAATTTATAGCCAAAAGGAATATGGGCTTCACCAACCATACTTTGTGCAATTTTTCTAATTTGAAAATTTGAAGGATTTACATAAAAATCGATATTCAACTCCATTTTCACAATACCAAGATAATTTGTTTTATCCGTATAAGACAAAACGCCATCATCTCCAACGAGCACATAACTCCATCTATTAAGTTTATCTGTATTGATAAGATCTAAAATATTTCCTGTATAACCTCCCCACAAAAATTTGTGCATTTTCAGGGCTCTTTCATCAATAGTTCTACTATTATACTTCATCTTCTTACTCTTTTTACTTTTTTCAGTAGCAATCTGATCAAAAAGAGAATAAGCACTATCAACCTCTAATGAAAAATTTTCCTTAACTTTAGATACTCGAACATTGATAGAGTCCAAATCATCTTTAAAATACTCATCTACAAAACCAATAATCTCATGTTTAGCCAATTGTCTATTATCTTGCCCTCCAAAATATATAGAAACAACCGGATAAGAAGTATTTCGATTAGGAAAATCTTTTAATAATTGCTTTTCAAAATTCTTAAGAGCACTAATTTTCAATTTTTTAGTCTCCTTTTTAGATATTTTACGAGATACAATTACATTATCAAGTAAAATAGGTTGCTCTTTCATTACAATTTTCCAATATTCAGCACTCAGTAATTTAGATACCGGAATTTCTAATGTTTTCATCCCAATAAAAGAGAATATAACATCATCAGCAAGAAATTTATTTCTATCAATAATTAATGAAAATTTACCATTACCATCTGAAGCAACTCCGGAAGCAGGATGTGATTTAAGGTAAACAGACACATAAGATATGGGATTACCCACAGTATCAACAACATAACCACTAATGGTATCTTGTGAAGCCAATAAAAAAATTGGGAATAAACAAGACAATAGAGTTATAACAAATTTTTTTAGAATGATTTTCATAATAAATTTCATTTTAATTTAATCGCCATTCGTAACAGCCCATATCAGGATATCTATCCGATGTTCTGCTTTTCATATCCAAATCTAAAGGGAAAATTTGAGAAACTGAAATTGCAGCTCCACCCCTTGCATATGAAGCGGAATCAAGACGAAAATTATAATATCCTGATTGAGAAATGTCTTGAATAGAAGTATTTATAAATATAGTATCATAAGACAAATTACTATTTTGAGATTTTGCCCAACGGCAATTATAAAACATATCATTATCAATTAATTTACCTTTAATCAAAGTATGAGAAAATAAGCAATTACCACTATTAATCGATAATGTATCTAAATCCAATTTAAGCTCTTCCGGAAGAGAACCAAAAATTATGCTATTCTCTATCACACAATTGTCTATAGGGAAGAGATATTTATACCCATTTTGAACGGCATAATTACTAATTCTAACCGACTCCAACTTACGTGAAGAGAATTTATAATAATTGGCAAAAGTAGTGTGAACAACTCTACACCTACCACCATAAGCAACAAAACATCCTGATAAACAATTACTTATTTCGCTATTTACGATAGATACATCAGAATTTTGTGCATATATACCATAATTTCCGGATGTTTGAATAACAGAATTAAAAATTTTAATTTTAGGGAAATACCTATCAGTACCCAATGCAACTATTCCGATAGACATTCCATATATTTTCACAAAATTGAAATTATAATTATTTTGTGGATTTTGTAAATAAATACCACCCCATTGATTTGGAAGGAAGAAATATGGTGTACCATCAACATCATTAACAGCATCAAATCTATCGCCGCGGAATATTATCGGGGCGTCGAAAGTAGCTTCACATGATAATTCTCCATCCACAATAATATTTGCACCGGAATGTAACAAAATTTGAGCACCGCGGGAAATAGTAAGTTTTTTACCTTCAGGAACGTAAATATAACCAAAAACAAGATAAGGCAATTTGGCATCCCAAACTTGATTTTCTGTCAAAACATATTTATTCAAAACAATAACATTCTTTGCAACAGCACATAATTGTAATTTATCAACATTACCATTATAACAAAATAGTATTGAATCTGTGACTACTATATTACGATTATTTGAAGTATCAGAAACTGTAGCTTCAATAAAAATAAAAATAGAGTCATTTGCTTTAACAACAATATCATTAACCTCGTTATTTTCAGAAGGGTAACAACCATCAACATTAATTCTAAACAAAGAATTAGCCCCTGTCGACAATTTGATAGAAGAAATGTTTATTGCGAATTTATTGTCATTATAAATTTTAACCCTCTTCGTAGGTGATAATTGATCTACTAATAAAGTATCAAACAAAACAGTATCGCAAGAAAATGAGAGATGATATTTTGAATCAAAACTGATATTTTCTTGAATACACCCGACAAAAAGGAAAGGTGTTAAGATAACAATGAATATGAATACTTTAAAAAATTTCATTTAGGAAGATGACAAAACATAAATCCTAAGAAAAGCCTTGGACCTGTAACAAAATCATTTGTATTTTTAGAAACGCTAAACAAATAATCAATTTTAGCTACAATATGTACTCTTTGAGTCAAAGCATATTCCACTCCAACGAAAGGAACCACTGCCACAAAGGGGTAAGAACGGTAAGAAACATTATCATCTATAACAAAATCTTTTAGATTATTATCTACCTTATTGTAATCCGGAATAAATACGAACTTATAACCGCCACCACCAACAGAACCTCCAAAAAAGATTGTCCATTTTTTTACATCCCACTTAGAGTCCAATAAAAGTCCTCCCCAACCGAGAGAGGTATATCCTCCAAATTTTGAGTATTTTGAATTTGATGCATAACCTTCCATTCCTACGCGAAGATGATTTCCAAACATAACTCTCATGGCACCACCAATACCATAAACAGCACCTTGAAACTTACCGTTAAATAACACATCATCTTCATCATATATAGTAAAATTTCTTGATTGTCCGTATCCGGCATGAAGCATCATTCCTCCGGAATATCCATTAAAGGACATTTTTTTACCATTTTTTTCGGATTCGGAAGCAGACACTGAAAATGTTAAAGTCAAACCAACGAAAATAATAAAAATTATTACCCTTTCTCTCATATAAATATAAACGTTTTCGTGTTTCTAATTATTGCAAAGGTAAGAATATTATATCATATAAACAAACTAAAAATATTGCAATATCAGCATGAAGACTTTTTTGAGAATAATTAAGAATAAAAATGAGTAGTATCAAAATATTATTCTAACTTTGCATTTTGAAACCAAACATAATATTAAATTGAGATAACCATCTAATGATTAATAAATTACAAAAAAATATTATCTCCATTATTGTAGCTATTTACATTAGTACGGGTGCGATATTATCAGTAAACAATGCCACAATAACTATACCATGGTATAGTTTATTTCAAAGCAATAATATACCGGATAGTATATCGTTTTTACCAATCTATTGTTCCGGCTTCAACATCCATTATAATTCTGACAAAAAAATTGGGTTATGGGCTTTAACTCCTCAAGTAGCTCACTTTTACGGATTAAAAATTAACAAAGAGATAGATGAAAGATACGACATTCAAAAATCAACAATTGTTGCTTTACAATATTTACATGATTTACACGAAATATATAACGATTGGAATATCACAATATTAGCTTTTTTAGAGAGTCCTACTGCTTTAAACAGAATAGCAAAAAAGAATAATATCGACATAAACAATTCGAGTGATAAAGATATACACTTCTTATATTCGAAAATTATGTCACGACATGATATATGTAAAAATAAAACATATCCGGAGTTTCATTCCTCTTTACATAGTTTATTGGCAGAGATTGACTCTATATACTATCACAGAAACTTCAAACAGATTACTATTGATAGTCCAATACGACTATCAATATTGTGCGACTCTTTACATCTATCAAAAGAGATATTTTACAAATACAATGGAAAAATATTAACAACCAAAGAATGGCTCACAAGTTCTGACAATATATATATTCCTCAAAATGTTGATTTACAAAAATTTGACAATTTATATAAATCAGAAGACGAATATTTACAAAATCAATTACTAATAGCAAAACAGCAAGAAGAGGCTAAGCAAGAAGCGCTAAAAAAAGCTATTGAAGAAGCCAATGCTACCATAATTTATAAGGTAAAATCGGGTGATACATTAAGCCATATAGCAAAAAAGCACCATGTGACAGTAAAACAACTAAAGCAATGGAATAACATAAAATCTGATATTATTCAAATTGGTCAAAAAATTAAAATTAAACCACAATGAAAATAAGAAACATTATTATATTCATATTTAGTGTTTTTACACTTTTAGGCATATTAAGTATATATTTTCCTCAAGAAGGAATAACATATAAAGCTACTACATTAACTTTTCCTCAATTATCAGATATTTTAAAAAACGATAGAAAAGAGTATGTAACAGATAATTCTACAATAAAGATATCCGATGAAATAAAGAGTTACTTGAATGCACAAAAAGAATCTGAAGATTACAAACAAAAATACATTGCACTAAAACATCCACACGCAATATCTTTTCCAAAAGATAGTATTGAATGGATGAATTCGGTATTTACAGAATTTGAAAAAGCAGATAAGAAATGTATAAGAGTCATCCATTATGGTGATTCTCAAATAGAAGAAGATCGTATTACAGGCACTTTGAGAGAATATCTTCAAAACACATTTGGAGGATATGGTGTTGGTATGGTGCCATTAATTCAAAAAGTACCTACATCAGCTATTTCACAAACTTCAAATATAGAATTATTTAGATATGCAGTATTTAACTCTGAAACGAGGAAAACGGAATTTAAAGATTATGGACCATTAGGACAATCATATCTTCTAAACGGGGCAATAACAGTGACATTCAACAAATTAAATTACTCATATACACAAAGAAAAACAAAAAGATTTGGAAATATTACCATTTTGTTTAACAGTAATTCACCTATTACCGTCAATGCATATGTAAATAACAAATCCATAAGCAAAACATCCAATATAGGAGATAGTAAATTAAATATAGACATACCCGATTCTACAAACTATATTAATTTAACTATCGAAGGCAATGCCATAGTATACGGCATAATGGTGGATGGAAACGGCAAAGGGATACAAGTAGATAATGCAGCAATGAGAGGATGCTCAGGTACAATATTCACAAGTATCTCCTCCTCTTCACTCTCTACATACTATGCTAATAATAATGTACCTTTAATAATAATGCAGTACGGAGGTAACTCTATTCCGTATATAAAATCCTCAAAACAGATAGAGACATATTGCAAGAGTATATCCCGACAATTCAAATATTTAAAACGCATATCTCCAAAGTCAAAAATACTCTTTATCGGACCATCTGACATGGTAGATAGAAGTACTCGACAAACGTATTCTCATATGGAAGAATTTATAGATAGTTTAAAAACTACCTGTTTCTCAAACGATGTAGCATATTGGGATTTATACAGAAATATGGGTGGAAACGGATCTATGACAACATGGGTAAATAGCAAGTTAGCAGGATCGGATTATATTCATTTTACCAGAGAAGGGTCAAAAAAGGCAAGTGTAATGCTATGTGAAGGTATTAAAGCTGCATACGATTATTACACATACAAAAAAGAACAATTGCTAAAAACTGAGGAAGATATAGCATTACAAGAAGTTGAGGAGATAATTCCATGAGAAATCTTTTGATAATATTAATATCGTTTTCTATTATATCCACACTATTTTCGCAAGAAAATAGTATGGACTCATTGTTATATAGAAATAAAGCTCCTTTATCATTACCTCTGCAGGCATCAATAGAGCACTACGATTGTGTTAACTATTGTGCTAATAGACTTTTATTTCCGAATGATAGTTCAAAATTCGAACTGTTATATAAGCAATTAGACTCCTTATCTGTATTTGGTAAAGGGAATATCAATATAATTCACATAGGAGGATCACACGTTCAAGCAGACGTTTTTACCAATCAATTACGTACAAATTTTGCAAATATTCAAGAATCTTTTGTAGCAAATAGAGGTGTAATATTTCCGTATTCCGTAGCAAAAACAAATAACCCTAAAAATTACTCTATTTCTCATGAGGGAACATGGACAAAAACACAAAATTCACGCCCTCCAATTTCAAATGAATTAGGTATTACAGGTTATTCTATTACTACTAATAATAGCTATTCTACAATTTCTTTTGACTTGAACCCACATAAAAATACAAATTGGCAATATAACCATCTTCGACTATTATATTCAATAGATAATGACTATTATGAGCCGTTTTTAGTTGTTGGTCATGACACTATAGCCGGCACAAAAGATAATGATGCCATAGTATTTGAATTAAATTCATACAAAAGCAAAGGCAAAATAATATTGGATTTAAATTCAAAACACAACTATTACTATAACAAATACCACAATGAATTGCCGGTATCTACCGACAGTATCGAAGAAGAATTCTTTTTCACAAACGACGCAAATATTACCGACAGTTTAAATATTAGTTTGGAATCGGATAAAGGTACAATAGATACAATAACTATTAATATAGATAGTACTTCATCTCTTATACAGAATATTCCTGATACAGATTCGATATTTTCCAAAGAGTCAGATAATATAAACTTTACAATATACGGTTTACTTCCAACTACGGATTTTAATGGTATAACCATACATTCATTAGGGGTAAATGGAGCATCATTAAAGTCATGGTTGCGATGCTCATTATTTGAGGAGCAACTGAAATATATACATCCTGACTTGGCATTACTAAACGTTGGTATCAACGATGCAAATGTGCCATCAAGTGAATTTAACATTGAAGCTTTCAAGAATAAATATAATGAATTAATACAGCAATTATATTCCAACAATCCTGAATGTGCCATAATTTTTATCACGAATAACGATTGTATATTACGGATAGGAAGGAGAACCCGATATACGAATCCGAATGGCAAATTAGTACAAAAAGCCATATATGAATTGGCTGAAGAACATAATGCTGCAGTTTGGGATTTGTATGATATTATGGGAGGATATGGATCTTCTAAAGTGTGGCAAAATAATGGATTAATTAATAAAGACCGTATTCATTTTACGATAACAGGATATAAATTATTAGGTAATTTATTGTACAATTCTATCATTTACGATTGGATGTACAAAGAATAATATTATGGATAGTATACTTTCTTTTTTATCAAGGATTTTTGCATTTGATGCCAACTCACCATTATTGTTTACTCAATTTTATTTTTGGGCATTTTTTGCAATAATCTTCTCAATTTTTTCATTAATCAAATCCAAACGATTATTGAAAATATCATTTCTATTTTTTGTCAGCCTATTTTTTTACTACAAAACAAGCGGGCTTTTTGTATTATTGTTACTATTTGCGACAATATCTGACTATACTATTGCCCGACAAATATATAAATATCAAAAAAAGAGTATAAGGAAACTTTTTGTAACATTAAGTGTAGCAATAAATCTCACCGTATTATGTTACTTTAAATACTCTTATTTCTTAATCAATATTATCAACACTATTTTCGGCACGTCATTAGAAGTTGTAGATATATTTGCAGAAATTGGAAACGTATTATATGGTTACAGCAGATTCAGTGTAGACTCAATCATTTTACCGGTAGGAATATCTTTTTATACATTTCAAACAATCAGTTATACCGTTGATGTATATAGAAAAAGAATAGCTCCATTAAAGAACATATTAGATTACGGATTCTATGTATCCTTTTTTCCACAATTAGTTGCAGGTCCGATAGTAAGGGCTGCAGACTTCATTCCACAAATATATAAGCCCTATTTTTTAAGTAGAAGGCAATTTGGCATAGCAGTATTTTGGATTATTAACGGATTGGCAAAAAAGATTATTCTAAGTGATTACTTGGCTGTCAATTTCATAGATAGAATTTTCGAAACTCCTCTACTCTATTCCGGATTTGAGAATATTATGGCATTATTTGCCTATTCACTACAAGTATATGCTGATTTTTCCGGCTATACGGATATTGCTATAGGAGTGGCGATGTTAATGGGATTTTATCTACCAAAAAATTTCAACTCGCCCTACAAAGCTCCGAATGCATCAAATTTTTGGAAGAGATGGCATATTTCGCTTTCTAAATGGCTTCAAGATTATCTCTATATTCCTTTAGGAGGCAATAGAAATGCTACTTTTGGAACGTACTTCTGGATAATATTAATGTCACTAATAGGAGTATTATTATCAGGAAGTTGGATTATTGCCGGCATTATGATAAGCATAGCTTTAGCTATCACTATATGGGGATTAATCGTAAAAGAAAAAAGAAACAAAATTATTACGAATTTAAACCTAATGGTGACTATGCTATTAGGCGGACTATGGCATGGCGCCAGTATGAATTTTGTAATTTGGGGTGGACTGAACGGAATTGGTATAGTAGTATACAAAATTTGGCGAGGGTTAACAATGAATATAAAATTAGTGGTTATTTTATTGATATCATTAATACTCTATCTTTTAGTTACGTTTACCCCTATGCCTTTATGGAATATTTTATTCATTTGGGTACTAATAATCACTATAGGAACATTGATAAGATGGATATTCAGCAAAACCGGATGCAAATACAAATTTGAAAATGCCGGTAATGCATGGGGTATTTTTCAAACATTTGTATTCATTAGTTTTACAAGATTATTTTTCCGATCCGGCTCTAATTTAGACCCTGCGTTAGCTAATGAACAAGCATGGGTTACAGCAAAAAACATGATTCATCAAATTGGGTCTACATGGGATTTCAGCATCATACCTTCAATTTGTACTACTTATAATAAAGTATTCTTATTGTTCATCATCGGTATGTTAATTCATTGGATTCCGGAAAGAGCAAAACGTTGGTATAGAATTAACTTTTCTATGTTACCTTTACCGATAATGGTATTTGTTGTAGTACTTGCGATATTTATTATATGCCAGTTTATAACATCTAATTTACAAGCATTTATATATTTTCAATTCTAATTATTATGGCAAACTTCATTCATCTTCACGTACACACAAACTATTCTATCCTTGATGGATTGTCAAAAACCAAAGATCTAGTAAAAAAATGCAAGAAAAATGGTATGAATGCCTTGGCAATAACCGACCATGGCAATATGTTTGGCATAAAAGAATTTACGGAAATTTGTGAGAGTGAAAACGCAGATATCAATAAAGAGATATCAAACAAGAAAAAATTAATAAAAGATATTGAAAATAAAATATCCGAATGCACAGCTACGGAAGAAGATACAAATAATTTAGAAATATATAAATCTGACATAGAATCGCTACAAAAGCAGATTTTCAAGCCCATTATAGGTTGTGAAGCTTATTGTGCACGCCGTACACTATATGATAAAGACCCATCTCAAACATTTATTAATGAAAATGGTAAAGCACAAAAAATAGATATGTCCGGTTACCATTTAATCTTATTGGCCAAGAATAAGATAGGGTATCAAAACTTATGCATGTTAATTTCAATAGCATGGATTGAAGGCAACTATTACCGTCCCAGAATAGATAAGAACATATTAAAGCAATATCACGAAGGACTTATTGTGTGTTCTGCTTGCCTTGGAGGTGAAATTCCGCAATTAATTATGGCAGGTAAGATAAAAGAAGCGGAAGAAAGCATATTGTGGTTTAAAGAAGTATTCGGTGACGATTATTACTTAGAGATACAACGTCACAAAACCGACAAGCCGGGAGCCGACCAAAACACTTATTTAAAACAGGTAAAAGTCAATGAAAAAATCATCGAATTGGCTCGAAAAACAAATACAAAAATCATTGCAACAAATGACGTTCATTTTGTAGAAGAGAGTCACGGAGATATTCATGATTTACTTATTTGCCTTTCCACTAAAAAAGATATCAATGACCCGAATAGGCTACGATATACAAAACAAGAATGGCTCAAGACTCCTGATGAAATGGCAGCAATATTTTCCGACATACCGGAAGCATTGGAAAATACCCTTGAAATTGCAGAAAAGATAGAACCATATGGTCTTGATCACGACCCTATAATGCCAGTTTTCAACATACCGGAAGAATTTGGTACGGAAAGTGAATATCGAAATAAATATAGTACTGAAGACTTATTCAATGAATTTACACGAGATGAAAATAACAACATCGTATTATCAGAAGAAGAAGCGAAAGCAAAAATCAAGAAATTAGGAGGATACGACAGACTATATAGGATTAAATTAGAAGCGGATTACTTAAAAGAACTAACACTACAAGGCGCAAAAAACAGGTACGGAGACCCGATTCCGGAGAGCGTAATGCAACGCATAATATTTGAGTTGCACGTAATGAAAACAATGGGATTTCCGGGATATTTTCTTATCGTTCAAGATTTTATTGCAGCAGCAAGGAATATGAATGTATCTGTGGGACCGGGACGTGGTTCTGCTGCCGGGTCTGTAGTAGCATACTGTTTGAAAATCACTGATATTGACCCTATCAAATACGACCTACTTTTTGAAAGATTCTTAAATCCCGACCGTATTTCACTTCCCGATATCGATATCGACTTTGATGATGATGGTAGAAATGAAGTATTGAAATGGGTAACGGAAAAATATGGTAAAGAAAAAGTAGCACATATCATAACATACGGAACAATGGCTACCAAATCAAGTATAAAAGACGTAGCCAGAGTAAACAACATTCCATTAGACATAGTAAAAGAAATTACAGATGCAATACCTGATAAATTTCCAGAAGATAAAGTAGATGCAAAAGGCAAACCACTTCCTGTAAATATCAATAATTGTATTAAGGAAATTTCATCTATATCCGAAATATACAACAATAACAATGCAATAAAAGATACATTAGACAATGCATCATTATTAGAAGGCACTGTACGACAAACAGGTATTCACGCATGCGGTGTAATAATAGGAGCTGATGATTTACGAAAATTTGCTCCCCTATCCACTGCAACTGATAAGAAGGTAAATGAAGAGGTACTTGTCACTCAATATTCCGGAAAAGTAATTGAAAAAATCGGTCTTATTAAGATGGACTTTTTGGGATTAAGTACACTATCAATTATAAAAGAAGCACTAAAAAATATAAAACACTCAAAAGGCATTGATTTGGATATAGACAAAATTCCTATTGACGACCCACTCACATTCGACTTATTCAGTAAAGGAAGAACGATAGGAGTATTTCAATTTGAGTCGCCGGGAATGCAAAAATATCTAAAGGAACTTAAGCCTTCAAAATTTGAAGACCTTATAGCAATGAATGCCTTATACCGCCCGGGTCCAATGGAAAACATACCAAACTTTATTGCAAGAAAACATGGATTGGAAGAGATAAAATACGACATTCCATGTATGAAACAATATTTGGAAGAGACCTATGGTATAACGGTATATCAAGAGCAAGTGATGCTTCTATCCAGGTTATTAGGAAATTTCACACGAGGCGAATCCGACACATTACGTAAAGCAATGGGTAAAAAAAATCGTGCTATGCTGGATAAATTAAAACCTCAATTTATCAACAATGGTGTAAAAAACAATCATAATCCTGAAGTATTGGAAAAAATATGGGGAGAATGGGAAAAATTTGCATCATATGCCTTCAATAAATCACATGCTACATGCTATGCGTGGGTAGCATACCAAACAGCATATTTAAAAGCACACTACCCTGCAGAATATATGGCAGCTAACTTGACTCGTAACAGAGATGACATCACTGAAATAACAAAATTTATGACGGAATGTAAACAGATGAACATTCCTCTTAAAGGTCCGGACATTAACGAATCCGAACAAAACTTCACTGTTACAAAAGATGGTAATATACGTTTTGGATTGGCAGGAATTAAAGGCGTTGGAGAAGGACCATCGTCGGCAATAATCAATGAAAGAAAGCAAAATGGCTTGTTCAAAAACACTTTTGACTTTCTTGAAAGAATAGATATACGCACATGTAACAAAAAAACTATAGAATCTTTGGGTCTTTCCGGAGCATTCGATAATTTTAACGACATCTCAAGAACTGCATTTATTAAAGACAAAAATTATAACATAAAAAAAGAGATTATTCTTGACAAACTTGTTCAATACAGTAATGATTATCAAAAAGCAAAGAATAAATCCATCAATACGCTTTTTGATGACTGCGAAGAGGAAATAGAAACAAAAAAACCATTGATAGAACCGGCGTCAGAAGTAGACATTCTCGAAAAATTAAAAAATGAAGAGGAGGTAATTGGTGTATATATTTCAGCACACCCTTTAGATCTACACAAAAACACAATCAAATATGGCACAACATTAACAATTGCTGAATTAAAAGAAAAGAAAAATAACAACATTCAAACTTCATTTACAATAGGAGGTATTACATCAGGAGTAAGATTCGGAAAAGATAAAAATGGTTTTGATTATGCATCGGTAACATTAACCGACTATTCCGGGGATATTAATTTATTTTTTTTCAAAAATAAATTTATTACATTCAAAAACTTCTTCACCGACAATACCTACCTATTAATGAAAGGTAAAATACAAGAAAGATGGGCAGATTCAAAGTATAAAAGCAAAAACACAAATGACAATCAAGAATTGGATATCAGCATCACCGACATCAATTTAATTGATGACACTTTCTTAACAAAGAAGCAAGAATTAATAATTTCATTAGATATGGAAATGTTAAATTTCGATATCATTCATGAAATTTACAACACTCTAATACCCGATAGCGAAACAATTGGAAAACAATTTATCACTTTTTACTTAAAAAACAAAGAAGATGGAATAACATACACGTTAAAATCACACAAAAAGATATTAATAACCAATGAATTAATTGACACTTTAGAATATTTTAAAACTGTATATAACATCGACTTTAAATTAAATTAGATAAAACATATAGGAATATTGCAATAATATTGTATCTTTGCACTACGAAAAAGAGGAACAATAACAATTAAAAAATATATATTATGGCATTACATTTAACTGACGCTACATTCAACGAAGTAGTAGCAAACAATGAAGTTGTATTAATAGATTTCAGTGCCGCATGGTGTGGCCCTTGCAAAGCTCTCAGCCCTGTTATTGACAAAATTTCAGAAAAATACGAAGGCAAAGCAGCAGTTTGCAAAATGGATATCGAAGAATGCCCTGATACAACAGATCAATTCGGCATTCGTAGCGTACCTACTTTAATTTTTATCAAAAATGGTAAACAAGTAAACAAAATTGTAGGTGCTACTAATGAGAGTAAAATTACAGATGTATTGAATAGCATACTATAAAATACTTTTAATACATTGTATAACAATTAAAAGGCTGATTTCTAAGAAAAAGAAATCAGCCTTTTATAATATAAACTAAAAAAACTTTTTAACTATAGCATTTTATAAATCCATACTACTAATAATAACGAAAAATCATTTTACATTAAAGAGCACAAATAACCAAAAAAATTCGTATCTTTGCACTTTAAAAGAAAAACAAGAATACATTGATGGATAAAATACGTAATTTCTGTATAATAGCACATATAGACCATGGGAAAAGCACTTTGGCAGATAGGCTATTAGAGTATACCAATACAATAGCTGCGAAAGATTTACAAGCCCAAGTACTAGACGACATGGATTTGGAAAGAGAGAGAGGAATAACAATAAAAAGTCATGCTATTCAAATGAAATATAATATGAATGGTACTGACTATACATTGAATCTCATAGATACCCCGGGGCACGTTGACTTTTCATACGAGGTATCCAGATCTATAGCAGCATGCGAAGGTGCATTATTAATAATAGATGCGACACAAGGTATTCAAGCACAAACGATATCAAATTTATATATGGCTTTAGAGCACGACCTTACCATCATTCCTGTAATGAATAAGATGGATATGGATAGTGCTATGCCTGATGAAGTAGAAGATCAAATTGTAGAATTAATCGGATGTGACAGATCGGAAATCATTAGAGCAAGTGGCAAAACAGGCATGGGAGTTCAAGAGATATTAGATGCAATAGTAACCAGAATTCCTGCCCCTGTCGGCGACCCGAAAGCTCCATTACAATGTCTTATTTTCGACTCTGTATTCAACTCTTTTAGAGGAATTATTGCTTACTTTAAAATAGTAAACGGCACAATAAACAGCGAAGACCTTGTAAAATTTGTCAATACAGGCAAAGAGTATGAAGCAAATGAAATAGGCATTCTAAAACTAGATATGGTACCTCAAAAACAATTGTCAGCGGGCAATGTTGGATATATCATATCGGGCATCAAGACATCAAAAGAGGTAAAAGTAGGAGACACAATTACTCATGTAAAACGTCCATGTGAAAAGGCAATAGATGGTTTTGAAGAGGTAAAACCTATGGTTTTTGCCGGAGTCTATCCTATAGACCCTGAAGATTTTGAAGATTTAAGGTCATCATTAGAAAAATTACAATTAAATGATGCATCACTTACCTTTGATCCGGAATCATCAGCTGCATTGGGTTTTGGTTTTAGATGCGGTTTCTTAGGAATGTTACATATGGAAATCATTCAAGAACGTTTGGATAGGGAATTCAACATGAACGTAATCACAACAGTACCAAACGTATCATATAAAGTATATACCAATAAAGGAAATTGTTTGGAAGTACACAACCCATCCGGTCTACCGGACATCACAGAGATAGACCACATAGAGGAGCCATATATTAGAGCATCCGTCATCACTCGCACTGATTATATAGGACAAATAATGACCCTTTGTTTAGGGAAAAGAGGAGAATTAATAAAGCAAGAATATGTATCAGGTAATCGAGTAGAGCTTATTTACGATATGCCATTAGGCGAGATTGTGTTTGATTTTTATGACAAACTAAAAAGCATTTCTAAAGGTTATGCCTCATTCGACTACCATACAAACGGATTTAGAAATTCGAAATTAGTAAAATTAGACATTCTTCTTAACGGAGAATCTGTAGATGCATTATCATCATTAATTCATTTTGACAATGCATACAACTTAGGCAGAAGGATGTGTGAAAAACTTCAAGAATTAATTCCAAGGCAACAATTTGACATTGCGATACAAGCTGCTATTGGCGCAAAAATCATTGCAAGAGAAACAGTTAAAGCAGTGCGTAAAGATGTAACAGCCAAATGTTATGGAGGTGATATCTCTCGTAAAAGGAAACTTCTGGAAAAACAGAAAAAAGGCAAGAAGCGAATGAAACAGATTGGCAATGTTGAAGTACCACAAAAAGCATTTCTTGCAGTATTGAAATTAGACTAACATTAACTAATAACATCAAAAACATTTTTATATGATTTTATCTACTACAGTAACAGGTATTCCATTATGGGCTTCAATACCATTTGTTATTATGCTTTTAATGATAGCAATAGGGCCACTTGTAATGGAACATTGGTGGGAAAACAATAGAAATAAGCTTATTGTTTCTTGTGTTTTAGGTATACCTACCGCAGTTTATTTAATTATGCAAGGATTAACTCACAATTTGGAGCATCAAATTTTTGGTGATTACATTCCTTTCATTGTATTGTTAACAGCATTATTTGTCATCACAGGAGGCATCCATCTAAGTGGAGATATCCAAGCAAAACCAATAATCAATACATTATTTTTAGGTATAGGTTATGTATTAGCATCATTTACAGGGACAACCGGAGCTGCAATGCTTTTAATACGTCCTGTAATAGAGACCAACTCACAGCGTAAATACAAAACACATACCATATTATTTTTCATAGCCGCAGTAGCCAATTGTGGCGGTTTACTCTCCCCTCTTGGGGATCCACCCCTCTTATTATTATATTTAAGAGGTGCTGAATTTACATGGTTTATGGGTATGGCTCCGGAATGGCTTGTTGCCGGTGCATTACTATTATTAATCTACTTCTTTGTTGATACATATTATTATAGAAAAGAAGATAAATCAGCATTGGAATTAGATAGAACAAACATAAAACCTTTGAAATTAAGCGGTTTAGTAAATCTCATTTATCTTGCCGGTGTAGTATTTGCCGTTGCATTTATTAATCCAAAAATGATTCCTGATATGGTAGACAATCCGGAAACGGGCTATATGGCTCCAATTTGGTTGAAATTTTTAAGAGAAATCGTTTTGGTATCATTAATTTTCATGTCATTATACACAACCAAGAAGAAAGTAAGAGAGGCAAACAAATTTACCTGGGCACCGATAATAGAAGTAGCAGTACTCTTCTTAGGAATTTTTGTAACTATGACTCCTACATTACTCTACTTAAGTGAGCATGCAAATTCGTTCGGATTAGATAAGCCATACCAATTCTTTTATATCACCGGATTACTTTCATCATTCCTTGACAATGCACCAACAGCCGTTGCTTTCCATAGCGTAGCATCTCAATTAGCTCCTATTGCAGGGGAAACTATTGTAGCCGGAGTGTCAGAGATATTATTAAAAGCTATTGCTATTGGCGCCGTATTCTTTGGATCTATGACATATATTGGTAATGGTCCAAACTTTATGGTAAAAGCTATTGCCGAAGAAAACGGAATAAAAATGCCATCCTTCTTTGGATACATTTTAAAATTCTCTTTAGTAGTATTACTACCAATTTACATTATTGTACAATTGATATTCTTCTTATAAAATATAGAGGCGACATAAAGTCGCCTCTTTTTCTATGAAAACTTCCAAACAAATAATAAAAAGAAATTGGAGCAATTTATTTTGCTTAAATTTTGTAGGAGTACTTAACGACAACTTCATGAAGCACTCCATCATATTTGTCGCCACATTATGGCAATTACCTGATTATTTAAACAAGAGTACTATCATTTCTATTATCAGTGCCTCATTAGTAATTCCTTATATTTTACTCTCTCCATTTGCCGGTGATATTGCTCAAAGAAAGAGCAAGCAACATATCATAAATATTATGAAATGGATAGAGATTCCTATTGTATTATTTGCTTTTTTAGGTTTCTATTTTAAATCAATAGTAATATTAGCATTATCAATATTGCTGATGGGAATACAAAGTTGTATGTATTCTCCTGCCAAATATGGTCTTATTAGAGATATAGAAGGGGAAAATAAAGTAGCTTTTGGAAGTGGAATTTTCGAAATGATGGCTTTTTTAGGCATTCTTTTAGGGACGTTATTAGCCGGATTTGTTGCCGATCATTACACAAGTTTGATTGTTGGACTGATAATGATAATTCTTGCTGCATTAGGCGTATTATTATCTAAATCCTTAAAAATTAACGAAGAGATAAAAGCAAAAGAAAGGGAGAGCCACAATCCGATATTATTTCTTATAAACACCTATAAATTTACAAAGGAATACCATTCATTAAACTCCGCAATTTTTGGGGCATCGCTACTTTGGTTAGTAGGAGGTCTGTTACAAATGAATGTTATATTACACTGTACGAACACGTTGTCGATGAATAACACTACATCCGGTATAGTATTATCTATGGCAGCTATAGGTATAGCATTAGGATGTAGTATAACAGGAATAATTCTAAAAAATAAAAATCCCAATATCTTTATAATATTAGGATTAGTAGGGGTATCACTATGTATGTTTATGATAATAATATTTAAACCCGCTAATTATATATTACATTTATTAATATTCTCTACCGGAGTTTGTGGTAGTCTATTTCAAGTGCCATGTCTTACAATAATACAAAAAGCACCTATAGGCAATAAACTTGCAAGTGTATTAGCGTACGTAAATTTACTAACTTTTATTTTCGTACTGATTGGCGCGGTGATTTTCAGTATTTCAACATCATTAACTAATGAGAATAGCTACATAATATTTGGGATAATAGCTATTCTTTGTATAATATCGATTCCATTATACATTAATCAAAACACGAATACTTTACCATCAGACGCTAAATAAGTATTATCAAAGATTTGTTTTGCCTCATTTAAGAATAAAGAAACATCTTTGTATCTTGACGAAAAGTGTCCGATTATTAATTGTTTAACATTTGCCTTTTTAGCAAAAAGAGCTGCATCAGCCGCAGAAGAATGTAAAGTAAGTTTTGAACGCACGGAATCTTCTTTTAAGAAAGTGGCTTCATGATATAGGCAATCTGCACCATATACCAAGTCTAAATTTTTCTCTGAATATGCTGTATCCGACATAAACGCATACTTCTTTGGAGTATCTGCAGGAGTAGTAAGTACCTCATTAGGAATTACTTCACCATCATCAGTAACAAAATCAGCACCTTCTTTTATTTCTTTAAATTTAGATATAGGCACATTATAAGCATCTGCCATACGTCTGTTCAAATGCTTAGCCAATCCCTTTTCTTCGAATAAAAAACCGGAACAAGGCACTCTATGTTTTAAGGGCAATGTAGTAATTTTTACTGATTTATCATCATAAATTACTTCACTTTTATAAGGAGTATAAGGCTCAAAATGTACAGAAAACGGGAACTCTTGACAAAAATACTCAAATAGAGGGGAGAATAATTTTGTTAAATCAGGATGAGCATGAATAGTAAAATCTGCTTTTCTACCTGTCATACCCAAAGTAGATATAAACCCGAGTAATCCAAAACAATGATCTCCATGCAAATGAGAGATAAAGATGTGATTCAATCTACCGGAACTAACGCCATATTCCCTTAATTTCATTTGTGCACCTTCTCCGCAATCAATCATAAATTGTTTGTTTCTAAGAGACAACACTTGTGAAGTATGGAAGGCATTAATACCCGCCATTGCAGATCCACTCCCCAAAATCGACAATTTAAACTCACTCATTTCTTTTGTACAAGCACCCAAGCATCGGGGAATTTATCTGATATATTGTTAATTTTTGATTTAGCCTGCAAATATTCATCACAAGAAATAAGAAGCACTCTATACATTCCCTTTTCATTAATAACAATAATAGGGGAATATTCAGGCATCATAGAATTCTTAAGTTTTTCTGCATTCTCTTTCTTTGAAAAACTTCCAATAACTACATGATAATTTTTCAGTTGAACTTCTCCTTGACCTTCTACTACATCAAATTTTTCGGAACGAGTAACTTCTTTTGGTTTTTCCTGATTTTCTACTACAGTTTTTTGATCCATAGCCTTAGCAGAATCTTTAATAATAGGAGCAACAGTAGCAACTTCATCATTTTTCATTGGTTCATCCTTTACTATATCTTCTTCTTTAACTAAGGTAGGTTCTTCTACAAACTCGTCATTACTAATAATTGTATGATTATCAGAAAGAGGCACAACTTCTGCAATAGCTTCTTCTTGAACTACATTAATATCATTATTTGTATTGTTTTCCTGCTTAACCAAATTGACTGTTTTTTTAGCCTTTGCAACAGCATAAGGGCCCGGAACATCTTGAATTTTACAGCTACATACTAAAAAAGAAGCAGAAACAACAAATAGTACTTTTACAAAATATCTCATAATCATAAAATAAAAATTATACTAAATTTCATCGAATGCAAAGATAAACAATATTTTTCAAATCATCAAAAAAGCGATGAAAACTAAGGATTATTCTTTCTCTCCATATAAAGTTGCCATGAATTGAAAATATTTTGCCACACTACATAACATCCGGCAGCTAAAGAGGAAAGAGGATTTAAATAAGTGTTACACATCCAAATAGCTAATATTGTATTTTTTTGGCCTAACGATTGTCCGCTTGCAATAGTATTTCCATATGCTTTTCCAACAATTTTGCCCAAGAAGAATTGTAAAGCACATGTAAATAAAGAGCCTATTGCCAATAATATCTCCGTATATCCATCTGCGGGCTGCTCTATCAATGCTTTTACGGTAATACCCATAGCAAGAGCGAGAGCTACTGCCCACAAGTAAAAAGCAAGACCACTTATATTAGCTAATTTATCATGAAATTTTGGAGTAAAATAATTCATTAACTGAGCTAATAAGAATGGACATATTAATAATGGAAATATCTTGCGAATAATAATCCAGAAAGCCTCAAAAAACGACATATTATTTTCTGAATGAGTAACCAAAGGGAAAATTAAAGGTACTGCAATAGCAACAGCAATATTACACAATAAGGTATATGTAGTAATACTTGCTACATTACCATGTAATTTTCCGGTTACCACGGCAGCAGCTGTTGCTGTAGGGCAAATAATGCAAACCATCATACCCTGTGCTACTATTTCATTAAAAGGGCTAACAATATAATAAATCAATACGGCACCGAATATTTCAATTAACAGCAACCATATATGGTTTGTATTAAAATGAATATCCTTCAACGATATCTTACAAAAAGTAAGTAACAGCATACAAAAGATAAGAATGGGAGAGAGGAAAGAGATATATCCCATGACCTTATATCCCACCCCACCAACTACCATTGCAATCGGAAGAGTCCAATCTTTTAAAAACTTCAACATATATTCAATCAGTTTACTCTGTTATTATTAAAATGGCGTACTACATATGAATAGAAAAAAATCAAAGAGATTATACATAATATAGTACCAAAAATATAAACCACGGAAAAAGAATATTTTTGAGAAATAGCACCACCTGAAATTAGGCCGATACCAATACCTACATCCCATGAGGTAAGATATGTTGAAGTAGCAGTACCACGTTGATTATGTTTACCTAAGCAAACAAATAAAGTATTAAAAGCGGGGAACATAGTACCGAATCCGGCTCCAACAAAAAAGGCAATCAATAAAAATACAACATCAATAATCGAATGATAATATAAAGCTATCCAAGAGCACATTGCCAGCATAAAATAGCAGAAAATTACATCTATAATACCGGCAATTATCACTTGTGTAATATACCCCTTATCAACAAGTTTTCCGGAAAACAAGCGAGAAATCATCATTCCTATAGCCATAAACGTAAAGAATAATCCGCTTGAAACATTCAAATCCAATTCCTTGGCATATAGAGCAATATAAGTAGAAGTAACACCATATGGAATTGAAAGTAATAATAATGCAATTCCGGCAGGTATACCATTTACCAAAATAAATCTATCAAGAGATATTGGAGTATTATTTGATGGTATTATTTTTGTTTTTGTTTTCACATGGGAAGCAAGGCAAAGACCTATTGCACCTGATATAATAGAGAATAGAAATATCAAATTAAATGAAAAGTAATCATGTAAAAACAGGCCAACCATAGGGCCGATAGCCATAGCAATATTATTAGCAAGCCCGTAATATCCAAGTCCTTCACCTCTACGAGATGCAGGCATAATATCAATAACAATAGTATTTCCCGCTACCGTTACTATTCCAAAGGCAAGACCATGAATAGCTCTAAAAAACACTACCATAGCTAATGAAACCGCTACAATATATCCACCAAAAATGGTAGTAAACAATAAATAAGTTAATAAATAAAGAGGTTTACGGGAAAACATATCCAAGATATATCCGGCAAAAGGGCGGACAATAAGAGCAGCAATGGTATAACAAGATAAGACAATACCAACAAGGCCATTAGATGCATTGAAACACTCTTGCAAATAAAAAGGCAAGATCGGCATTAATAAATAGAAGGCAAAAAATAAGAGAAAATTTGCTCCTAAAATGCAGAAAAAACTACCGGTAAATAATTTATCCTTTGTCATTTATACATTTAAATATCAACAAATTACAGCACAACAACCTATATTTTTGTGGTAATTACAAATCGTATGCAAAGGTAATGTAAATTTCAATGCTATTATTCAGAAAAAAAGAAAATAATAAGCACTTATTTTACAGACAAGATTTTATCTATATCAAATTGATTGAGGGTTTTTATAATAACAGAGCCATCCGGAGCCAAATAAGGATTTGTACTATCAAAAAGAGAATGAAGCACATCTTTTCTTTGATCTGCAGATAGCAAAGAAATCTTTTTTAATTGAGAATAATTTAGTGCTACCGATTGAGCCAATATAGATTTCAAAGAATCTACACCATTAGCTTCGGCTTTGATATTATCAATCACATCATGCAACATAACTGTAACATCTATCGATTCATCACTAATAAGGGCAGGAATTGCCTCTATTTGAATCATATTTTTACCAAAATCAGAAAGTACAAATCCTAAATTATTTAGTTCCACTTCCACTTCATTAAGGATACATTGCTCATCTTCAGTGATATCCATAATTTCCGGGAACAATAATTTCTGACTTATAGACAACCCTTGATTATCCACCAATTTTAATACTTTATCGAAATAAATCCGAAAATAAGCTTTTTTCAAATCAACAACATATAGATTTTTCGATACAAAAAGTAAATATTTCTCATTATATAGTATAGATTCAGTAAAAGAAAAATCTAATGAGTCTTTGAAATTATCGTTCTCTAATGGGATTAATGAATCGGACAAATCATTTTTATTATTACCAATATTAACATCGAAATCGGCATTACGTTTCGACTCGAACATCGACTCCCAATTTCGAACATTACCATTTCCATGAGTGTTATTAAAAGGGTTATAATTAGGATTATATGATATTTGAGGCATCTTAGGCACTTCATTTTTCGAAACAAGGGGCATATCCACTTTCCCTTCTACATCGAAATCAATAGGGGGGATAATATTAAATTTTCCCAAAGATTCTTTTATAGCAACAACGAGAATAGACCATATTTCCCGTTCATTTTCGAATTTAATTTCCGTTTTTGTAGGATGAATATTTACATCAATAGTAGCCGGATCTACGGTAAACGAGAGGAAGAACATTGGTAAAGAATCGCTATCAATCATGCGGTCGTAAGCTTGTGCTACTGCCCTACGGAAGTAAGGATGATTCATATATCTACCATTGACAAAGAAATATTGAGGCACATTTTTCCCTGCGCTTTGAGGTATTCCAACATAGCCTTCGATTTTTGCTATAACGGTATCTACCTCTACGCGTACCAATTGTTCTACAATATTTCTACGTTTTCGAGAGAAAACGTCAACAATACGTTTTTTTTGATTAGAAGCTATTAAATCAAAAATAATATCCTTATCTTGATACAAACGGAAAGCTATATTTGGATTAGCGAGAACTATACGATACATCTCTTGGATAATATTTCTCAATTCCGTTTCATCTGTTTTAAGGAACTTACGTCTTGCAGGAACATTAAAAAACAAATTTTTAATTGTAAATTGAGTTCCTTCAGGGCATTGAACTATTTCTTGAGATAATATTTTAGACCCCTCAATAGTAATAGCAGTACCTAATTCGGCATCTTTTAATTTTGTTCGTAAGTCTACCTGTGCCACTGCAGCAATAGAAGCAAGGGCTTCACCCCGGAACCCCATTGTAGAAATAGCAAACAAATCATTTGCATTATTAATTTTACTTGTGGCATGCCTCTCAAAAGCCAAACGAGCATCTGTTTCAGACATACCCTTACCATTATCTATTACTTGAATAGAAGTTTTTCCGGCATCTTTTACAATAACGGTAATAAGAGTAGCGCCTGCATCAATAGAGTTTTCGACTAACTCTTTCACCACCGATGCAGGGCGTTGAATAACTTCACCTGCTGCTATTTGATTTGCAACAGAATCGGGAAGAAGATGAATAATATCCATTTACATTGACAAATAATCTAAAGAAGAGAAATAGAGATAAGCAACTATAACGAGTAAGATTAGAATAATAATCAACAATCTAATATTAGAAGTCCTCTTTTGACGTTTAAAGTCGCTATTATTATTGACTTCAACGCCATCTTCATACATACGACGAAAAGAACCTCTTTTTATAGAAGTAACAAAAGGTTTATTCTCATCCTTAATACCTAATTCTTTATTTACCCTCTCTTCACGTTCTTGACGTTCTTCTTTCTCCGGATCGTAATAAATAAATTTATGTCGATAAGGACGTGGTTTTGGGGTTTTAAAAAAAGAAATTCTCATAAGATTATATTAAATATATTCATCTTTAAATTTTTCTTCTGCATCTTGTACGAATTGGCGTATTTTAGCTTCTTCATCGCGTTTACAAATAAGTAGTACATTATTATTTCTTGCGATAAGGTATCCATCCAATCCATCTACAACAGCCAATTCACCTTTAGGTAATATTACAATATTATTATTTGCATCATAAAGTAATGAATTACCATTGACTACATTATAATTACCATCTTTATCAGAGATATCATAAAATGAATTCCATGTACCGAGATCAGACCATCCAAAATCTGCTTGCATTACGTAAACGTTTGAAGATTTTTCCATAATACCATAGTCGATAGAGACATTTTGGCATAAAGGGTATATTTTATCAATAAAAAGTTGCTCTTCAACCGTATTATATACATCATTACCGGATTCAAATTTATCAGCCAATTCCGGCAGATATTTTTCAAATTCTTTAATAATGACATCAGCTCGCCACAAGAACATACCGGAATTCCACACAAAATCTCCCATAGAAACGAATATTTTGGCCATTTCAAGATTGGGTTTTTCGGTAAACGTTTTCACTTTTCTCAAGTTAGAAGAGCCCATTTCCATTTGTATATAGCCATAACCGGTTTCCGGACGGGTTGGTTTCATACCCAAAGTTAAGAGTACATCTTCTTTACTGATAAAATCAAGACCTGCATTTATCACTTTGGTATACTCTTTCTCGTTAGTAATTAAGTGATCAGAGGGCAATACCAATAATTTTGCAGAAGGATTCATCTTATAAATTTTGTAAGTAGCATAAGCAATACATGGGGCAGTATTACGCCTGAGAGGTTCTAAAAGCACTTGATTTTCAGACAATTCAGGCAGCTGTTGTAAAATTTGTTCTTTATAATATTTATTGGTAACGACAAAAATATTTTCGGTAGGAATAATACCTTCAAGTCGGTCAAAAGTCATCCTAAGTAAAGAACGACCGGTACCTAAAAAATCAAGAAATTGCTTTGGTTGCTTGTTTGTACTAAAAGGCCAGAAACGGCTGCCAACACCTCCGGCCATAATAATGCAATAGTTATCTTGTATCATATTTATAAATTATAATTCTATTTTTCACTTTGCTAAGTTAGTCATTTTTTTTTATTCCTACAAATATTATTCCACTAATTAAACAAAATAATTATTACCTTAATTACCAAACAATTACCAAAAAATTGTTATTATCCCTTATATTTAAAAATAATAATTAAAAAAAATTGACTACCTTTGTAGAATATGAATAAATATGCGGAAATAATATTACCATTATCTTTAGATGGCACCTTCACATACTTTATCCCGGAAGATATTTCATCTTCAATACAAGTAGGAATGAGGGTATTAGTAAATTTTGGTTCAAAAAAAATTTACACGGGTATTGTATATAGCATTCACAATAATCCGCCGGCGTACAATAAGATAAAACCAATATCTTTATTATTAGATAACTGTCCATTTGTACTTGATTCTCAGCTTGTTTTATGGAATTTTATAAGCAAATATTATTGTTGTACATTAGGGGATGTATACAAAATAGCCGTACCATCTGCATTAAAAATAGAGAGTGAATCTTCATACGAAATTGTAAAATCCGATAACGTTGCTGAAATAGCAAAAGATGAGCAAATTATTGTAGACAAAATTCAAGACAAAAATTTTTCTACTTCAAAATTATCATATTCGGAAATTAAAACTCTAAAAAAATTAATTGAAAAAGGAATTATTTCAGAAAAGAATAGTATCAATAATCCGTATAAACCAAAATACATTACTGAGATAAAATTAAATGATAATATTCTTAACATCAACGCTTTGAACAATATCATAGCAGGAATAAAGAATTGTAAGGCACAAAAGAAGTGTTTGGAATATTACATTGAGCATTATGTAACTGACGACAATGGTGATATTTATGGGGCAAATATTAATATTGATGACCTTTGTAAAGCAAGTAACTCATCAAAAAACATTATAAACGAACTTATAAAGAAAGATATATTCTTGTCAAATACAATTCAAGTTGATTTTACCATTAACAAAAGTGATACAATAACAAATACAAACGAATTAACCCCAATACAAGAGAAAGCCTACAAAGAAATAATAAATTCTTTTTCATCAAAAAACACTACTTTACTATATGGAGTAACTTCATCCGGTAAAACCGAAATTTATATCAAATTGATAAAGAAATATTTTCAATTAGGCAAACAGATATTATTCATAGCACCGGATGCCGGCATTGTAGAGCAGTTAGAGCGTAAATTAAAACCATTTTTTGGAGATGATTTAGGAGTGTTCCATCCCTATATATCAGAAAACAGCAAAGTATCTACATACTTGAGAATGCTATCCGATAATCCTTATAAAATTATCATTGGTATAAAGCAATCCATATTCTTACCATTTACAAATTTAGGGTTAGTTATTATTGATGAAGAGCATGATATCAATTACAAGCAATCGGAAATATCGCCCAGATATCATGTAAGAGACAGTTCCGTATATCTGGCGTATATACATGGGGCAAAAACACTATTAGGCAGTGCATCTCCATCGATAGAGACTTATTGTAACACACAAATAAATAAATACGGATTAGTATCCTTAACACAAAGATATAACAACACAGAGAGTCCTAAAATAACATTGATCGACACTAATGAATCATATAAAAAGCGACAGATAAGGGGGCATTTTTCGCACTATATGATTAAGCGAATAAATGAGACGATTTTTAATGGAGAACAAGTAATACTCTTTCAAAACAGAAGGGGCTTCTCACCATTTGTGTCGTGTAAAGAATGTAATTGGGTACCAAAATGCCCGCATTGTGACGTCAGTTTATCTTATCATTTAAATCAGAATAAACTAATGTGTCACTATTGTGGTTACACAATAACAAAACCGGATATTTGCCCTAATTGCCATACCGGACAAATAGATAGTAAAGGCTTTGGAACGGAACAATTGGAGCAAGAAACATCTTTATTATTTCCTGCATTTAAAATAGCCAGAATGGATACCGATACAGCAGGTAGCATCAAGAAATATACAAATATTGTAGAAAATTTTCAAGACAACCAAACCGATATACTCATAGGTACTCAAATATTATCCAAGGGATTGGACTTCTACAATGTAGGATTGGTGTGTATATTAAATGCAGACAACTTACTATATCATCCTGATTTTAGAGCAGATGAAAGGGCATTTCAATTAATGACCCAATTATCGGGTAGAATAGGAAGGCACTTCTGTAAAAAAGGGGAAATGATTATTCAAACAACACAGATACATAACCCGATATTCAAATATCTTAGAGAGAATAATTATCAGCAATTCTTTCATGAACAAATGGTTGAAAGAAAGAATTTCGATTATCCTCCATTCTCAAGATTAATAAAGATAGTATTAAAACATACAGACTTACAAATTTGTATTGATACATCTATAGTACTAAGTCAGAGGTTAAAGACGGTAATAAATCAAAATGTATCCGATAGCATAGAGCCCCCTATTCCAAGAATGCATAATAAATATATAAGATACATATTGATAAAAGTAGACCAATCGGCTCAGATTTTCAAAATAAAAGCCACAATAAAAGAGGAGATAGACAGATTAAAGAAAGAAAAGAGATATAATAGTACAATAATACAAACAGATGTAGACCCATATTAATAAAAAAGTGGGCGACATACACATGCCACCCACCCATCAAAAATTTAAAAATATGAAAACAACAGAGTTTATTATACAGTTTGTTCAATATTCCAAACAAAGGCTCTAACACCAACCTCCTTATTTCTATTATCCAACTTTTTAACGGCAGACAATATTTCAGGAACTTTCTCGTCATCAACAACTGTAATGACGGCGGAATTCATTTCCGGCCAAGTGTGAGTACCTCTTCTAGGTTCACCACCATTAGTACCACGACCTTGAACCTGTTCAAAAAAAGTGAAGCCTCTAATTCCTAACACATCAAGAAAATATTCTACTCTTTCAGTATTTGCTTGGTTAAAAACTATAAATACAGATTTCATAATATATGGTATTAAAAGTGTTATTTATCATTTAATTGCATAAAAATAAAGTTTTTTCTATTCCTTTCTTCCTTATCGCGTTCACCATGACGGCTTGTAATAGCATAAAGAACCGGAACGACTAACAAGGTAACAATGGTAGAAACGAGCAAACCACCGATAACAACTATACCCATTGGGTGCCACATTTCAGAACCTTCTGATTGACTAAGAGCCATAGGCACCATACCTAATATAGTAGTGAAAGCAGTCATCAATACCGGGCGTAAACGAGATTGACCAGAAAGGGTGATAGCCTTGTTCAATTCATAACCACGGTCACGCATCAAATTGATATAGTCAACAAGAACGATACCATTCTTCACCACAATACCAACGAGCAATATCACACCAAGAGCACCAATCATATCCAAAGAAGTATTTGTTATAAACAAAGCCCAAATAACTCCCGGGATAGCAAATATAGCAGCAGTCATGATAATCATTGGCTTAGAGAAATTCTCAAATTGAGATGCCATCACAATATATACAAGCATAATAATCAATGCCAAAAGGGCACCCATATCTCCGAAAGTCTCTTGTTGATCTTCGTAAGAACCACCAACATTTACAATGATACCGCTTGGAATATCCATATTATCTACAAGTTTTTCTATAGAAGCAGCCAATTCTCCAAGAGATACACCTTCTGGGGTAACATTGACAGTAACGATACGTTGACGAGTTTTACGTTTAATCTCAGGTGGAGCCCAATACTCTTTAACCTCGGCAAGTTCGTTTAATTTAACTTGTTTACCCATAGCATCAATAAGAATCAAATTCTCTATATCAGTAGTACTTTGACGGAATTTTTCTTGAAGACGCACCACAATATCATATTCTTCTCCATCTTCTTTAAGGTAACCGGCGGTATATCCATTAATACGATTACGAACATACATAGATGCAGTAGCAGTATTAAGGCCATGGCGAGCAAGTTTTTCTTTATCAAAAACTATTTGTAATTCGGCACGGTCCTCTTCTCGGTCAATATTAATATCACGAGCACCCGGTATATTAGCTATTTCTCGTTTGAGTTGTTCCGCCAAAATATTAGTTTTGTCGAAATCATAACCATAAATTTCTACGTCAACATCATTAGAAGAAGCACCTCCTTGAGAAGTAGAAACAGTATAATTAATAACTTCCGGCATCTTATTAAGTTCGTTACGAATACCTTCTGCTATTTCGAAGATAGTAATATCACGTTCGTATTTCTTTGTACAACGAACTGTCATAGATATTTTGTTATTAGTAGAAGATGTAAACATTGCAGAGATACCACCTTCATCGTCAGAACCCACAGAAGAAGAAATAATCAATATATTTTCTGGAGAAACATTTTTTACTTTCTCCTCAATAATACGTGCAATACGACTTGATTCTTCCACTCTTGTACCTCGTTGTAACTCAACAGTCATAGAAAGTCGTCCATTATCTTGAGGGGCCATAAAGTTAGTACCTATTTTTCCCATCATCACAGGCAAGAAAGATAAAACCAAGAAAGCTACAACAAGAATTAAAGTAACAACTTTATGATTAAGAGTCCAAGCCAAAATTTTTGCATAGAAAACGTCAACTTTATCAAGGAAACCTACAACATATTTTTGATACCAACCTTTTTTCTCTTCGGCATCAACAATATTACCATTTTCGTCGATTTTCACTTTACGAGGTTTAAGTAATTTAGAGCAAAGCATTGGGGTTAAAGAGATAGCCACAATAGTTGAAGTACAGCAAACTATAGTAACAATCCAACCCAATTCTTTAAACATAATACCAGCCTGACCGCCCAACATAGTAAGAGGAACGAAAACAGCGACAATAACTAAGGTAGTAGCAATTACAGAAACCCAAACCTCATTAGTAGCGTATATAGAAGCTTCACGAGGATTGGCACCTCTTTCAATATGTTTTGTAATATTTTCGAGTACTACGATAGCGTCATCCACAACCATACCGATGGCCACGGTTAGAGAGCACAAAGAGATAATATTCAAAGAACTATCTACTAACTTCAAGTAAATAAAAGCTACTAATAATGAAATAGGGATTGTGATAGCGATGATAATAGTAGCTCTCCATTTACCAAGGAAGAAGAGCACAACGAGCACTACGAATAGAAGAGCATACATAATAGACTCCAACAAGCCATCGATAGCATTCTCTATTTCAGAAGAGGAGTCGTAAATTTGTTCTATTTTAATATCCGGAGGCAAAGTTTTTGCTATACGAGCCAATTCCTCACGTACGTCAGAGGCAATTTGTACTGTATTTGCACCCGACTGTTTCATAATAATCAAACGGGCACCATCACGGCCATTAATTTTCTCCTCAAGAGTAATATCTTTAATAGTATCGCGCACTTGAGCTAAATCGCGCACAAACACTTGTCGGCCATCAGTAGTGGTTTTAACAACAATATCATTAATTTCAGAACTTTCGACATATTCGCTTTGAACGCGCAATTGATATTGCTCTTTACCCATTTTTACAGATCCAGAAGCAAGGTTAATATTGTTATTACCAATAGCTTGACCAATAGCTTCTACAGAGAGGTTGTAAGCTTCTAATTGGCGAGGGTCTAAATCGATATAAACATAACGTTGTGGGGCTCCGGAAAGAGACACGTTACCGATACCATCAATTCTATTCAACACATTAATAACATTATCATCGATAATTTTCTCCAAACCGGAATAACTATCATCGGCAGTAATAGCATACTGCATAATAGGCATCATAGAGGTGTTGAATTTAAAGATAAGAGGACGAGAAACTCCGTCGGGGAGGTTATCGTAAATCATATCGATAGAAGATCGGATATCATTGACAGCCTCATCCAAATTATAACCCCATTCAAATTCAAGGGTAACAAGCGACATATTATCTTTACTGGTAGAAGTAATTTCTTTCAATCCATCTACAGAGTTCAGACCATTTTCCAATAGTTTACTTACGTTAGTCTCCAATTCCGAAGCATTTGCACCTGCATAAACTGTCATTACAGATATATAAGGAGGTTCCATTTCCGGAAGTTGGTCTACAGGGAGACTCTTGTAAGAGAAGATACCGATAATAATCACTGCAATAAATATAAGCAGTGTAGTAACCGGTTTATTAATCGCGGTTTTATAGATACTCATAATCTTATAAATAATTATTTAACAACATTAAGTTTAGAACCGTCAACTAAACGAGATTGACCGGTTACAACGATTTGGTCACCTACATTAATTTTATCTGAAATAATTTCAACATTATCGTCGATACGTTGACCTAATACTACAGGAACGCGTTCTGCAACACCATTACGATTAATAAATACATAACGGTCGTTAGAACCTTGCAATTTCAATACTGTTTGATAAGGCACAACAATGGCATTTACCTTATCTAATTTCAAGTTAGTAGAAACATACATACCAGGGCGCAACTCTTCTTTTGCATTAGGTATTTTAACCTTCACGTTAAAAGTATGCGAAGTGGGATCGATAGTAGGAAATACTCTTTCTATAGTACCAACGAACTCTTTATCACCATAGATTTCGGATTTAATAATCATAGGCATACCTACTTTTACTTGAGGAAAATAGAGTTCAGGAATAGCTATTTCAGCCTTCAAAGTAGAAATTTGAGTAAGAATAAGAATTGGTTGTCCTGCATAAAGTTCTCCATCTTCATAATTTTTAGCAGCGATAACGCCACTAAATGGGGCTTTAACATATGTATTACTCTTCAAGAAATCGAGGTTTTCTTTTGTTTGATCATACGAAAGTTTCAATTGGTCGTAAGCTTGTTGAGTAGCACTTCCTGTTTTCAACAATGCTTCTACACGGGTCAACTCCACACCAAGATTAGCAAAAGCGAGTTGTGATGTTTTATATTGTAATTGATCCATAGTCACCAAATCTTGACCTTTAGCCACTTTAGAACCCTCTTCCACATAAATATGTTCGATTTTGCCGGTAACGGAAGGGGCTACATTTTGTGTCTCATAACCTTGTAATACCGCACTTAAATTTATTTCTCGAGCTATTTCGGTATTTTCAAGAGTAAGAACTTTTACTTGTTCTATACGTTCTTCTTGAACATCACTTTGTTCTTTATTTTTACCACATGATACTAACATCAAACATGCTAGTGAAATTACAGATAAGTTTTTAATAGATTTCATATTATATATTATTTGTCATTTATTTATTCAACAATTTTTTTAGTTCTATTTGAGCGTTTACAAGAGTAAGAATAGACTGAATATAATCGCTTTGAGCAGTAAGAAGGGTCATACTTGCGTTAGTTAACTCCACACTTGAAGCATATCCGTATTTAAATTTCTCGGAAGTATTATTAAATACTCGTTGAGAGACTTCGATATTTAATTTTTGAACGTCAAAGTTTTCGTAAGCGGAAGAGAGATCGGATTTTAACTGTCTATGTTGTAATTTAAGGCCATCTTCAGCATCTGCTAAAGAATTTTGTGCAGACATTACAGCTAATTTTTTTTCTGTTATAGCAGCGGCACGTTTACCTGACGACCATAACGGGATAGACAAAGTAGCACCAACAACCCCCATTTGTTGTTCCATAGGTGAAGACCCGCTGAAATATTTATTTGGAGAAGAATATTGATAAAATGCGCTAATTGTAGGCACATATGCCATTCCGGCCATGATAACATTTTTCTTTTCCAACTCAACATTTTTTTGCGCCAACTGATAAGAATAATTTGAGTTAAGATTGAAATCAGATTCTAAAAGAGCCACAGCATCTTCTACATTGAGCAACTCATCAAGGTTATCAGTAAGGACAAGTTTAACATCAGAGCCAACAGCCATTTGCAGAGCTAAAGAGTTATAAATCAAGTCTAACGAACGTTTAGTAGCCTTAATAGAACTCTTTACACTTGCTATTTGCACCATTAATTGATCGGCATTAGTTTGCTCAACAGCACCGGCTTCTACAGCTTTAGAAGTTGATTCATATAAATCTTCCATACGAATTAAAGTAGAATCGAGCAAGTTAACTGTTTTTTGCATTGCAAGAGCAGTAATATAGAAAGTTTCTACATTTGAAACAACATCCAATTCAGTACTTTTATAATTAATATTTTGCATTTCAATGGCAAGGTTATTAAGTAATGCACCCACAATCATTTGACCATTAATAGCCATAGAGGCGGAAACTGACAAAGAACCGGTAGTATTTTTCATTTCTTGGTTCATTTGCATTCCCTCCATTGAGAATTTCATTGTACCATTAACATGTTGAAGATTAAGCGACATATCCGCTTGAGGCAACATAGATGCGATTGTTTGCCATCTTTGAGCATGGGCTTTTCTTACTTCTAATGAGGCATTTTGCATAGATCTATTATTTCTGATTGCATAGTCACGAGCTTCTTGCAAAGTGACATTCATTGTAGTTTGAGAAGTTTCTTGAGCTATCACAACTACAAACAACATCAAGAAACACAATAAGTTAATAAAACGTTTTTTCATATCAAATTTTGTTTGTGATTATTTTATATTTTCAAAATAACATTCAAGACCTTTAGGTGTAGAAATGATTCTATAGAAAGTATCTATTAGGAAATCAATTTTTTTACGATTTGACATAGATATCATATCCTTCTCTTGGAGAAAAGCATAAAAACTACTTGCTATATAAGCAGACATTAAATCTATATTTATATCTTCTCTGAAGAAACCTTGTTTAATTCCCAACATTATCATAGACTTAATGCTATTTATAAGATTTAATTTCTTTTCTTCTCTGTGCTTATTCATAATTTTCGGATAATATTTCTCCAAATCATACACGAAAGCAATATGCTTGTCCACATTAAAAGACTTCACTAAATTTTTATAATTAACGATACTAGCTATAATAACATTGTCTGTGTTTAGAAATTCAGCTTGTTTTTTTATGTCTTCGTCACGCATTGAATTAAGAAGGCACTCTATTAACTCGTCTTTTTGCTTAAAGTGTACATAAAAAGTCTTCTTTGATATATGCATCTCATTACAAATATCATCGACACTAACACTTCTAACACCATATTTAAAGAAGAGTTCTCCCGCTGTTTTTAAAATTTCATTTTTCACTTATATATCTTTTTAAATTCGGACGCAAAGATACATTATGCTATTCAATTGATAATACAAATTTTAGTTAAAAAATCATAAACAACCCAAGATTATTTGTAATGTTTTGATTTTCAATATACACAAGGAAACTCTCGGAATGCAAAAAGTTTTCTTATACCAAAATTACAGGACACAAAGTTATGTTATACAACATAAAATTAACGTTTGAAATTGTAATGAAATAAAAATACATCACAATATTGTATGAACCATAATAAAAGAGTAACTTTGCAAGCGAAAAACAAAGCGAAAACAGAAAAAAAATAAGTTCTTTAAATTTAATACAATATGCTACCTTTTAAAGTTTTCTCCGGCACTGCAAGTCGCTACTTAGCAGAAAAAATTTGCAATCATTTAGGTTGTGAATTAGGCGAATGCACATGCCAAAAATTTTCTGACGGCGAATTTGCTGTTTGGTACGACGAAACAGTACGTGGTCGTTATGTGTACTTAATCCAGTCTACCTTTCCGAATTCAGACAATTTGATGGAACTATTACTTATGATTGATGCAGCAAAGCGTGCTTCTGCATACAAAATCATAGCAGTTATTCCTTATTTCGGTTGGGCACGTCAAGATAGAAAAGACAAACCACGTGTTTCTATCGGTGCAAAACTTATTGCTGATTTACTTTCTGCAGCCGGTGTTGACAGAATTATTACAATGGATTTACATGCCGACCAAATTCAAGGTTTCTTTGATGTACCGGTAGACCACTTGTATGCAAGTACCGTGTATGTACCATTCATCAAAAACCTTCAGTTAGAAAATCTTGTAATAGCATCACCGGATATAGGTGGTTCTAAACGTGCTCACACTTATGCAAAACACCTTGACGTACCATTAGTATTATGCCACAAAACTCGTGAAAGAGCTAATGTAGTAAGCAACATGAGTATTATAGGTGATGTAAAAGGCAAGAATGTACTTATCGTAGATGACATGGCCGACACAGCAAACACTCTTTGTAAAGCTGCAGATTTGATGATGGATAATGGTGCTTTATCTGTAAGAGCTATGGTTACACACCCTGTGATGTCCGGCAAAGCAATAGAGAATGTAATGAATTCAAAAATGACAGAATTAATCTTTACCGACTCTATTCCTTTTGATGCTTCCGCTTGTCCGAAAGTTAGAATTATCTCTATAGCAGAGATGTTTGCACAAACTATACTTCAAGTATATAACAACGAATCAATTTCAGCTAAATATCTTCTCTAAGCATTGCATTTAGCACTAAAAATAAAGAGAGCGAAACAGATATTGTTTCGCTCTCTTTTTATTATTTCAAAAAAAGCGCATGAATAAGAAATATTCACGCGCATATAATTAAGTGAATCAATCTACAATTTACATTAATGGAATAAATATCTTACACCAAGAGCAATACCACCTTGCCATAATCCATTATAGTGAAAATCTACATGTTCACCGAAATTAGGACCTATAATAGGTCTCCAATCTAAAGATAATTGTAGAGGGAACCAGAAGTTATACTCTACTCCAATACGACCGGCAACGCCAACGAAAAAATAATTATGTTCCGGATAGAAATCAAAACCGACTCCAGCACCAACTCCGGCATACCAATTCCAAGAACCTTCTTCTTCCCAAGAATTGATTGGGAAAATCCAATCATGAGTAGCAGCAGCAGAGATACCATAAAAGGCAGGAGCACCAACTTCTAAGTTCACCATATTTTTACCTACTGAATGTTGATAAGAAAAATCAACTCCATAACCTAATCTACCACCAATAGCGCGTGGCTGTGCAAATGCAAAAGCAACAGTGAATAAAACTACTGCCAGTGTTAAAAATAATTTTTTCATATTACTAAAAATTAAGCAGTTTAACTTATAATTATTCTATTAATTGACTGCAAATTTACAAAAAATAATTTGTAAAAAATTAATATATTACATTTTATTTTCCGGATATCTAATTGCAGTAAATAAATCTATAAACGCAGTAATAATCAAAGTAATAATAAACGCATGATTATTTTTTAGGATGAAATATGCAGATGCTAAAAGCAGAACGGCTGCAATAGCCAGCATTGTATTCAATCTTTTTTTGCGAAAATCATCTGCTTTCGGGAGGGTAATAATCCTACCAATTATTGCTACTAACACTCCGGTACAAAAGATATATGGAATAGACTCTGCTAATCCAAAAAACTTTTGAAACACAAAAAGTAGAGTAGAAACAATAATAAGTATATACCCTATTACATATAATATAAAAGCAATCTTTTTGTTCATTGCGATTATTTTAATTCAATCATTACAAAATTTTTGGCAATTTTTTCTCCTACAGTCACATTGATTTTATCAATTACACCATCACAAGGCATTACAACTCTATTTTGCATTTTCATTGCCTCATGAATAAGGAGCAAATCACCTTTTTTTAATGATTGGCCTTCTTTTACCAAAATATCAACAATCGTACCGGGGATATGAGATAATATATGTTTAGGATTTGGAGCAACCCAAGGTTTTCTATTCTTATATTTCTCGGTGAGTAATGTTTGATATTTTCTTGCTTCAACAGCGAAGCCGACAAATTCTTCATTCTTTTCCATAACACACTATTAAAATGGAGGAATACCATGTTTCTTAACCGGACGATAATCTTCTTTTTCTTTGGAAACAGAGAGAGTATGAATTAATAAATCTCTCATCTCAGAAGGTTCGATAACGGCATCAATATATCCTTTAGAAGCAGCTACAAAAGGGTTTGCGAATTTACGAGTGTATTCTTTAACCTTTAATTCGCGCATAGCTGCTTGATCTTCCGCCTCTTTTATTTCTCTTGCAAAAATAATATTAGCAGCACCTTCAGGGCCCATAACGGCAATTTCAGCTGACGGCAACGCGAACACAAAATCAGCACCGAGATGGCGTGAATTCATTGCAATATAACCACCTCCATAAGCCTTGCGTAGAATTATTGTAATCTTTGGCACTGTAGCTTCGGAATAAGCATACAACACTTTTGCTCCATGACGTATCACACCGGCATGCTCTTGATCTACACCCGGCAAATAACCCGGCATATCTTCTAAAGTAACGATTGGGATATTAAAAGAGTCGCAATATCTGATAAATCTCGCAGCTTTATCTGCACTATCACAATCGAGAACACCGGCAAGATACATTGGTTGGTTAGCAACAATACCCACTGTATCACCATTTATTCGAGCAAAACCTATTACAATGTTTTTTGCAAACAATTCTTGAATTTCAAAGAAATTTGAATCATCAACAACTGCACGAATAATATCCCTTACATCATAAGGTTGTTTTGGATCTGATGGAATAATTTCTTCGATATGTTTATTAAACACAGGATCTTTTACTGCTAATTTTTCGGCTTTATGAGTATTATTTGCAGGCAGATAACTTAACAAAGTTTTTATCTGCTCAAAGCATTCCATTTCCGACTTTGCAAAGAAATGAGCATTACCAGTTGTTTCTGCATGAACACGAGCACCACCCAATTCCTCTTGAGAAATTTTTTCTCCGAGAACAGACTCAATTACATTTGGGCCGGTAATAAACATTTTCGAGATATTTTCCACTACAAAAACGAAATCGGTAAGAGCAGGAGAATATACAGCACCACCGGCACAAGGACCCAAAATTACGGAAATTTGAGGAATAACACCGGAAGCCATAGTATTTCTATAAAATATTTCACCATAACCTGCCAAAGCGCCAATACCCTCTTGAATACGAGCTCCACCGGAATCGTTAATTCCAATACATGGCACCTTCATCTTTAAAGCATGATCCATTATTTTTGTTATTTTACGAGCATGCTTCAATCCGAGAGAACCTCCCATTACTGTGAAGTCTTGAGCATATATGCAAACAGGGTTTCCATTTATCGTACCAATACCGGTAATAACACCATCTCCGGGTAACACTTTTTTATCCATTCCGAAATTTCTCTCTTCATGTTCCACAAAAAGGTCAAATTCGGTAAATGAGTTTTCATCAAGGAGTGCCAAGATTCTTTCGCGTGCGGTAAGTTTACCCATAGAAATTTGTTTTTCTATTGCGGCATCACCACCACCTTTCTCTGCAACTGCCTTTAACTCACGAAGTTCTTCTATATTTTTCTGTAAAGACATAAATAAAATAAATTATAAAATTACTAATACTTGTAAGTTGCAAAGATACAACAATAATTTGGAATAAAAAATAACATAAAATTTAGAGGAGCCTTGTGGTAAGATGCAGCAAAATTATCGGTGATGAGATAAAGATGTACGACGACATCCATACGATAACTGCCGGCACCCAGTTCATCAACATCACCGGCAGAGAAATCGATTAATATAGCCGGATATGTAAGTGTGGGGCGGGTAATAGAATCGAGCTGACCATTGTCGATATCAATCCACTTTAATTCGGGGATAGAATTGCTTAAAAAATCTTGTAAGTTGAGAAAAAAATGACTAAAAAATGATTTTGGAGTATTCATAGATCGAGGATATTACTTAATTCTTTGTCAATAATTTCAGAAATTTGTTTATTAAGGACGGCAGAATCGCCGATAAATTGACGCTTAGGCATTTTAAAACCTTTGCCACGACCGGCACGGAGGCCCTCGTTGTGAACGATAGCGTAATGCACGCGGGTGAAAATTATTACCTGGTAAGGAAGGACACGGTAGTTGATTGAATTGTAGAGGAAGTTACGGGCGGAGAGGAGCGTACCGTATTGACCCTTAGCGCCTTTAGCTTTGCCGATGCGTTTGGCGGGTTTCCATTTTTTGAGGTTTTGGTCGACAAAACCACCCTTTTGGAAGTTGGATTTGAAGTGGGATTTACCGGCATTACCGACCATAAGAGGGATACGGCGCTCGAAAGCGGAGGCGATTTTATCGCTACTTTGCCGGATGTTATTTAAGAATTCTTCGGGTGACATAAAATTTTTTTTTAAAATGTTTTGGTGGATAAAAAAAAAGGTTGTATATTTGCATTACTCCACTCGGAAGAGTGAGAGTGTCGTGGCATCACTCCAGCGGGCGGACACTGCGAGATAAGTACACCGCGGAAGCAACATCGAAAGGTGTTGCTTTTTTTATTTATAATATAAATGTCTAAACGTAGACTCTTTCATCATTTCTTTATTGAGTACAATTTCCTTGTTTTTTATTAATATAATTACTTGTTGTGCTTTTGTGTTGTTATCAAAAAATCTTTGTACTTCCTTGTATAATTTTCGTGCATCGTAATCATTTTTTATACTAAGAATAACTCTATTTGATTGTTCTATTGATTCAATAAGCCTATTGCTAACAGAATTTTTGCCTAATATAGTTTTAACATCATAAGCAGATATAGAATTTTTATTTTTAATTATTATATCCATTGATTTAATTCCCATTGGGTTTGGTAATATGTAAATTTCTGCTTTTCTATGTTTTTTAGTAAGTGTCTTTGCAACATATAATAGATTATTGTAATCATCTGCTGTATTAGGAATTGCACTATATATTCTATTTTGCACTTTGTGGTATTGACCTTTTTCTATAATAGCTAATAAGTTCTCTCTAAATTTTCCTTCACCATTTTGAATTTTTTTAAAAGCAACATCTACTGTAATCTGTTTGGTATCATTAATAGCCTTTGTTACTTTTTTACAAGCATTACAGTTTTTTCTGTAAGCCAACGAGTGGAATAGGGCGCTGAGGTTAGTGGATTTGAAGGGGCAAGAGGAGCAGTTACGAGGGAAGTAAGGGTGCTTTTCGTTGAAGAGTTTAGCATCCTTACCGGGGTTGTTGTCGAGGCCACGGGAAGGGGTGCTACCCTTCTCTACCGGGCCGTGAGGCACGGGAGTAACATCCTTATCGGTTTGCTCGATAGAGCACTTACAATTCCAGCGGTCGCCGGGGTGGTGGGCATTCCAGAAGCCATCCTTAACAGGGCGGACAACATTCCAGAATACGCGGTGATCCTCGCCGACATTAGGAGAAGTGGTAGGAGAATAATAAGAAGAATTAATAAATGGGACTTAATAAGATTACAACAAAAAAAAGCATATTCTGACTTCACAATCAGAATATGCTTAGTGATCCAGCTGGGGCTCGAACCCAGGACCCCAACATTAAAAGTGTTGTGCTCTACCAGCTGAGCTACTGAATCCCTCCAATTAAAAACTATGAAAACAAAATTTTACTATTTTCTATTATTCTTTGTGATCCAGCTGGGGCTCGAACCCAGGACCCCAACATTAAAAGTGTTGTGCTCTACCAGCTGAGCTACTGAATCTTTTTGTTTTCAAAAGCGAGTGCAAAGGTACAACATTTTTTGAAACCGACAAAATATTTTCAAGAAAAATAATAAAAATTTTTCACCACATACTTTAATAAATTAATTATAAAACCATTAACTCTAACTCATACCCCACGAAACACAATTTTTTATCTTTGTATCAAGAAGAAATCGACTTAATTCACCGCACTGTTATCAAGCAAAAAAAATCAAAAATCTTATCCTTACTAAGAAAAAATTCAGACGAAAAAATTTTACATGAAAAATAGACATTATCCATAGCAATATAAAAAAATAATTGTATCTTTGCATTTCAAAACTGAAATAACAATTTAAAACTAAAAGATAATATCTTCAATCATTATATGGCAGACGACAAAAAAATAATTTTCTCTATGGTGAATGTAAGTAAATCATTTTCACCACAGAAACAAGTATTAAAAAACATCTATCTTTCATTTTTTTATGGAGCAAAAATTGGAATTATAGGATTAAACGGATCAGGAAAATCCACATTAATGAAAATAATTGCCGGTATTGACAAACAATACGAAGGAGAAGTTGTTTTTTCGCCCGGATATAATGTAGGATATTTAGAGCAAGAGCCGAAATTTGATGAGACAAAAACCGTAAAAGAGGTGGTACAAGAAGGAGTACAACCGATTATGGATATGCTTAAAGAGTTTGAAGAAATAAATGCCGCTTTTGCCGAACCGGATGCAGATTTTGACAAATTATTAGCAAGACAAGCTGAAATTCAAGATAAATTAGACCAACATGATGCTTGGAATATTGACTCCAAATTAGAAAGGGCAATGGATGCCTTACGCTGTCCTCCGGAAAACATGATTATGAAAAATCTTTCCGGTGGTGAGCGACGTCGTGTAGCATTATGCAGACTATTACTTCAAGAGCCTGACGTATTATTATTAGATGAGCCAACAAACCATTTGGATGCTGAATCAATAGACTGGTTAGAGCAGCACCTTCAACAATATAAAGGTACTGTAATAGCAGTAACTCACGACAGATATTTTCTTGACCATGTAGCAGGCTGGATATTAGAACTTGACAGGGGAGAAGGTATCCCTTGGAAAGGTAACTATTCCGGCTGGTTGGATCAAAAAACAGCCCGTATGGCTTTGGAAGAGAAACAGGCAAGCAAGCGCAGAAAAACCTTAGAGAGGGAGTTGGAATGGATTAGAATGGCACCATCTGCGCGTCATGCAAAAGGAAAAGCCCGTTTAAACTCTTATGACGCATTGATGAATGAAGACCAAAAAGAGAGAGAAGAAAAATTAGAAATCTTTATCCCTAACGGTCCTCGATTGGGAAATAAGGTAATAAATGCTATAGATGTTTCCAAGGCTTTTGAAGAAAAATTACTATTTGAAAACTTGAATTTCATACTACCTCCTAATGGTATTGTAGGTATTATTGGTCCTAATGGTGCAGGAAAAACCACTTTATTCCGCATGATAATGGGCACGGAAAAAGTAGATAAAGGCACATTCGAAGTTGGAGAAACAGTAAAAATCGGTTATGTAGACCAAATGCATAAGGATATTGACCCGAACAAATCCATATATGAGGTAATATCCGGTGGAACAGAATTTATCAGAGTTGCAGGCAGAGAGATTAACGCCAGAGCATATCTAAGCAGGTTTAATTTCACCGGAGCAGATCAAGAGAAGTTATGCGGAGTGCTTTCCGGTGGAGAAAGAAACAGATTACATCTCGCACTAACTTTAAAAAGCGAAGCCAACGTCTTACTTCTTGACGAGCCTACCAATGATATAGATGTAAATACATTACGGGCATTAGAAGAGGGATTGTTAAACTTTGCCGGATGTGCTGTAGTTATCTCCCACGATAGGTGGTTTTTAGATCGTATTTGTACGCATATTTTGGCATTTGAGGGCGATTCTAAAGTATTTTTCTTTGAAGGCACTTATAGTGAATACGAAGAAAATAAACGCATGCGTTTAGGAAACATAGAACCGCAACGCATAAAATATCGCAAACTAATAGAATAAAAATAAAATAATATATATCTAATTCAGAAAACACTAAAACAATTCAAAAAATGAATTCAAAAGAAAAAAATGTTTGCAACGACGTAGTAGTACGCTTTTGTGGCGACTCCGGCGATGGTATGCAACTAACAGGAACTCTGTTTTCTAATTTATCTGCTATACTTGGAAATGAGATAGCAACATTTCCGGACTACCCTGCAGATATGAGAGCACCACAAGGTACTGTAGGTGGAGTTTCCGGATTCCAAGTACATGTAGGTTCAGGAATTTACACTCCCGGAGACGAAGCGGACGTTCTTGTGGCAATGAATTGTGCTGCATTAAAAGTAAACTACAAAGTACTCAAAAAAATGGGTGTTCTTATCTTTGACACCGACTCTTTTGATGAGAAGAACATGGAAAAAGCCGGTTACAAAACAGATAATCCATTTACGGAATTAGGTTTATCCGACACAATTCAATTGGTACCTGTTGCACTGACATCTCTAACACAAAAAAGTTTAGAGGGTTTTGGAATGGATAACAAGGCTGTAGTAAGATGCAAAAACATGTTTGCATTAGGTCTTATTTGCTGGTTATTCAATCGTCCTTTAGAGCAAGCATTACACTTCCTTGGAAATAAATTCGGCAAAAAACCGGATTTATTAAAAGCAAACAGTAAAGTAATGACAGATGGTTTTAACTACGGAAACAATCTTCATTTAAACATTTCTACTTTTGAAGTAAGTGCGACTACAGAATTACCGAAAGGTAAATATACAATCATTGCCGGCAACAAAGCCACAGCATGGGGACTCATTGCAGCTGCAAAAAAGGCCGGTAAAGAGTTATTTTTAGGAAGTTACCCTATTACACCGGCAACAGACATTATGCATGAATTAGCAGCCCGCAAAGATATGGGTGTAAAAGTAGTTCAAGCAGAAGATGAGATTGCAGGTGTATGTACAGCTTTAGGAGCAGCATTTGCAGGCGACTTGGCCGTTACCAGTACATCAGGTCCCGGACTGTCACTTAAATCCGAAGCTATTGGATTAGGAGTAATGGCAGAGATACCATTAGTAGTAATCGACGTTATGCGTGGCGGTCCTTCCACCGGTCTCCCTACAAAAACCGAACAGACCGACCTATTGCAAGCCATCTATGGTAGAAATGGTGAATGCCCTTGTGTAGTTATTGCAGCAAGTAGCTCTGATAATTGCTTCAACTATGCATTTGAAGCATGCAAAATAGCTTTAGAGAATATTGTTCCTGTAATCCTTATTACTGATGCTTATCTCGGAAACGGATCTGCATTATGGAAATTACCAAAATTAGAAGACCTACCGGAAATTCATCCTCATACTGCCACTGACGCTAACAAAGAGAACTATAATGCATGTACTCGTGACGAAGAGTCAAAAGTTAGATATTTTGCTTATGCAGGTATGGAAGGATTTACACATCGTAACTGCGGTCTTGAAAGAGATTCTGTAAAAGCATCAATCTCAACAGATGGAGCAAATCATGCGAAGATGGTAGAAACACGTGCTCAAAAAGTAGCTCAAGTAGCAAATCAAATTCCACAACTTACCGTAGAAGGAAATCCTGACGCTGATATGTTGATTATTGGATGGGGCTCTACTCACGGACATTTATTGAGTGCAGTAAATAAGATGAACGAAATTGGCAAGCCATGTGCATTAGCTCATTTCAATTACATCAATCCACTTCCTAAAAATTCAGCAGAAATAATCAAAAAATACAAAAAGGTTGTAGTATGCGAATTAAATTCCGGACAATTTGCCTCTTATTTACGTTCTCAAATACCTCACGAGTATCTACAATACAATAAAGTTGAAGGCCAACCATTTAACGTAGGTCAAATAGTTGATTATTTAAAAACTTTATAAACAACCGAGCATCAAGCTCTAAAAAAGAAAAATACTATGTACACAGCAAAAGATTATAAAAGTGACCAATATGTACGCTGGTGCCCGGGTTGTGGAGACCATGCAGTACTTAATTCATTACACAAAGCAATGGCGGAACTCGGAATTCCACCACATCAAATAGCGGTAATATCCGGAATCGGTTGTTCATCACGTCTCCCTCACTATATGAATACATATGGTTTCAATACTATTCACGGACGTGGTGCAGCAATTGCTACCGGTGTAAAAGTAGCAAACCCAGAACTTACTGTTTGGCAAGCATCCGGTGATGGCGACTGTTTAGCTATCGGTGGAAACCACTTCATCCATGCAGTACGCCGTAATGTAAATATCAACCTTTTGATTTTCAATAACCGTATTTATGGATTAACAAAAGGCCAATACTCCCCTACTTCTCCGAAAGGATTTGTTAGTAAATCATCACCATTCGGAACTGTAGAAAGACCATTCCGCCCTGCAGAATTAGTATTTGGAGCAAGAGGTACTTTCTTTGCAAGAACATTAGACGTAGACCAACCTACTTCAATAATGATAATGAAAGCCGCAGCCGCACACAAAGGATACTCTGTATGCGAATGCCTTACAAATTGCGTTATTTTCAACAATGGCACTCACGGATGGATTGCTACTAAAGAAGATCGTTTAGAAAGAACTGTTGTTCTCGAACATGGAAAACCTATGATTTTCGGTAAAGAGAAAAATAAAGGTCTCGTTCTTGACGGATTAAATCTAAAAGTAGTTACTATCGGTGAGAATGGTGTAAAAGAAAGCGACATCCTCGTACACGACGCTCAATGTGAAGACCCAACACTACATCTTAAACTCGCATTAATGGATGGCCCTGATATGCCTATCGCAATGGGAGTTATCCGCGCTGTACCTACCGAGTGCTATGACGAGGCCGTTACAAACCAAATTAAAGAAGTTCAAGAGAAAGCTAAATTAAAAACTTTTGATGATTTAATCAACTCTCTCGAACAATGGGATATGTAAATAACTCTTACTCATAATAATCCTTAAAACGAACCTCGGAATATTTTAATTCCGAGGTTCATTATTATATACA
>JAEDFN010000050.1 GCA_016292775.1 Paludibacteraceae bacterium
GAGTATTGACACAAAAAAGGAGATAGCGGGTAATGAAAAGGAATTTCAGAAAACAAAAATCTTCGATATAGAAGATCGAAGACGCACCCTATTGGCTCCATATTTCGCGGAAGGCTATTCCGAGTTTGTACCCACTATCTTTAGTTTGTTAGGTTACAACCTCATCAACCTTCCAAGCGGGACGCAAAAGGATGTGGAAACGGGGTTGAAATATGCCAATAATGAGATTTGCTACCCCGCCACAATAGTGATAGGCAGTATATTAAATGCACTCAATAGCGGGAAATACAATCCGGACAACGTGGCGGTAATCATCACACAAACGGGAGGGCAATGCCGGGCAAGCAACTATTTCTCTCTAATAAAAAATGCAATTATTTCGGCAGGATATAAAGACATTCCGGTAATTTCACTTGCGATAGGAAAAGGAGTCAACAACAACCAACCGGGCTTCTCCGTCGATTGGAAAAGCATTATCAACATCACCATATATACGATGTTATATGCCGACTCACTTGCCAAACTATATCACTCGTCTGCAGCAAGAGAGAAAGTGCCGGGAGTAGCCGGGAAATTATACGACAAATATATAATGGCAGCAAAACCTATCGTACTTCGAAAAGATACTAAAGGGCTTGTAACATTACTACATGAGGCTGCAATAGAATTTTCAAACAATATTGTCGACAAAGACCTTCCTAAAATCGGACTTGTAGGGGAGATTTATGTAAAATATAATGGCTTCAGCAACAAATTCGTTACTGAATGGCTCATAGAGCAGGGCCTTGACGTGATTCCTCCTTCGCTTACTAACTTCTTCTTGACGAGCATTGTAAACAACCATGTAAACAGAAAATTGTATATAAAAAAGGAGACGGTGCCGACTTTTATCACCGACAATATACATAAATACATTATGCGTTGTGCCCGCAAGATGGACAAACAATGTGAATGTTTCAAATATTATCATCCCCTTGCTTCAATTTTCAAATTGTCGGAATATGCAGGCAGAGCGATATGTATGGCAGCAGATTTTGGAGAGGGATGGCTTCTACCGGGTGAGATAGGAGAATTAGTACATAGCGGAGTAAATAATATCGTCAGCGTACAACCTTTCGGATGTATTGCAAACCATATCATTTCTAAAGGAATAGAGAAAAAATTAAAAGAAGAATACCCATACCTCAACCTTCTATTCCTCGATTTTGACGGAAGCACTTCCGACGCAAATATCTTTAATCGTCTACACTTTATGGTAGAGAATGCAAAAAAAACTCATCAAAACAAGTAATATGAAAGAGCAGAATCTGGAGCAAAAAATAATTGATGTAGCCGAAAAAATCTTTATGGACAAAGGTTTTGACTCTACGAGTACAACAGACATTGCCAAAAAAGTCGGTTGTAATCAGGCACTAATACACTATTATTTCAGAACGAAAGAAAATTTATTTCAACAGATTTTTTATAAGAAATTTGAAGACTTAATGATATTATTATCAAGCCCGCTGTTTGATAAGAGCACTCTAAATGATAAGATAAAAGCGGGTATCGACTCTTATTTCACCACACTTGAAAACAATCCGAAGTTACCCATACTTATTATAAATGAATTACTTACCAAACCGGAAAGGCGAAAATTCATACATGATTTTATCCTTGGAAATCCTAAAAGAATAGAATTGTACAAAAATTTTTGCGCCTTGATAAACAAAGAAATAGAGTGCGGTAATATTCGTAAAATAGAACCTACTGATTTAATTATAAACATAATATCACTAACAGCCTTCACCTTTATTTCACAACCTATTATTACACAATTTATAGGTAGTGAAAATTCGGTAACAACCGACTTTATCGAGCACAGGAAAAACGAGATAATAACATTGATTATCAATGGTATAAAGCCATAGTATCCACTATTTAATAATCGGGCGGAGTACTTTAATCAATTTATCGGCGTACTTTCGAAAACCATAATCGGTGAAGTGAATACCATCGACAGTACCTTCACCATCAGAGCCGTATAAATTATCAGAGGTTACATAGATAATATTTTTATGCCCGGCTCTTTTCAATTTTTTATAGTTATTATAGTATGCCTCATTCTTTTTCGGCAAATAGTTATTAAAAAAGGAGTCGTATTCAGCATAAGTATATATTGCCCCTTCAACCATTATTATAGGGATATCGGGGCATAATTTTGCAAGGATATCAACAAAGCCGAAGGTAAGGGTGTCGCACATTTTTTCGGTGCAATTCGGCACAGGGTCGATAACAATAGCATCGATATCAGAGATAGAACCGATAGCACGAGCAATACAAGAGTCCATTTTACCCTCGCCACTAAAGCCTAAATTTATAACTTCGCAATTTAATTCGCGTTGGATGATATTAGTTGCCACCATACCGGTACGCGAAGCACAGCCACCTTGAAGAACACTGGTTCCATACATCACTATTTTTTTGCTTTTACGAGGGTTATCAACGGTAGGCATAGACAATATCGCCGCGCTGTCGACCCCTATATACATCTCTGTAACACCATCATACAAAGGCAGATAAATCAGAAATTCATGAGTATTTCCATCCAGATTATCAACGAGTACCTTCTCATTTTGTTTTAATTCTTTATTATTATCTTTAGGGCGAACGGAATTGACGTACCTCCACACTCCATTCTTTTCCAACAGATATAAATCAGCCCCTTTTATCCCGGTATCCGCCATATGATTCATATGGAAATCCCATAATAAGGTGTATTTTATAGCCACTTTTGTTGAATTCGAAGAGAAACGAATGCCGATACCGCTACTGCACAAGCCACGATTCCACAGGTCGGTACGAACGGAATCTTTGAGGTATAGCGGCAAACGAGAATAGGTCAATTCCGTATCTTCAAACCCTTTATTGATAATTCTAAACGAATCGGCATTATAATACATCAATCCGGGGCTATTTTGGGCAGAAGCACTATTCGATGCAAGAATGAGAGCAACAAAAAGCGATATGAAAATGAAAGTACGATTGTTCATAGACGAGAATAATTTATCGACTTAATTTTTCGCCAAAAGCAAGGTCACCGGCATCACCAAGCCCCGGAACAATATATGCATGTTCGTTCAAATCGGGATCTATAACTGCGGTATAGACCTCACAAATATCAGCAGGGAGATGTTTTGAAACATAATCAATTGCATATTGGCTTGCAATTACCGAGCAGATGATAACTTTTTTTGGGGTGCCATGGGTAAGCAATGCTTTATAAGCCAGTTCCATAGAAGAGCCCGTAGCCAACATCGGGTCGGCAAGGATAACCGTTTTTCCATCTAAAGAGGGAGAAGCGATATACTCTACATGAACATCAAATTCTTTTTCGTTGATATATTTTCTATAGGCAGAAACAAAACAATTCTCCGCTTTATCAAAAAAAGACAAGATGCCATTATGAAGAGGGAGACCGGCACGTAAAATAGACGCTACCACGATATTATCTTCGACATGGCACGTTTTTGCAACGCCGAGAGGTGTAACTACATCTGCATTAGTATATTGCAATGATTTACTCACTTCATAAGCCAATATCTGTCCTATTCTTTCGATATTATTACGAAATCGCATTGAGTCGTTATGAATATCTACATCTCTCAACTCACTTACAAAGTGATTTAAAATAGTATTATTGTCTGCTAAATTAGTGATTTTCATATCTATAAAAAAAGCCAATCACAGAAGGTAAAACACTTCTATGATTGGCTTAAAAATATTATTGATTAACAATTTTCTTAAATAAATTCTTCATATTAACGGCGTCGGCGATGATAGAGTGTAATTTATCGATTTCGACGCGTTCTTGAAGCATAGTATCGCGATAACGGATAGTAACGCAGTTATCTTCAATAGTTTGATGGTCTACAGTAATACAGAAAGGAGTACCGATAGCATCTTGACGGCGATAACGTTTACCGATAGAATCTTTCTCATCGTAAGAGCATTTGAAGTCGAACTTAAGGCTATTCAAAATTTCGCGCGCTTTTTCCGGTAGTCCATCTTTTTTAACAAGAGGCATAACACAAGCCTTGATAGGGGCAAGTACTGGAGGTAATTTCAGCACCACGCGACTATCACCGCCTTCGAGTTGCTCTTCGCAATAAGCTGCCGACATGATAGAGAGGAACATACGGTCGACGCCGATAGAAGTTTCTATAACGTAAGGGGTATAACTTTGGTTAATTTCCGGGTCGAAATATTTGATATTCTTTCCGGAATATTTCTCGTGACTTGACAAGTCGAAATCGGTACGAGAATGTATACCTTCCACCTCTTTAAATCCGAAAGGCATTTGGAACTCTATATCTGTAGCGGCATTAGCATAGTGAGCGAGTTTTTCATGGTCGTGGAAGCGATACTTCTCATCGCCAAGGCCGAGAGCTTTGTGCCAACGGAGGCGGAACTGTTTCCAATGTTCAAACCATTTTAACTCTTCACCCGGGCGAACGAAGAATTGCATTTCCATTTGTTCAAACTCGCGCATACGGAAAATAAACTGACGGGCAACAATCTCATTTCTAAAAGCCTTACCTATTTGGCAGATACCGAAAGGCACTTTTAATCTACCGGTTTTCTGCACATTAAGGAAGTTGACAAAAATACCTTGAGCTGTTTCCGGGCGGAGATAAACCTTCATGGCTCCATCTGCCGTTGAGCCCATCTCGGTAGAGAACATAAGATTAAATTGGCGCACATCAGTCCAATTCTTTGTACCTGAAATCGGGCATACTATCTCGTTATCAACAATAATCTGTTTTAATTCCGCAAGGTCGTTAGCCTCCATAGCATTTACAAAACGGCTATGAATAGCATCTCTTTTTTCTACATACTCTTTTACACGGCCATTTGTAGCGCAAAACATCTCTCTATCAAAAGAGTCGCCAAACTTCTTGGCTGCTTTTTCGCACTCTTTATCTATCTTTTCGTCATATTTTGCAATCAAATCTTCGATAAGTACGTCGGCACGATAGCGTTTCTTACTATCTTTATTATCGATAAGAGGGTCATTAAAAGCATCTACGTGACCGGAAGCTTTCCATGTAGTAGGATGCATAAAAATGGCGGCATCAATACCTACTACATTTTCATGAAGAAGTACCATGCTATCCCACCAATATTTTTTTATGTTATTCTTTAGTTCAACACCATTTTGTCCGTAATCATAAACTGCGGCCAAACCATCATAAATTTCGCTTGAAGGGAAAACAAATCCGTATTCCTTACAATGCGAAACAAGTTTTTTAAAAACATCTTCTTGTGAAGCCATATAATTATCAATAAATTAAGATTTCAAAAATCGATTATTTTTACAATTACAAAGGTACAAATAAAAAACAAAAAAAAGGCAATATTTTCAATTAAAACATCAACCAATAAAGTTTACGTGCTGCCACTTTCATTTCTTCTTCATATACACGCCATAATGGGAAATAACTATGTAATAAAGATTTAAATTGAGGACCGTGATTTCGGTGTTTTAAGTGGCATAATTCATGAACTATGACGTAGTCGATAAGGTGCCTTGGCAACAATAGTAAATAACAAGAAAGGTTTATATTATTCAAAGAAGAGCAAGAGCCCCACCTGGAACTTACTCTTTTTATTCTCAACACATTATAATGAAGCCCTGTTTTATCAGCCCACTCTGCCGCAATAGTTGGGAACTCGTTTTTCGCTTCATTAATCAATATCTTCGACAATAATAATTTCAGTGCTTTTTGTGTACTTTGATTTCCGATAGTATTCACTTTACTTTCGGGCATAAAAAGAAAGATGATATTACCATCTTTTTTTCCATAGTAACAATGATTATTTGTTACGGAAACGATGATGGTAATATCACCTATTGAAAAATGTTTGTCTAAGCTAAACAAATTAGGGTTATTTAGAAATCAACAAACGATGTGATTGAAGTGTATTTTCTCCTTGAACACGAACAATATATACACCGTTGTTTACATTTGACAAGTTAATAATTTCACTATCGCCCGGCAATACATTACCTATTGATTGAGAATAAACTAATTTACCATCTACAGAATAGATAGATATATTAATGTTAGAGTCAGAACCAAGGAAACCTACATTAACCTCACCGGCAGAAGGGTTTGGATATACGATAATGGAGTTAGCCGACTCTGCATCAACGATATCATTAGCAGTGGTTTTACCGAGAACGTAAAGCAAACCGGCATTTGCATTTATTTTACCATAACCGAAATCATTATTCGGGCAAATATTACCGGTAAATTCGTCTCTTATAGAAGTTTTGGCAAACACTTCACGAAGGCGTTCCGGAGTAAGAGTAGGATCGGCTTGAAGCCAAGTAGCGATAACACCGGCAGCGAAAGGCGACGACATTGAAGTACCTTGCATATAAGCATAATACTGAGTTTCGCCATTAAACGTAAAGTTCAGAGCTTCATCGAAAGTAGAAGATTTAACGACTCTGTTTGTGTTAGGTATTGCAGAAATCAGGTAGCAACCCGGAGCGGTAATATCCGGTTTCACACGACCGTCAGGGGTTGGACCTTTAGAAGAGAATCCTGCCAAGTGATTATAAGGATTTGAGCTATTATAAGCACGGCTAACCAAAGCACCTACAGAGATGATTCTATTTCCCGTACCACCGATTTCTCCCATACTGCTAACGGCATCACCATCATCCCAGCCTGTTATGTTATTATTTGACAAGCCTGAAAGATAATCGTCTGCCCACATATGTACAGTACCCTCTTTAGCTTTTATGACAACTCCTATATAATAGCCATAATTCGGCATCTTGGTAACGTACGTCTTGACAGTTACATTGTATTTATTATTATTTGCATTTTTTTGAGCAACGATACTAACTTTTGCATCTGCAATAATACTATCTGCAACTACACTATGATATGCAACAGGTTTAATAGACATGGAAGTATCTACACTTGCTTTATAGAAAGGAGAAGCATACAATAAACTGTTATTAGTTTTTTGAACCAACACTACTTGATATTCAAAATCTTTATCCACATCACCCCAGATATCTATAGTTGAGTATTTATAACTTAAGTCTAAGAATTTGATAGTAGTTTTAAGGATAGAGTCTTGCTCAGAAAAAGATCTGGAAGCGTGAAATTTATCTTCGCCCTCATTACCGACGGAACCGACGATAATTCTACCGGGACCTTGAAGATTATCCATCAATCTATCTAAAGTAGAAGTACCATCGTGAGGACCTGAATGAGACCCCATACTGAGATTGACAACGGCAGGTTTACCGACAGATGTTGCGTAATCGAAAATATATTTAATAGCATCGGAAACACTAGCATTACTTGTCATATCGGCAGAAACTAATACGATATCGGCTTGAGGGGCGGCACCATAATAAATTCTATCCATATCACCACCGACAGCAATACCTGCTACGTGAGAGCCGTGACCGATAGCATCGGTTAAGCGAGCATCATATTGACGCTCAAAGATTTGGCTTTGAGTAGAGAGTTCGAAACCATAATTAAAGCCTGATGGCACAGGATATTTGCTTGATTTTGTAGACTGCTCCCACACTCTTTTAATTCTGGTATTGGCAGTATTTTCCGGATCACGGAAAGCGGCATGAGTATATTGGAAGCCGACATCATATACACCTACTACTACATCTTTTCCTTTATATTGTACATTATTTAAGCTACCATCACCACGATGTATTTCATCGACATGAGCTATTTTGCGTGCCTGATCGAGGCGAGTATACATCGGAGTAGAAGCTTCTATCTCTTTAATAGATGATTCTGCAGCCAATGCCTCTACTGACGACAAGTCGATATAAGCAGTTACTATTCCCAAATCATGGAAAACGGAATGAACTTCCACATTATAACGCTCTAATAATGCGAGGTCTACATCGCCATTAAAATGAATAAAGGCCTCTACTTTTTGCGATTCTTGAGAATTAGCTTTTTGGATTGAGGTTTCACTCTGTTCTAAAAGTTTTAATCTCATGGAATTAGACAACTTACTTTGTGCCATTGAAAAAAGAGCTACAAAGCATAGTGAAAAAGAAAGTAAAAAAAGTTTCTTCATAAAATAGATTTTATTGTAGGTTAATATAATCTTAATTCAACATTATTTTGATATTCTATATAAGATACATTCTTCATCTGCAATAGAGAAGGTAAATATTTTACCGGGAAACGAACAGAAATTATTTCGTCGGAGGTTTTGGAATAAGAAGCACCTAAATTATCCAACTGCTTGTAATCGAAATCTTTATCAATTTGGAGCAATAAAGGCACTATTACATTCTTCTTCTCTTTTACCAAAGAGTAATGAGCAATAAATTTCTCTGAAGGAGTGTAATTTTTAATGGATTGATATTGGTTTGCCTCTGTAATATAATCAAACCAAAGCATACGGAAAGTATTGTTTGTTTTAATTTGTTTTACAAGTGATACTTGCAAAGGCATTTGATAATCTATTTTCTTGACAGAAGCACAAGAAGCCAAGATGACTAAGGATAAAATTATTCCTAAAAATTTTCTCATATATAGTTAATTTAATGATATTTTCAATACTTTTTTGGTATTAGAAGTCAACGCAAATTTCCCGCTTATTCTCATTCCGACAACCCAAGCTATTTCATCATTAACGCAAAAAAGCCACACTTTATTCTTCTCTATAAGAGATAATTTACTGTCGGAAAAAAAGTCGCTCAATTTCTTTTTACCTAACGAGCCGAAAGGATAGAAAAAATCGCCTTTTTTCCAATGCCTTAAAGTAAAATGACCTTTACATTTGTCGGCATCAAGACAGGCGACATCAGGATTTTTATCTAAAATAAAATCGTTGATATCTATGGTTTTTAAAATAAGATTTATAGGATAATGTATATCAGAAGTGATATTGTAAACAGAATTATCCGGCACTAAATCCTCTTTAGGAGCAATAATAATTTCATTACGATCTATTAAAGCAACCCTATTATCGGAAAAGAAATGCTTGCCGGGTTGGAGTTTCTCGAAATCAGCCATTGTAGCAATATCATCAGAAGAGAACCCAAACGGAGAAAGCCATTTAAAAAGAACTTCTCTCCTCGCATTTGACTGAGGGAGTAAAGAAAGGTTTAATTTTATAATATCATTTTTTTCTTCAACAGCCTTACTATACAATGTATTAGAGAAATCATCCACCAAATCGGAGATATTAGAGAGCCTTTTTTGGGTAGATAACATTGTACTTAGGAAAGAAGGATTGAGAGAAATAAATTGAGGTAAGATATTGTGTCTTATAAAATTGCGTGTATAAACGGTGTCATTATTGGTTTTATCGATATGATATTCCAGATTATTTTGAGAAATATAATCCATAACTTCATCTCTCGTGACATCAATCATCGGACGAATAATATTATTTCGTTTTTCGGGAATCCCACATAGCCCTTTAATACCGGTGCCACGCAATAAATTGAGGAAAAAAGTTTCTACATTATCGTTTGCATTATGAGCGATGGCGATGAAATCATACTTATATTCATTCACCAATTCATCAAACCAATCATACCTCAATCGGCGAGCAGCCATCTCAATAGAAAGGTGATTATCTTTTGCAAAATTTATTGTATCGAAATCTACACTATGAAAGGTAAAGCCGTAAGTAACAGCCAGCTTTTTGACCAACAAGGCATCGCTATCGCTCTCCTCGCCACGAAGGTGAAAATTGCAATGAGCCACAGCACAACTACATTGCAATTTATACATTGCATGTAATAGTGCTACAGAATCGGGACCACCGCTTACTGCCACAAGAAATTTTGCGGAGATATTATCAGCGATAGCCTTTTTTATATTTGTCAATAAGGAATTCACGCTTCAGCGCCGCCAAACATTGGAGGGATATAAGTATTACCCTTATTCAGATCGATTGTACCGAAAGCATTTTCGTAATCGGCAATATTTTTTTGTAAAGCCAAGAGCAATCTTTTTGCATTTTCAGGTGTCATAACGATACGAGAGCACACCTTATGTTTTGGAGTATTTGGCATAACACTGATAAAATCGAGTATTACTTCAGAAGTAGAGTGGGCTACTATAGCTAAATTGGAATAGGTACCACGAGCTAACTCTTCAGGTAATTCTATTTCAATTTTCTTAGGTTCTTGATTAGACATAATTAGAAAAATTACTACATTAATAAGCGTGCAAATTTATAAAAATTTTTTCGAAGGGGAAAAGGTTAAATATAAAAAAATCAAAAACTATCATCACCTAATCTTCGTCGAAATCCCAGTCGTCGTCATCGACAAAGAAAGGGGTATCATCGATAAATTCATCGAGGCTACGACGTTCTTTTTTAGTAGGACGTCCAAGGCCTTTTGCTCTCGCGTTTGCTTTATCCAATTTCAGCATTTCCAACAGTTCGAGTTGATCGCGAGAAGTAACTTGGGTCATAAAGTTTTCCACCAATTTAGGACCTACTCTATTATTTGTAATATCGATAATTTTATAAGAGAAAATCACAGGAGGTCTTTTTACTTGAATAACGTCGCCAACACGCACTAAATGAGAAGGTTTTAGTGCTACACCATTGATAAATACCCTACCCTTTTTACATGCCTCAGCTGCAACGGAGCGAGTTTTAAACAACCTCATAGTCCACAGCCATTTATCTACGCGAATATCCGAAGGCATTGCTATTTATTATTGAATTGGTTCATAGTAATTTGAATACCGGCAAGGCAAAAACTTTTTATTATCTCGCAAGCTATTGCAATACGCTCTTCCTTACATTGTTGTTGTTCTGCCGGGATTTTACCAAGCACATAGTCTATCTGACCACCTTGAGGGAAATCGTTACCTATACCGAATCGCAAGCGAGGGTATGCCTGTGTGCCGATAAGTTCTTGAATATTCTTCAATCCGTTATGGCCTGCATCACTACCCTTTGGTTTTAAACGGAGTGTACCGAAAGGGAGTGCAAGGTCGTCGACGACAACGAGAAGCTGCTCGACAGGAATTTTTTCTTGTTGCATCCAATAACGAACGGCATTTCCACTAAGATTCATATAAGTTGAAGGTTTTAAAAGGATTAGTTGATGACCTTTAAGTTTAACCTCCGCGATAGCGCCATAACGCTTATCGGTAAAAACAGCATTGGACGCTTGTGCGAAAGCGTCCAATGTGTCGAAACCTATATTGTGGCGGGTGTGAGCATATTCGGAACCGATATTGCCTAACCCGACAATTAAAAATTTCATAAGTTTTAATAATCAAAAGAATTAATTTGCTTTTGCTTGAGCACCACGAGCAGCACGAGTAAGTTTAACTGCACAAACCACTGCATTAGGAGCGTTAAGGATTTCGAGGTTATCGAATTGAAGGGCGCGAACTTGGATAGTTTTACCAAGGTCGAGGTTTTCAACGTTGATAACGAGCACTTCAGGAATATTGTTATACAAAGCTTTAACGCGAAGTTTACGCATATCGAGGCTTAATTTACCACCGGCACGTACACCTTGTGCGAGACCTTCGAGGCGAACAGGAACTTCCATAACGATAGGTTTATCTTCTGTAACTTGAAGGAAATCGATATGCATTACTTTATCAGAAACCGGGTGGAATTGAATTTCACGCATAACGGCTTTGCATACTTTACCATCGATGTCGAGGTCAACAACGAATATTTCAGGAGTATAAACCAATTTACGAATAGCAGAAGCAGTACAAGTGAAGTGAACATTTTCTGCGTTTCCATAAAGTTCGCAAGGAATGCTATCATTAGCACGGATAGCTTTTGCAGCTTTTTTTCCTAAGTCGGTACGGATAGTACCTTTAAGAGAGAATGTTTTCATTTTTCGAATTTAAAATTTAATTTGTGTTACTCAAAATTTTAGCTTTTAATAATGGCTAAATTTCCCA
>JAEDFN010000088.1 GCA_016292775.1 Paludibacteraceae bacterium
GCTATCAAGGACTACAACCGGATGTTCTCAACCAACTACGATACTTCAAGCGATAAGTTCCAAAACTACTACAAAGACTTGTCGCTACGAATGAAGAACAGACAAGTGGATTTGTTGATAGTGGTCAATATGTTTTTGACAGGATTTGATGCCACCACACTTAACACTCTGTTCGTAGATAAGAACCTTAAACAACACGGACTTATACAGGCATATAGTAGAACCAACCGCATACTCAACTCGGTGAAGACCTACGGTAATATTGTTTGTTTCCGCAACCTCCAACAAGCGACTGATGATGCGATTGCTCGGTTCGGTGATAAGGATGCTGCGAGCATTGTTCTACTCAAAGATTTCAAATCATACTATGAAGGATACGATGCCGACAGTGGTAAGCATTGCTATGGATATAAGGAACTGGTGGAAGAATTACAAGAGCAGTTCCCGGATGGATACAAACCTCTCGGCGAAGAGGAGGAAAGACGTTTCATTACTCTCTTTGGTAGTCTGTTGAAATCTATAAATGTGTTGCAATCATTTGACCAATTTGAAGGTCAGCAATTGCTATCAGATGGACAGATGCAGGACTATCAGAGCAACTACCTTGACTTGAAAGATAAATGGAGAAAAAGAGGTAAGGGTGAAAAAGAAGTGGTCAATGATGACATCATATTTGAAACCGAATTGATAAGGCAGGTTGAAATAAATATTGACTACATATTGCTTTTGGTGAAAAACTACCACGATAGTAATTGTAAGAACAAGGAGATACTCGTTAATATCAGAAAGGCGGTAAGTGCAAGTATGCAGTTGAGAAGCAAGAAAGAACTCATTGAGGATTTCGTTGCAAGTGTCAATACCGATACTGATGTTGATGAGGCGTGGGAAGCGTATGTAAAGCAGCGTAAGTCGGACGACCTGAATGAAATTATCACAAGCGAGAACTTGAAAGCAGACGAAACCGCCAAGTTCGTAGATAATGCTTTCCGTGATGGAGTGATACGCACAACAGGAACAGACATAGACAAGATACTCCCGGCGATGTCCCGCTTCGGTGGTGATGGCAACAGACAGGAGAAAAAGAAAACTGTGATAGAGAAGTTGAAGGTATTTTTTGAAAAATATTTCGGCATAATATAAATAAATAATTATTATTTTTTTGCTTGCCGAAAAATTATTACCTTTGTAATACAAAAAAATAATTATTTTTTTATTTATCCACTCTTTTAATATCTCAATAATGAGAAATTTAGAAGAAGTGATAAGAGATGTCATACCATAAAGAGTGTAAATCTTTTGGTTTACACTCTTTTTTTTTAAACAATATAAATTCTGTTATCTATGAATGATAAAGCGAAAGGATACCTTTTTGGAGCAATTTCCGCTATCACATACGGAATGAATCCGCTATTTGCATTGCCGTTATATTCCGATGGAATGGAGCCTATATCCGTACTTTTTTTCAGATATATTTTTGCCATTCCGATGTTGGCATTATTGCTTTATTTCAGAGGTCATGGTTTTGCCGTCGAGCGCAAGCAGATATTTCCACTTTCAGTGCTCGGCTTGCTCATGGCAATATCTTCTATTACGCTCTTTAAGAGTTACTTATATATGGATGTAGGCATTGCATCTACACTCCTTTTCGTTTATCCTATCATCGTGGCATTTATCATGGTGTTTTTCTTTAAAGAGAAGTTGTCGGTGCAGATAGTGCTTTGTTTGATACTTGCATTGACGGGTATTGCTCTGCTCTATAAGGCGGAAGACGGCACAACACTCAGTGCAACAGGTACTTTATTAGTGTTTGCCTCATCTCTATCTTATGCGGTGTATATTGTATTGATGAATAAATCCACACTGAATAGGGTACCTACTATTAAAGTAATATTATACGTACTCTTTTTCGGCTCTATTTTGCTCACGGGAGTGCTCTTGTTTCAAGGTGCAATAACTCTCCCTACGCGCCCTTATCTATGGTTAAATTTGGTGGCACTCGCTGTTTTCCCTACTATTATCTCGCTTGTATGCACCACGTATGCCATCAAATATATCGGTCCTACACCCACCGCCATACTCGGAGCTTTAGAGCCGGTAACAGCCGTAATTTTCGGTATTACAATTTTTGGAGAAACCCTCTCCGTGCGCGAATGTATCGGCCTTGTGTTGATAATAGTTGCCGTTTCTATGGTTGTTGCAGGCAGCAATATCTCCGATTATTTGGTGCGTATCCGAAAAATGTTCCCGAAACTCAAATTCCCCCGTCGTTAACAATACCGCGCCTTTATCGGGGTGA
>JAEDFN010000089.1 GCA_016292775.1 Paludibacteraceae bacterium
TAAGTAAACCAAAAAACTTTTTCATCTTTTTTTCTCCTTTAAAATTTCGTTTTTTATTTCGTCTTTCGACTACACCGCCATTCTAATGCGCCGTAGTAAAATCCGTAAGCAAGCCGAAGTAAAATCGAAGTAAAATAAAAAAATCTTTTTTTTTCAAACGTTGCGTTTATACTTAGACGGTGATATAATAAAATCGCTTTCCGGAGAAAAAACATATGTGGCGATTTTCACCTGAAATAAAGCATGTACAGCACGGAAGCGGTAAACGGCGGAAAAAAGTATAAAAAAAACGAACCCGAAAAGGTTCGTTTTATTTTTGTCTGTGAGTAATCTAAAATTTTGACACCACTTTGCAATGGGTGCATTTTTTAGATTTATGGTTGCATTTCACTATAAGAGTTTGCACCCATGTCTGTTAGACAAATTGGAATTTGTTTTTCTTGACATTTAGCTTTGATTGTGATATAATTAAGAAAATTATAACTGCCACCGGGTAGTACAATGCGTTTGCATTCGTTTACACATCGTTAGGTCTTAGAAGATGTGTATGCGGATGCTTATTTTTTTTTGGAGGTTTGTATGAAAAAACTGTTTGCGTATTTTTCCAAGATGGAGCTTATCTTATGGTCGGTATCCGTCATTTTTATTATTGTGTCGTTTTGCATTTTTGACCGTGAAAGTTATCTGACTCTTGTTGCATCTCTTATTGGAGTAACCTCGCTGATCTTCAATGCAAAGGGTAACCCTGTAGGTCAAGCTCTTATGATTGCTTTCAGCTTGCTCTATGGCATTATTTCCTATACCTTCGCCTATTACGGTGAAATGATTACATACCTCGGAATGACCGTGCCGATGGCTATTTTCGCTCTCATTGCGTGGCTGAAAAATCCGTACAAAGGAAATAAGGCAGAAGTCAAGGTGAATAGCATCGGCAAGGGCGAACAGCTTCTGATGTGGCTGCTTTCTTTAATCGTTACGGTGGCGTTCTATTTCATTCTCAAATATTTCAACACCGCTAATATCATACCAAGCACTATATCGGTAACAACGAGCTTTCTCGCTGTGTATCTCACTTTTCGCAGATGTCCGAGCTTTGCATTGGCGTATGCCGCTAACGATATTGTTTTGATCGTTTTATGGGTGTTGGCGAGTCTTGCTGATATACGATATATCTCCGTGGTTGTCTGCTTCGTTGCATTTCTGTTTAATGATATTTACGGATATATCAGTTGGCAACGGATGAAAAGAAGGCAATCTGCTTAACTTCACTCACCGTCAAATTCTTATTTATCAGTGAGTTTATTATATCACATAATCTATTAGAAATCAATAATTTTTTAAGCGAATCAATAATTGAACGATACCCCATAAATTGAACGAAAGGGGTATAAAATGAACGATTTGTATTTTACGGCTAAAAACAAAAAAAGGCTTGCAAGGACGAAACTATCCCAGAATGCCTCAATTTTTGCTATAAAACCTATGAAAAATGGCAAAATACCTCTATTTTTGCAATAAAAAAACCATAATACTGATAATTTTCGTATCAATATTATGGTTTCTTTATGGCTGCGATTACCTATTTTGATACAATTACGCACCCCTGACCGAATTTTACGCACCCTTAGGCAAAATCACGCACCCTTGACTGGATTTACGCACCCTTGTAACGATTTAACGCACCCTTAATTCTTTATGATGTCATCAAAATCATCAATGCTCATACTTTGACCATCACTTGCTGAAGATATTGTTATCAATCCTGATATAGGTATAAACTTTTTCAATGAGTAATCTTCAAATATATTAAGAACATCTGATAAGGTGTTCAAATTAACGTTTAAAGCACCTGAATCGTAGGAATATCTCCAATCAATAAAATAATCTCTAATGCTCGCCAAGAAGTCTCTCAGAGTGTTGAATGAATGTTTAATGTATCGTTATAATCAACATGGCTGATAGACCATGTATTTCGCTCAAAAGAATTACAAACCTGTTCATTAGCAATCATGTCATTAGGTGAAGACATAGATGCATCTATAAATTGAATACCTTTAATTTGCAGCATTTTTAATTTGCCGCCTTCATATATATCACCAATTAAAATGACGTTTTGATTATCAGGCAAATATCTACGCATGCTTAAAGTCAATTCTGGTCTGACTAACACCCTTTGAACGAAAGAATCATATAACTCATAAACCTCTTTGTCCGCTT
>JAEDFN010000051.1 GCA_016292775.1 Paludibacteraceae bacterium
CTGATACCAATACACTGCTTTTGACAAATCCTTTCCTACGCCATTCCCGTTATAATAGCAAACTGCTAAACAATATTGAGCATTAGAGTTACCTGCTTCTGCTGCTTTCTGATACCAATACACTGCTTTTGTCAAATCTTTTCCTACGCCATTCCCGTTATAATAGCAAAGGGCTAAATTATAATGAGCAGTAGATTCCCCAGACTCGGCAGCTCTTTGCCACCAATACACGGCTTTTGAGAAATCCTTTTCTATTCCTTCACCTTTATAATAGCAAAGGGATAAATTACATTGAGCAGTAGATTCCCCAGCCTCGGCAGCTCTTTGCCACCAATATACGGCTTTTGAGAAGTCCTTTTCCACGCCTTCCCCCTTATAATAGCAATCTGCTAAATTATATTGAGCATCAGAATCCCCTGCTTCTGCTGCTTTCCGCCACCAGTACACAGCCTTTGCAATATCCTTTTCTACACCATCTCCATAATAGTAGCATAATCCCAATCTTCTTTGCGAGGTAGATTCTCCCATATCTGCAGCCTTCTTAAACCAATAAAAAGCAGATTCATAATTTTCGTCTGAGTGAAACCTCTCACCCTCGCGACAATATGCAAAGTTCACCATAGATCTCCTCAATTGATTTTGAATAATTTCGTTTTTTACTTCAAAATCTGTATTATTATAAATAGATTTACATAAACCGCAGGTGGCATCAACATTTCCTAATAGTTTTGCTAATATGTACCATTGCATTGCTTTTGAAGTACTTTTAGGTACATAAGTGCCAATAGTATATAAGTTACCCAATTCAATCATAGCTACCGTATCGCCTTTGCAAGCTAAATCCTGCAAAGCCGACACTTTGTCATAATTGTAATCGGAATTATCCGATAACATACAAGAAACTTGCCCTCTGTCAAGTCTGCCGAATGTTGAGACCATAATGTATGCAGATAGTAACGGTGCTATTACAGAATGATTCAGATAATCTTCCAAACGTCTTAAAAATTCAGCCGAATTATCCGTCAAATAATCGTCTATATCTATAGTCGTAATAGCATTTACTTTCAGGAGCAGTAATAACAATACTGCAGCATAATCGTCTATGTATTCATTGAAGAATGAAGATTTGCGACCTGTATGTCGATACAAAGGAGTTCCGTTTTCCAAGGCTTCTTGTCCTCTTAGTGCCGATACAAACATTCCATCGTAATCAAGCAAAACAATACTCCCGTCTTCTTTTACTATAATATTGTCAGGCTTTATGTCTCCATGTGCAAAAGGTTGAGGCAAAAGCCAACATACGAGCTTCTGGAATCGGTTTGCTAACAGCTCACGATAGAATTGGTTGTCAGCAATGGATTTCATATACTCATCGAGGGGTACGCCTTCCACCCAATCCATAACAAGCACAGGAAACTCTGTTTCATCACTTTGTGAAGTGTCAACAAATAACTCCTTGTTATAATATTGAGTCGATACGAAATATGGCGACTTGATTTGTTCCAATACTTTTATGATTTCTCGATATCTTTCCTCTCTTTCCTCTTGCTCACGGGTAAAGCATTTGACAGCATACACTTTTTCCGTTTCTATGTCTTTCATTTTGAACACGACAGCAAAGTTTCCATTTGACATAACGGGATTGCCATTAGCGTCAAGCACAGGTCGAAGGTTGCTTAACTTATCAAAGTTGTCTTCTGCGAAGCGTATGGCTTCTATGTATTCTGAAATTAGAGGATAATTCATATTTTGTTTATATTGATAGTTATTTGATATCTTGTAAATCAATCTACAAAGAATATAATGTAGATATTTGTTAGCCAAGATGGTATGTAAAAGTTAAAAACTTTCCTTATTGCCTCTTTCGGTATATACCGTCACCTCATTATTTGTTGAAGTGTTAGCTTTAACGGAGTTAAAAAATATTTTTCTTCTAGTGCTATCGTTTTAGATTACTCTTATTAAAAATAATTCCCCTTGAAAGAATTGTTATTATTTGATTACAAAGATATAAATTTTATTGCAGATACTCGTGTAAATGGATGAAAATTTACAATATGATGATGCATAAAATGCATATTGAATTATTTTTGGAATAGAAACAACTTGATTTTGATAATTATTGTATTTGTTTTTTTACATATCTATCAATTCCCGGTTGCAAAAAAAGAGGATATACATAATGTATATCCTCTTTTTTTTGAGTATCTTGATTAATGAGAAGCTAAATTAGTTTTTTGCTTCTACTGATACGTATGATCTATTGTTGCGTTTTTTGCGGAATACAACGATACCATCGATAAGGGCAAATAATGTGTGGTCTTTACCCATACCAACGTTTTCGCCAGGATTGTGTACTGTGCCACGTTGACGAACTATTATGTTGCCTGCTTTTGCAAACTGACCACCAAATACTTTTACGCCAAGTCGTTTGCTTTCTGATTCACGACCGTTCTTTGAGCTACCTACTCCTTTCTTGTGTGCCATTTCTTTAGTGTTTTAATAGTTTTACGCTTTAATTTCTTTAATCATTAACTCTGTAAAGTTTTGACGATGTCCGTTCAATTTACGGTATCCTTTACGACGTTTTTTGTGGAATACGAGAACTTTCTCGCCACGTACGTGTGATACAACTTCTGCTACCACTTTTGCTCCTTCTATGGTTGGAGCTCCTACTGTGATGTTGCCTTCGTTGTCAATCAACAAAACTTTATCTAACTCAATTTGTGAGCCTCTTTCGGCTTCTTCCATGCGGTGCACAAATAATTTGCGTCCGGCTTCTACTTTGAATTGTTGTCCTAAGACTTCTACAATTGCGTACATAATTATTTTTTATTTTGTTTTAGACGGGGAGGTGAGGGCGCTAACTCGCTGTAAGTTAGTAGAACTGCTTGGTTACCTCTGTGCGAATTTCGGATTGCAAAGTTACGTATTTATTTCTATTCTACCAAATGTTTTTGTGTTTTTTTATTTTCCCGATTTTTTTTGCTCGCTTTCCAACAAATATCTTATACTCAAAATTCAAATTTCGCTCCTATTGATACTTTGCGTTCTGCTGCGTATGAGTGCCATATTTCGTAGTTGAGATAGTCGGAGAATCCTAAGATGTTCTTACCCTCCAAATATATTGTTACCGGCTTGATATGGTATGATATGCCTATGTTTAAATCGTAGATGTTAGACATTAGTTCTCTCGACCAACCCCATTCTGATGTCGGATCGTGCCAGCATCTGCCGAAGGCAAAATAGAAATCTCCGTAAATATTTAACCCTTTATATGGATTCATATTAAATCCGGCAGTTGCTTCCACTACAGGTTTGTGTACTATTGATAATGACATATTCATTGGTATGTATAAATGATATATGCCGGAAGCATAGAAGTTGTATTTATCTTTTAGGTTATAACTTATTCTTCCTCCTGCATTTACTGTGTGCGAATAATCATTTTGCTGTGCTACGAACATTCTGCCTTCGTTTACAAATTGATATTCACTTACTACATATTTATATTCGGCAAATACGTTGATAAGTAGTCCGTTTACAGGCTTTATCATCAATCCCAAGTATGGTTTTACCGGTACGTAATGATTCTGTTGTACATCGGTATATGGATTGAAATATCTGTTTGTTTCCAGTAATTCGTATTTGCTGATATTTTCGTATTCTCCGGTTACTCCGCCGTATACATTGAGCAGTTTCTTGTAGTTGTAATTTAATTGAAGGTCAGGCATTGCATTGACTTTCATCGTTTTCATGAATGAGAAGTATATCTTGAATCCTAATCGAAAATCTATATCTTTCCATCTCATTATATAGGCAGGTGCAAGTCCTAAATCTACGTTGCTTCTGTCATATCTGTAAAGCGTGTCTAATCCTTTGGCGTTGTTGTAAAAATTGGATGATACGGATAGCCCTACTTCCAAGTCGCTTTTTCCGAATGCGTGCGATAATACTCCGTTTACATCTATCAAATGCTCATGTATATTCATGTATTGAAGAAACATTCCGCGATATCGTACGTTTGCATTGTAATTCCACCCGTCAATAGGCTCTAATGAGCGTAATCCCAACTCGGCTTTTACTTTGTGTATACATTGCATTTCGGGTAATAAGGAGTCGTTTCTCTCTTCGCATGCAGGCGATTCGGCGGTCTTATTGAGATGAATAGAGTCTATACCTCCATAATAAGAGTAGTAATTATTATCATATCTTATTGTAGAATATATTTCTTGATTGCCTCTAAAACGATGTTTATAATTCATCTCAAATTTTGAGTCTATAGTGATATGGTCGTCAAAAGGCTTTTTCTTTATATCATAATAAGCGCCGTGATCGAGGAATATGGATAAGTCGGTACTATTGCTTTTGATTATCGGATAGAAAAACTCCACATCCCAATTAAGGTAATATCCTGCTCCGATAAGGGCATATCCTTTACTTGGCTCTTTACGTTTTAGCACATTCTGACTTTGTGCTTCAAGTGGGTAGAATATAGATTTCGGGTTTACTTGATTTGAATAGGTAGAATAGCTCACATTGGTTGGTGTGATAGTATATTCTTGAGCTTTGTATTCTATATTCGTACGCTTACTCTCTTTGATGTCGGGGGTATACTCTTTTTCAATCTGAATGTCTCGCTCGATTATTGCAGTGTCTTGTTTCTCTGCTGTTTGTTGCCCGAATAGCGAGAGGAATACAAAGGATGCTATTATTGTTGCTATGTATTTTTTCATCTTACGAATATATTTTTTATTTGATAATACCTTCTTGTTCTTTCTCTGTAATTACGTTGATGCGCTCTGTAGTAAGCGTTTGTATGTCATCATCGGCATTGTAGTTCTCTTGAATAGAGAGTAAGAATTGTTTTGCGGAGAATAGGTCTCCTTTTGCCAGATAGATGTCGGAATATAGGAGCAGGCATCTTGCCACCCAATATTGGTGCGATGTGCCCTCTTCGATAAATTCGTTTATGAGTTTTTCCGCTTTATTACTGTCGTTATTATCGAAATAATATTGAGCAAGTAAATATTTTGATTCGGCTCCTGTTTCATACGAGATATCGGTGCTCAACTCTTTAAGGTCGGATACTGCGTTCGACGTTTCATTTATAGCTATATATGCTTTTGCTCTGTTATATCTTGCTTCTCTTATTGTGTTTACGTCTGATGATACGTCGTTGATAATTTCGTTTGCTATGTAGATGGTCGACTGGTATTGATCTGTGAAATAGCTGCATCGTAACACTCCCAGTCGGGCTATTGCTCTGTTTTCCGAATTGCTTGCTGCTGTTAATAACATTTCGAAATAGTCTTTTGCAGCATTGAAATTCTTCATGTCATAAGATATGCCTGAAGCTCTTAATAATGCACTCTCATAATAGGTGTTGCCTTCTAATGATGTGAGTTTGTCATAGTAGAGTAGTGCTTTATCGTATTTTTTCAGGTTGTAATAAGATTCTGCAAGGTAATATTGTGCGGAGATACAGTTGGAAGATTGGTTTTCACAATATTTATATATGTAGTTGTTGAGCGATGTAATGGCTTTTTCGTATTCTCCGCGGGCGAAGACTTTCTCAGCTGCGAGGAAACTTATTGAGTCTTCTTCGCTATGTGCCATTGTGGATATAGTAGAGCCGGACATCGTCTCTCTATAAGCGAGGTATTCGTCAACACGATTTTCTTCTATATACAAATTTTTCAAACTTTCTAATGCCACTCTTGTCTCTTCACTTGTAGGGTATTGTTCTACAACGTATTTGTACGATTGAATGGCGTTGTTGTTTTGCCCCATAATGCTGTAGAGCATTCCTATTTCAAGTGAAGCCTTGCGGGTTAATATGCTTTGTGGATGCTGTTTTTGTAATTTGCGGTAAGCATTAATAGCCTCATTATTTTTCTCTTGTACCACATAAGTACGTCCTATTTCGTAGTAGGCATCGTCGGCATAATCTCCGTTCGTATATTTCGTTGCAAGGGTAGTTAGTGTTTTTATCTTTTGGTCGTACTTCTTTTGTAATCCTAGAATAAAGGCATTTTGATACATTGCATAATCTGCTACAGGTGAGGTGCTTGGAGTTTTTGAATAATACTCTTTTGCTTTCTCAAAATTGCGTTGATTGAAGTAGCAGTCGCCGATACGATTGGTAACATCCGGGTATTGACGGGTGCGAGGGGCGTTTTCTATTTCTGTATATTTTATGAAATACGGCAATGATGTGTTGTATTTCTTTGCTTCGAAATTGATATAACCCATTGTGTAATAGGCGTTATACAGTTGGTTGGCGGTTTTGCGTTGCGGGGTCTCTAAAAATGTTTTTATGTCTTGTTGTGCTTTTTCCGGTTCGTTGGTACGGTAATAGCATTCTCCTCTCCAAAGATATGCTTGTGATGAGAATGAGTTTTTGGTATAGAGGTCGATGGACTGTGTAAACCAATTTTTTGCTTCTGCAAAGTTGTTTTTTTGGAATTCGGATACACCCATTTGAAATAATGCTTGCTCTTTGGCTTGAATCAATTTCGGGGTGAGATTACTGATTTTTGAAATGGATTTTAGGGCCTCGGCATAGTTCTTATCGCTGATATATGCATCTGCCATACGCTCTAATATGTCGTCGGAATGACTTGATTTCGGGTATTTCTCAATAAATTTCTCAAAGGCTTTTATCGTTTCTCCAAATGGGGCCTTGCTCTCGTATGTTGCTAAGGCATAGTTGTATAACGCCTCTTCTTGAAGCTTTTTGTCGAAAGATTGTTGTGAGCAATTTTGAAATGCCATGCGGGCGTTGGATGGCTGATTTAATTTAAGGTATGAGTGCCCGATAAAGATGTATGCGTTTTGTGATAAGGAGTCTTGCTCTGTGGTTACTCTTCCTAATGATCCTATGGCATTGGAGTATTTTTGCTTCATATAATATGCTATACCAAGCATATACATGTCGGAACGTTGTATCTTCTCTTCGTTGTTGGCGTATTTGCTGAGATAGATGATTACGTCATCCCAATTTTGTTGATGATAAGAATTCTCTCCTAATATGCGGTATGCTTCTGTTTTGTATTTGCTTTTCGGGTATTTCGATAGCAATTCCTTTCCAAGTTTTACCGCTTCCGACCTATATCCGATTTGATCGTAAATTTGCAGTGAGTGGAATTGTGCCGCTTCGTAATATTTACTTGATTCATCAATATTGATGAAGCTTTCTAATGATGGCTTGTAATTTTTTTGACAAAACTCGGAATATGCATAGTAGTATTCCGCATCTTTTGTGTATGGATGGCCGTACTCTTTTATCGATTTGAATGTCTTACTTGCTGCAGGATATTGCTTTAACATCAGCTGGCTGTATCCCATAGAAAATAGATAATCTTCTACGTCGCTCTTGTCTAATTGTTTTTGCCTTACCTGTCCGTATTTTTTTAGAGTCTCACTATAATTTTTCTTGTCATAATATAATCTTCCTACCATATAGTACACTTTAGAGCGCATCGGTGTATACGGATACTTCTCTAAATATGTCTCTAAAACATCCAATGCATCTGAGCGTTTTAAATAATAGCTGTTTGCTGCAATATAATATTCCGCTTCTGCTTTTACGTCCGCTTCAAGTTGTGGAGTTTGAAGTACTCTTTGAAAATAATCGTAACTTACACTATATTGCTTTTCGAAAAACAACTCTTTTGCTATGTCAAAATCTCGGTTGCAGTAACTGTGGTCTTGCTTAACTTGAGAGTGTAATAAGCTGATAGATAGTGTGATAATAAGAAAAAATATGATACTTCTTTTCATCGTTTTATTATATTGCTTTTAGTATTATTTACCTATTTGATTAGTTTTGTAGTTTGCTGCCGCGGCATAGTTTTTACCTTATAGTTTTTGCCTTTTGGGGCTTATACAAAATCGTTGCAAATTTAACCTTTTTTTTTGATTGATACAAATCTATATTTTCTCTTTTTTGTGTTAGTTTTTGCGTTTTGTTTTGTATCCCATTTCCGTGAGTAAATTATCTATTTTTTCTCGAAAATCACCTTGTATGATTATCTCTCCATCTTTTGCGCTGCCTCCTACTCCGCATTTGGATTTTAATTTCTTGGCCAACTCTTTCAGGTCTTCTTCTTTGCCTATAAAGCCGGTTATTAATGTTACGCTCTTGCCACTTCTATTGCGCTTATCCAGCTCTATATATAATTTCTGCTCTTTGGGCTCCGGCGTAATTATCTCTTCTTCCTCTTCTGTGTTGAAATTCGGGTTTGTAGAGTAGGCGAAACTCAATTTTGATTTCCAATCTTCCATATTTTTTAAACGTTTTTTTGTGGTGATTATTTTTTATTTGCACATCCCTTTTGAGTGCTTTCGGGGCAAAGGTACGATTTTTTATTCATAGAGTATTTTATCATTCATAGAAAAATTGTAACTTTGCGCTGAATAAACAGTAATTATCTATTATGCCTACCCACTTTTTTAAAATTCCGGAGCCTTCTTTAAGGCGATTACCTTGGTATTTAGCTTATGTTAAGTTGGTTAGAAATCAAGGAGAAAAGTCTATCTCGAGTACCCAAATAGCTCAAAAAATCGGGGTTGATGCTTCTCAAGTTGCAAAAGATTTATCGTATGTAAATATATCGGGTAAAACTCGGGTCGGCTATGACATAGATATGCTGGTGCATGCCTTGGAAGATTATCTTGGCTTTGTGAATTCTCACCCGGCATTTGTTTTTGGTGCCGGCTCTCTCGGTTCCGCCCTCATGCATGATAATGGATTGAGTCAGTACGGACTGAAACTCGTAGCCGCTTTTGATGTGCGCCCCGAGATTGTTGGTACTCACATTAATAGCATCCCTATTCAACATGTGAATAACTTTTTGCAAATTCAAGAGGATATGCAAGTAAAAATCGGCGTGCTCACAGTGCCCGTAGAGATGGCTCAGTCTGTTGCCGATTTGATGATTGCAGGGGGTATTAAAGCTATATGGAATTTTACACCGTTCCGCATCCGAGTACCTGCTAATATCGTTGTGCAAAACACATCTATGTATTCTCACCTCGCTGTGATGTATAATAGATTGAGAGAGGAAATTCAATTGGAAAATAATGATTTGACCGACGATTAATATGAAAATTATTTGTGTTGGATGGAATTATCCTAAACATAATGAGGAGATGAACCGCGTAAATCTCCCTGTAGAACCTACTATTTTTTTGAAACCCGATTCCAGTTTGCTCCGCGATAATAAACCTTTTTTTATACCCCGTTTCTCAAATCGTATCGAACATGAAATAGAAATCGTTGTGCGTATTGATAAGCTCGGTAAAAATATCGAGGAGCGGTTTGCTCATAGATACTACTCTCATGTGGCTCTCGGTGTGGATTTTACTGCGCGAGATTTGCAAAACAAGTTTAAGGAGATGGGGCAACCTTGGGAACTCTCTAAAGGCTTTGATAATTCGGCTGTTATTAGCGAATTCGTGCCGATTGCACAATTAGGTAAGAATATCAATGATATAAATTTCGAATTGTATAAAAATAATTCTCTCGTTCAAAAGGGTAATACCTCTCAGATGATTTTTTCCGTAGATAAAATCATTGAATTTGTAAGTAAATATTTCACTCTGAAAATCGGTGACTTAATCTATACCGGTACTCCTAATGGTGTTGGTACGGTTGCAATTAACGATCGCTTGGAGGGTTTTATCGAGGGCAATAGATTGCTCGATTTCTACGTTAAATAGTTATGCTCGAAAATAAGAAAAAATATCTCTTGTCTCTACTCTTTTTATCGGTGCTCTTTGCTACGAGTGCTGCTAATTTATATGCTCCGGATTCTAAATTGTCGTCGGGAAAATGGTATAAGATATCGGTAAAAGAGACTGGTGTTTGTAAAATTTCTTACGAAGAGTTGGTCTCTTATGGTATTGCTAATCCCGCTAATGTCAGAGTTTTCGGATATGGTGGAAATCAACTTCCCGAGGTTTTTAATGAAAAATTTTTTGACGATTTGCCCGAGGTGGCTGTTTATTGCTCTTTGGGGGAGGATAATAAGTTCGGCCCCGGCGACTTTATTCTATTCTACGCCCTCGGCCCCGTTTCTTGGAGCCCCGTTTTACCTTCTTTTTCTTTTTATCATACATATAATACTTACTCTTTTACGGGTAATTATTTTCTCTCTTCTGATGTTAAAGGGGATGCGAAAAAAATTGTTGTGGTTGATAAATACCCTGTTTCCGGCTCCATAGTAGAGAAGTATCGTGATAAATATGTTCACGAAACCGACCAATATAATATATGTAATACGGGAAGAAAATTCTTGGGGGAGGTTTTCAATCAATCCAAATTGTCGCATACAATAACTATTAACCCTACCGATGTGGTGCCCGATGACACCGCAATTATCCGCCTTCGTTGCGCTCATACCTCTTCTTCTAATGCAGTAATGTCGATAACGGTAAATAATTCTAAAATCGCCGACTTGTCGATAGGGGCTTTACCTACAATAAATTATATTCATGGTGTTGATGCCGAAGGTTCTTATTCGTTTGTGCCGAATAGCGGTAATAGATTTAATCTGAATTTGCAATATTCTAACGCCTCTTCTACTGCTTATCTCGATTATTATGAGTTGATATACAATAGGTATCTCGTTAAAAGGGGTGGAGCTCCTCTCTATTTCAATAATCTCCTTTGCCTGAAAAATGCCACACCGCTGTCTGATTTTAAAATATCCGCTTCAAATTATGATGTAATGGTGTGGGATGTTACTTCCAATACCGATTTAAGAATCTACTCTTTTAACTATAGTGCAGGATATATCTCTTTTACCGACTCTACAAATTGTTATCGAGAATATGTTGTTGTAGACCCTATTAACGACTCTTTTGTTACTGCTCATTTTGAGGGAGTGGTGGCAAACCAAAATCTACATGCTTTGCCGCAAGTGGATATGGTGATTATTTCACCTGAAGAATTTCTATCTTCTGCAAGGCGACTCGCTTC
>JAEDFN010000090.1 GCA_016292775.1 Paludibacteraceae bacterium
GTATCTACTATTATCTTGCGCCCGGTGAGTCCGGTATCCCCGTGAGGACCGCCGATAACAAATTTGCCCGTAGGATTTACCAACAGGTGATAATCGCCTTTGACATATTGACGTACAAAAGGATATTTTTCAAGCACAAGCGGAATGAGGTATTTTTTTATATCCTCTTTGATAATCTCGGAAGTAAGTTCTACTTCTCTACCATCAATAATGGTATATTCGTCGTGCTGCGTAGAGAGCACAATAGTATGTATTCTATCGGCATAACCGTTGTCATCATACTCGATAGTGACCTGACTTTTAGAGTCCGGACGCAAATAGGTCATCACTTTTTGTTCACGACGGATAGAGGCGAGTTCCACAAGCAGGATATGACTGAGAGCAACGGAAAGAGGCATGAAATCTTCCGTTTCGTTTGTTGCATAACCAAACATCATACCTTGGTCTCCCGCGCCTTGATTTTCGGCACATTCACGCTCAACACCTTGATTGATATCGTGCGATTGCTCGTGGATAGCAGACAATATTCCGCAAGAATTACCATCGAATTTATACTCGGCCTTGGTATACCCGATACGATTAATTACCTTACGAGCAATAGATTGCACGTCAACATTGGCTTTACTTTTTATTTCTCCACCAAGCACTACCTGGCCTGTGGTAACAAAAGTTTCACACGCTACCTTAGACGACGAATCATAAGCCATATATTCGTCGAGAATAGCGTCACTGATTTGGTCGGCTACTTTATCAGGATGTCCCTCAGATACCGACTCAGATGTAAATAAATATCCCATAATGATTTAATATTATTTCATACTTTTTATTTCGCCTTGCAAAACGAAACTTATTATGTATGAAAAGCTGTATCTACTGCAATTACAAGCGTAAAAAAGAGCTATAATTGCGTAAAAACAGACCGCTTCCCTGCAAATTTGCAAGTAACGATAATTAAACATTCTGAGAAAATTTGACCGTATTGGAAAAAGCTAATGCTCTAAGAAACAGAGCTAAAAGGAAAGTTTTTAGCATTTTTTTCTGTGGTTGCAAGCAGTCAAATCTCTCCACATTTTTTCACCGCGCAAAGGTAGACAATATTTTTAGAATAGCAAAAACTATTTACAGTATTTATTAGCGCGAATTTTATGGAGCTTAATCTATAGAAATTTTTATAATACTAAGAATATTTCTTTTCAACACATCCAATATTTTATTTTACTTTATACAATCTATTGATTTACCACCTCCATTTATATCAACGGTTTCACTATAATTTATATACCATTCATCTGCCATATTAGTAATATTGTATAGATCATTAAATAATTTTTTTTGCGAAAAGGATAGATTCTTTACGAAGTAATTAAAATTATTAATTTGAAGTCTATTATTTTGAAATTCTATGTATTGAGAAACCTTTTTTTTCCAAAAATATTTATAAGATCAGATAACATCCTTTGTTGATCTTCTGTGGCAGATACAATAACTACTTTCCCATCCGGGTCCACGAATTTAACCGGGTTCCATGTGCAGTAGGCGTACGGGGAGATGGCTGGGTATTTGTCGGCGAGAGGGTCGACGGAGAGCCAGAAAGAGAATGGAGAGGCATAATAGCGGGCACCGAAATAGTCGTATCCCGACTCGGCATCTCGTTCTTTGCCTGTGAACTTGTAGCGTTCGTCGTAATCGATAGTTCGTTGATTGTCAATAAGTTCTCCGTATGGAGCATAATGTATGTACTGTATCGGTTTGCCGTTGGTTTCCGTTATCCAACTTGCGGAACCAAGATGGTCGCCGTGGTAGTAATATACATCGTTTTCTGCAAAATTCTCTTTGCTATTCTTTTGAATAATTCCGAGCAACATATCTTGCTTGGAAAGGATGTCAAGATGCTCTAATACGATAGAATTACATTGATAATCTATTTTGGGGAGCGTATTGCCGTCGATTGTTGCCGTCGGCAGCGGGTCACTCAGCCGCTTCTCATGATTAAACGGATCATAGTTTTTATACTTTAAAATAAATGCGTTAATAATATCGTTATCGTGCTGTTTGTCAAGCGAAACAACAGAATATTTTATGTCTTCAAATCCACCACCGAGTTTTGACTTATGCATTGTCTGCCAAAATGAGTTGAAATTGTTGA
>JAEDFN010000091.1 GCA_016292775.1 Paludibacteraceae bacterium
TATTATTAACCATAAAAAAATTAATTTATGAAAAATCTAAGATTTTATTTATTGGCATTATTAGCCATTACTGTGCTTTTTACAGCATGTCCTCCAAATCCACCTGTAGGTGATGATGATTCAAAAAAAGTGAACGTTACTTTTGGTGATGTTACCGCTTTCGAAATTCCGACAAATTTTGAGAAAGGCGACAGTGTAGCATCTTACAGTTTTATCATCTTGAAGAAAGGTGATATGCAAAGTCAGCTCGACAATTTCGGAGCAATGTTCGGTATCGACAATGCAGAAGCATACGTAGCCGCTTTCGGATTAAAAGCTTATTCCGACACTACATTCCTTTATAAAGATATGGTGCCGGGCTGTGAATACGAACTTTATGTACTTCCTGTACTTGTAAGCGGAGTGATAGGAGAGCTTCAAATCCATGAAGTTACCACTTTGACTCTAGGCGGTAGCGGTGAAGCAAAAGTTACTGTTGAGGTAGGTGATTTCGTTGTCAACGCCAATTCCGATCCTGTAGAGTACGTCCAATACATTTCTGTATATCCTAATGCAGAGTGTGCACTTTATCGTTATTTCTTGGTAGAGAAAGATACTTTTGACTTAAGATGGGGCGATGACCTCGCTATAGAGTACCTCTCTTACGACAACAACCCTAACTACCCTCCGGGATTTGACGATCCTTATTGGAACTTGTATAAAGCCGAAGAGAACGCCACTTGGTATGTAGATCCAGACAGAACTTACTACGTAGTGGCACTTGCCAAAAACGCAGATAACGTTTACGGTCCACTTGTAAAACAAGAGTTCTCAACCCCTGCAGTAGAGACCACAGAAGGTGGTGAAACAGAAGGTGGTGAAACAGAAGGAGGCGAGACTGACCCAAGTCCAGCAAAACGCCGTCCTATCGGCCGTAGATAATAGTTTTATTTTCATATAATTATGAGGCTGTGCCGTAGCTTTTTTATTACGGCACAGCCTCATTGCTTTGTATAGATATCCTCAAAATTGACGCCCCAATTCCCACTCATTTTCTGTTCCCCCTCATATTTTGTTACCATATCCTGCTTTTGCCAATCCGGAGTTCCGAACCTTCGCGTTGGATATCATTCCAATTTTTACCATTCCCAACACAGAAAAAAATTTTTTTTCTGCCCATTTTCTTTGAAATAATTTTATTGAAAAAATACTTTCAACTTCTCGAAAAATATTATTAAATTTGCAAACTATTAATTATGTCATAAGGGATGAAAAGGTAAATTTTATCGACCTTGTACGTATTGATATAGTTTTTTAGTTAGTAAATAAAGAAACCACAGAAGGTTCAAAAGAAAAGATAATATAATAATATTAAGATATGAATTGCAATAATATTGACTTCGTAACATACTGCATTGGCAATCTATCGCGCCGATTGAATTTGAGTGCCGGTGATGTGTATCGTCGTTTAAAGCAGTCGGGCATCCTTACCGATTACATCATACCGAGTTACGATGTTCTTCATACCTTTAGCAAAGAGTATCTTCTAGAAGACCTTATAGAATATATGAGGGAAAAAGAAGTTTTATCATAATGGAAGTATATCATGCATCAACTGTAGTTGTGGATTCACCAGACAATCAGATTTGTATCCGTTCACAGCAGGTACTTAATGAATGTCTAACTTTTAAAAATTCCCAACGCCTATGAGCATTATTCACGACGAAGCTTTTCATTCAATTTTAGAGGCAAAGTACGCTCGTATTATTAATGAGATTAGTCAGATGCACAGCGTAAGTCTTGAAGAAGCCATGGACATATTTTACAATTCTCCACTCTTACCACTTCTTGAAGAAGGCGTTGCAGACCTCCATTGCCGAAGCGACAAGTATTTGGCAGAAGAGATTTGGCGAGAAAGAGAAGAAACAAAGTAAAGAAATTTTGAATATCAGATATCCCGAGAAAGTCGTTTTCTTCATTTTTTAATGAAGCGTTTTTGGGGTGTTTCAATTGAAAATATTCCGATACCTTATCTGAAACTCGAAAAATTGGGGTTTCTGATAAGGTATCGTGTGTTTTTGATGGTTATGGTACGGGGTCGTAG
>JAEDFN010000052.1 GCA_016292775.1 Paludibacteraceae bacterium
CAACGAATCCGTGCTGCACAACAAAGCCCCGGAGGCATTTCCGAGGCTTCAATCGTAGGAACTTACTTATCGGCTGCTTTGTTATGTTTCTTTATAATATCGCGTTTCAGTAGACTAAGACTTTATATAAAAAGTATCCGTCAAATACCGGACAAAAAAAGGGTTGACCTGCAAAATATGCGAAGGTCAACCCTTTTTTTTTATATAGGCTTAGAGCCTGATTTTGTTATTGACAGTTACAAACGAGGTTTCTGTCGCCGAATCCGTTGTCAACACGTCCTACGGTAATCCAGAATTTATTCTCTTTTACCCAAGGGAGAGGGAATGCGGCTTTTTCACGGCTATATTTATGGTTCCATTCATCGGAAACTACCATATAGTCGGCGTGAGGTGAGTTGATGAGTACGTTATCTTCAGTGTCGGCAGCTCCGGTATGGATCTCTTCTATCTCTTGACGGATAACCATCATCATCTCTACAAAGCGGTCGAGTTCGGCAAGTGGTTCTGATTCTGTAGGCTCTACCATCAAAGTACCGTGAACAGGGAATGACAATGTAGGAGCGTGGAAACCGAAGTCCATCATACGTTTAGCCACGTCGCTTTCGTCTACTTTAGCATAAGCTTTGAGGTGACGGCAGTCGAGAATCATCTCGTGACCTACGCGACCTGTAGCGCCGGTATATACGATACCGTATGCTTTCTCGAGGCGTTTTGTGAGGTAGTTTGCACTGAGGATAGCTGTTTTTGTTGCCTCTGCAAGTCCGTCAGGACCCATCATACGGATATAGCCGTAAGTGATAGGTAAGATACCTGCAGAACCCCATGGTGATGCCGCTACTGCAGTGTAAGGACTGTCAGGATTGATATGGCTGTGTGATGGCAAGAACTCTACAAGGTGTTTTGCTACGCAGATAGGGCCAACACCAGGTCCGCCACCACCGTGAGGTGATGCAAAGGTCTTGTGTAAATTGAGGTGACATACGTCGGCACCGATAAAGCCCGGTGAGGTAAGTCCTACTTGTCCGTTCATATTGGCTCCATCCATATATACTTGTCCGCCATTTTCGTGAATGATATTACAGATATCTACGATGGCAGGCTCAAAAATACCGTGTGTTGAAGGATAGGTAATCATGAGTGCGGCAAGGTTGTCACGATTTGCTTCAGCTTTTGCTTTGAGGTCGGCAACATCCACATTACCATTTTCATCGCAAGCTGTTACCACTACGTTAAAGCCGGCTTGTACGGCAGATGCAGGGTTAGTTCCGTGTGCAGATGCAGGGATAAGGATGATGTTACGATGGCCTTGTCCGATAGATTTTTGATAGCGGCGGATAGTCATAAGACCTGTATATTCGCCGGCAGCTCCGGAGTTTGGTTGTAAAGTACAGCCTGCAAAACCTGTTATCTCGATGAGGTATGACTCGAGGTTCTTGATGAGCTCTTTATATCCTTGACATTGGCTTTCCGGTGCAAAAGGGTGAATGCCTGTGAATTCCGGCCAAGAGAGAGGAAGGAGTTCGGCGGCAGCATTTAATTTCATTGTACAAGAACCGAGAGAAATCATTGAGTGTGCAAGAGAGATATCTTTGCGGTCGAGAGTTTTGATGTAGCGCATCATCTCTGTTTCGGTATGATATTTCTCAAAGATTTCGTGATTCAATGCTTTGGAAGTACGTACAAGCTCTTTTGGCAATGCCACGCCTTCGCAGCAGCAAGAGCATTTGAGAGCAGGTGTTGCTACTCCGAGTACCTCTGCAAAAGCAGAAAGTAATTTTGCCACAGACTCACAAGTGGTGGTTTCATCTGTAGAGATACCTATAGTGCCGTTTTCGTAATAGCAAAGGTTTACAAGGCGAGCTTCTGCGGCTTTGCGAATATCTTTAGCACATTTTCCGGCAGGGAGTTCGATGCGGAGTGTGTCGAAATATGTTTCGTTGAGCTGTTTGCAACCCATCTCTGTAAGAGCGGCAGCTATGATAACGGCTTTTTTGTGAATGTCACCGGCAATTTTACGAAGACCGTCATTACCGTGGTAAGCAGCGTAGAAGCCGCTCATTATTGCAGGAAGTGCTTGTGCGGTACAGATGTTAGAGAGGGCTTTCTCACGTTTGATATGTTGCTCGCGGCTTTGAAGGGCAAGGCGGAGAGCAGGTTTGCCGTTGACATCTTTAGAGATACCTACAAGGCGACCAGGCATAAAGCGTTTGTTCTCTTCGTGAGAAGCGAAATAAGCTGCCGAAGGACCACCGAAATAGAGTGGCATACCGAAGCGTTGGGTAGAACCAAAGGCAATGTCAGCTCCGAATTCTCCCGGAGGAGTGAGGAGTACGAGACTCATAATGTCGGCAGCTACAGCTACTTTTGCTCCGGCTGCATGAGCTTTCTCTACAAAAGCACGATAGTCGGCTATTGTTCCTTCTGCATTTGGATATTGTAGTATAGCACCGAAAACAGGTGTTGAGAAATCAAATTTATCGAAATCTCCATATACAAGTTCTATGCCTTGTGGCATGCTGCGAGTGGCAAGTACATCTTTTGTTTGACGGAATATTTTTTCGTCAACGAAAAGTTTGTTGATGCCTGCTTTTTGTTGGTCGCGGCTGCGGAGGGCATACATCATTGTCATAGCCTCTGCTGCAGAGGTAGCCTCATCAAGCAATGAGCAGTTGGCAAGTTTAAGACCGGTAAGGTCTGAAATCATTGTTTGGAAGTTGAGGAGTGCCTCAAGGCGTCCTTGTGATATCTCTGCTTGATATGGAGTGTATGATGTGTACCATACCGGATTTTCGAATACGTTACGTAAAATTACCGCCGGGGTAATTGTGCCGTAATAACCCAATCCGATAAAGTTGTCGGCAATGACATTCTTCTTAGCCAATTCATGTACGTGGTTAAGAAACTCTTGCTCTGTCATTGCTGTTGGCAAATTCATCGGTTTTGGAAGACGAATATTGGCAGGTATGGTTTGATCGATAAGTTCGTCAACCGATTTAACGCCCACTGTTTCGAGCATTTTAGGTAAATCGCGTTCGGTGATACCGATATGGCGAGCTGAAAATTGATTAGCCATTTTTTATAGTATTTTTTAGGTTAAGAATATTAGAATTTAGCATTGTGCATATCTCCTGTCTCTGCAAAAGCTTTGTGCATTGCGAAGCAATTATCCAAATTCATTGGAGTGTGAGCAAGAGGAGCTTTGGCAAGATATTCACGGAGAAGCTCTTTGTATTCAGGAGCAACGCAATTGTTGATAATTTCGTTTGCACGTTGGATAGGAGATTTGCCGCGGAGGTCGGCAACGCCGTGCTCTGTGATAAGGATTTTAACAGAGTGCTCTGATTGGTCAACGTGAGAAACGTAAGGCACGATAGCGGAAATTTTACCATCTTTTGCAGTAGATGGGGTAGTGAAGATAGAGATATAAGCGTTGCGAGTGAAGTCGCAAGAACCGCCAATACCGTTCATCATCTTGGTGCCGAGTACGTGAGTAGAGTTTACATTACCGAAGATGTCGGCTTCGAGGGCAGTGTTGATGGTGATAAGACCAAGACGACGAGCCACCTCAGGGTTGTTAGAAATCTCTTGTGGGCGGAGTACTACTCTCTCTTTGAAGAAGTCGAGTTTGCTATAAATCTCTTGGAGTACAGGGTTTGAAACGGTGAGTGAGCATCCAGAAGCGAATTTACAGTGGCCCTCTTCCATAAGGCCGATAACGGCATCTTGGATTACCTCAGTGTACATCTCGAAAGGAGGAATGTCAGGGTTGGCACCGAGTTCTGCAAGTACGGCGTTAGCGATATTACCTACACCGGATTGGATAGGGAGGAAAGAAGCCGGGATACGACCTGCTTTGATTTCGGCAGCGAGGAAGTTGGCAACATTTTTACCGATTTTTGCAGTTACTTCATCAACAGCGGCAAAACCGCCTACTTCGTTCTCGCGGTTGGTATGTACTACGCAGAGAATTTTCTTAGGGTCTACTTGTACGTAAGGTTTACCACAGCGGTCAGAAGGTTTGTATACAGGGATAGCTTCGCGACAAGGAGGGTCGAGAGGCTCGTAGATATCGTGCATTCCACAGAGCTCTGCAGGGTGTGCGGCATTGAGCTCTACAATGATATGGTCTGCAAGACGGCAGATGGTTGGGAGGATACCGACACCTGATGTAGGCACGATTTTGCCATCGTCAGAAATAGAGCAAGCCTCTACTATAGCGAATTTAGGTTTTGGCATAAAACCGTATCTCAACTCTTGTGCAAGGTGGCTGAGGTGCATGTCAAAATAATGTGCTTCTTGTGCATTAAGGCGTGTACGAAGGTCCTTATTTGATTGGTAAGGAGTACGGAAAAGTATTGCATTTGCTTTTGCAAGGGCGCCGTCAAGGCTACCACCGGTAGATGCTCCGGTGTACATTCCGATTTTGAATTCACGTCCTGCAGCATGCTCTGCTTCTGCACGTGCTGCTATGGCTGTTGGAACATCTTTCGGACATCCGGCAGGGGTAAATCCGCTAAAGCCGATGATGTCTCCATTGTTTACATATGCGGCAGCCTCTTCTGCTGTCATTACTTTATAATTCATTGCTTTATATTTTTTTATTATTTTGTTACTAAATTCATTGTATCTGTTGCAATAGTAAGTTCTTCATCGGTAGGTATTACCACCACTCTTACTTTAGAGTCAGGAGTAGAAATTTCTACCTCTTCGCCACGAGTTTTAGCGTTGAGCTCTTTGTTGAATTTAACGCCGAGGTAATTAAGGCCTTTACAGATGTATTCACGAGTGATGACTTGGTTTTCGCCGATACCACCGGTAAATACGATAAGGTCTACGCCATTGAGGGCGGCAGTGTAAGCACCGATATATTTAAGGAGGCGGTATTCGAACATGTCGAGGGCAAGTTTTGCACGTTCATTGCCTTTGGCAATAGCATCTTCTATGTCGCGCATATCGCTGGAAACGCCTGATACGCCGAGAACGCCTGATTTTTTGTTGATGATAGTGTTGAGGTCTGCCACGCTAAGGCCGAGTTTATCCATGAGGTAAGTGATAGCACCGAGGTCGACATCACCGCTTCGAGTACCCATTACAAGGCCTTCAACAGGGGTGAGACCCATAGAAGTATCAATAGATTTTCCATCTTTGATAGCGGTAATAGAGCCACCACCACCAACGTGTACGGTAATAATCTTGGTTTTTTCGTAGTCAATACCGAGGAATTCGCAAGCACGGCGAGAAACGTATCGGTGACTGGTGCCGTGGAAGCCGTAGCGGCGTACTCCGTATTGAGTGTAATATTCATAAGGGAGGGCATACATGTAAGCGTGTGCCGGCATTGTTTGATGGAAAGCTGTGTCGAAAACGCCTACTTGCGGCACGTTAGGCAATATTGCCGATACTGCAGCTACGCCTTTGAGGTTGGCAGGGTTGTGGAGTGGAGCCAAATCAGTGCAGGCTTTCATCTGTTCGATAACCTCCGGAGTGATTACTACCGAGGTGTTGAATTTCTCTCCACCGTGTACCAAACGGTGACCCACAGCATTGATTTCTGAAAGCGATTTGATACAGCCGTATTCAGGGTTTGTAAGAGTGTCGAAAATGAGTTGTACGCCAACGGTATGCTCCGGCATGTTTTTCTCGATAGTTTTCTTTGAGCCGTCAGGCATTTTGAATTTGAGGAAAGAGTCCGGCAAGCCGAGCTTCTCTATGCCACCTTGAGCAAGAACCTCTTTGGTAGTCATCTCGTAAAGTTTATATTTGATGGAAGAACTACCGCAATTTAAAACTAATATTTTCATGATTTAAATAGAGATTAAAGGTTATTTTTTAGCTGCGATAGCTTGGTTACAAGTGATAGCAATCATCATTTCTATGTCGCTTACAGAGCAGCCACGGCTGAGGTCGTTAATAGGGGCAGCCATACCTTGAAGTACAGGGCCGATAGCTTCTGCACCACCGAGGCGTTGTACCATCTTGTAGCCGATATTACCCACTTCGAGAGATGGGAATACGAGAGTATTTGCGTGTCCGGCAACTTTGCTACCCGGAGCTTTGAATTCACCAACGCTAGGAACGAGAGCTGCATCGGCTTGAAGTTCGCCATCAATCATCATGTCAGGCTCCATCTCCTTAGCAAGGCGAGTGGCTTCTGTAACTTTGTCAACGAGTTCGTGTTTAGCACTACCTTTAGTAGAGAAGCTAAGCATAGCGATGCGAGGCTCTTTACCTGCAATAGCGCGCATAGTGTGGCCTGTAGCAACTGCAATTTGAGCGAGTTCGGCAGCAGTAGGGTTTGGCATTACGGCAACGTCGGCAACCATAATCATACCATCTTCACCGAATTCTTTAGCTTTAGAGAATAGCATAAGAGCGCCTGAAACGCAAGTCATACCCGGTTTTGTGCGTACTATTTGAAGAGCAGGGCGGAGTACATCGCCGGTAGCGTTGCGAGCACCGGCAAGTTCGCCATCTGCAGCACCGGCTTTAATCATAAGGCAACCGAGGTAGAGAGGGTCTTTTGCAAGGCGAGTGGCCTCTTCCATAGTCATTCCTTTTTTCTTACGAATTTCGCAGAGCATTTCGGCATATTTTTCGAGCTCAGGGTTATTGTCCGGGTCAATGATTGTGGCCTGCTTGATATATTCGAAACCCTTTTCAGCGGCAAGAGCCAAAATCTTTTCAGGATTACCCAAAAGGATAATGTTGGCAACTTTGTCTTTAATCACTGTATTGGCAGCCTCAAGAGTACGAGGCTCATCACCCTCAGGCAAAACTATTCTTTGCGGATTGCTTTGGGCGCGTTCTTTAATTTCTTGCAAAAGTTTCATTGTATTAAATTATTTTGTTAAATTATTAATTATCAGTACGTTATATTTTTGGGCATGATACACTCCACCCATTAATATATAATCGGTGCAAAGTTACTATTTTTTCTTCAGTTTCTCTGTATTATTTGTAAAAATATTGTACGCCTACTCTCAAAGGGCAACTGCAAAAAATATGTAGGGTCGATTATATTTGAAAATAATTGAATATCTACAATGTATTAGAAAAAATATCGGCTAACGAAAATGGAATTCTTCGTTAGCCGATATTTTATTATCCTGGAATAAGAAAAAATTATTCTGCTTGGTATAAAAATTATTCTGCTTGAGAGGGAAAGTGTTTATGCTTTATTTGGTATAAAAATTTGGGTAAATTCTTCTGTGAATTGTTTTTTTACGGTGTCTATATCGATGTTTTTGTGCGTTAGGCTCGAGATGGAGCAAACTTGTTTGTCTACAAATCCGCAAAGGTTGATGTAAGAGAAATATTTCAAGTCGGTATTGACATTGAGTGCTAAGCCGTGGAAGGTAATGAAATGCAGTACTTTAACTCCGATAGCGCATATTTTGGCGTTGCCAATCCACACACCGGTAGCACCATGTAGTCTGCCGGCATTGATACCATATTTTGCCACTAATCGGATGATGCACTCTTCTATGCCATCGATATATTTTTTTATGCCGATATTCCAGTTGTTCAGATTGAGGATAGGGTATACTACCAGTTGACCGGGACCATGATAGGTGATGTCGCCACCCCGGTCTATTTTGTAGTAACTTGCACCGATAGATTTCAGGAAGTCGCTGTTTACCAAAAGGTTATTCTCGTGCCCATGCTTGCCAAGAGTGTAAACGTGGTTATGCTCGCACAGAAGCAGATAAGCCCTAAATGGGTGTTCTGTCTTTACTTTTTCTGCGTAGAATTGCTGCTTTGCCAGCGCATCTTCGTAAGAAATCAAGCCTAAGTCTACAACTTCTATATCGTTCATAATGTTTCTTATTTGGTTACCGATTATGTTATTTCTCGTTGTTTATTCTGGCTCTTACGGCGGAGATGGCTTTGTCGGCAAGATAAGAAGAGCGTACCATTGGGGCGGAAGCTATGTAGTCGAAGCCCATCTCAAGTCCTTTTTGTTTGTACATCTCGAAAGTGTCGGGGTGAACGTATCTGTCTACCGGGTAATGAGCACGAGTAGGGCGCAGATATTGTCCGATAGTGAATATGTTACAGCCGGCCGCCCTCAGGTCTTTCATTGTTTCAATTACCTCTTCGTCGGTTTCGCCAATGCCAACCATCATGCCGCTTTTGCAAATCATACCTTTGTCGGCAATATGTTTGAGTACTTTTAATGAAGTGTCGTAAGTGGCTTTACTGCGTACTTTCGGGGTCATACTTCGGCACGTTTCTATATTATGACCGATAATATCGGGTTTTGCATTTATTACTCTGTCAATCAACTCCTCTCTGCCATCGAAATCAGGGATAAGTAGCTCTATAGTAGTCTCCGGATTTTTTTCTCTTATAGCCGTAACTATTTTAGCCCAATGTTCTGCACCGGCATCAGGTAAGTCATCACGGTCGACGGATGTGATAACGCAGTGTTTAAGCCCCATAAGGTGAATGGATTCAGCCACATTTTCCGGCTCTTTCGGGTTTAACGGCAGTGGCTTGCCTGTAGTGGTTGCACAGAATTTACAACCTCGTGTACAGATGTCGCCCATCACCATAAAAGTGGCGGTGCCGCGACTCCAACATTCGTTTTGATTAGGGCATCTTCCGCTTGCACAAATAGTGTGCAGTGCATGGTCTTTTACTATATGAGATACGTTGGCGTAATGCGGGGCATTACACGGTTTCAGCCTCAGCCATTCCGGCTTGCGCAAAAGGGTTTCTTTTTCTTGTTTCTCCATCGGAATATTCTCTGTTTTGTCGTGCAAAATTACTTATTTTTTCTGATACTATAAAACAGCTATAAATTCTTCTTGGGAACCAATTCAAAATCCTCTGTCTTTATGTCGTCAAATTATCTTTGATTTATATATTAATTATCAAAAGATTGTTCGGTAAATGTATAAATATAGCCTTGGGCGTAATTTCTTTGATTCAAAAAGTCTTCCGTTCCATCAAGAGTTTTGTTATATACTTTGTCTCCATAAGTAATGACAATCAGATCCATTTCCATAGTATAACAATTCCAAAAACTACTCCAAGGTGACTCAAAGGAAGATGCTCCTTTTAAACAATAGACGACAAAATCAGGCATTTGGTAAGATTCTCCCGGTTGAATAATACAAGAAAGGTCGCCGTCGTGATAGGTATAAATTTTGTGTTTTCTATATTTTAAGCTTACTTCCATTGGAACCTGCATACTATTCTTCCAGTATACGGAATTTGTATATTTTACAAAGTTATAGGGAATCCCCAAATCAAAATACAGCAATCTGTTGTAAAGTAACAGAGTATAACCATTGTCAAACTCATAATTATTCAAATCAAACACATCTGCCAATACAGAATCCAGAGCATTATGATATTCAGTGCCCGTCCAAATTCCGGTAGTCAATTCCGTGGAATCTTTTATTGTAGGAAGAATAAAAGTTACCTCATTCAATGAAGATTTATATGATTTCATTGCATTGGACAACATTTCTGCATTCAATTCATCTTCATTCGGATATACATAATAAGATAGATCTACAATCTTCACGACCTCATTCGGTGAGATTTGCTTGTCAATATTAAGATTAGGGTCCGCTACGGATTTAATCCTTATCGTTATGGGTAGAGTAAATAGATTTTGCCATTTGATTTCCACACTCTTTTCTTCTCCTTCTGTAATGGCAAATTCTTCTCGAGAGAGAATTTCTTTTGTTATATCTAACTGTATTAAACTATCGTTAATTTCAGAATAGTCATTGATATTTTTAAACAATTCTCCATTGCCTGAAAAAGAGTACATTGTACCATTTTCAAAATAACGCAAACTGATTTTGTTTAAAGAATTTACAACAGACGATAACATCTCTTGTTTATACATCTCAAGAGTATGTGCAGAGTCTATTTCAACCAGCTTGTTTATAGAGGCAAATTCAGTTTCTTCGCCTTCTTTTAACAGCGCATTTATAGCGTTAATAGTAGCACCTTCTACACTATTTGATTCGGAAGTGATTTCAAGGTCTACACCTATTGTATTTTTCCACACTACTTTAAATTCCAATTGTTGTTTGATTGTTTCTGTAGAATCATTATTATTCGGTGGCTCCGGTGGATTGATTGGTTTATGAGGACAACCGGCAAATACTGTAATAACCATCATTAATGTGGTCATAAAAAATAATTTACTTTTTAGTGTTTTCATAACAGTAATATTTTAAAATTGATTAATTATTAATTGGCTTGTTGATAATATTATTCCATCTTTCGATGTCATACGAAGTATATAATTCCCTGGTATCACCCCGTTAAGCGGTAATTCAAGGGTATATCCTACTCTCAACAAGCAACTGCAAAATTAGTGACAAAATTTGAAGAATAGCTCAA
>JAEDFN010000011.1 GCA_016292775.1 Paludibacteraceae bacterium
TTTATACATAATGCACCCCAAAAGTTTTGTGTCTAACTTTTGGGGTGCACTTCATTAGTGCCGGAGATTTCTCAAAAACAATTTCTGTTGATATATCAAATTATAGATACATCTCATTTATATTAGATTCTATCTCTAATATTGTTGATTTTGCCATTACAAATATTAATGCATTTACTTATAATCATAACGATATAATTGAAGGCACAAGAAATGATTGTTTTACAGAAAGTTGGATAGACGCAATATCAAAAATAAATTTAAATTCATTTTATAGCTATAAAGATAAAGAAAGAAACATCTACAATGGACTCGACACGAATAGATCTATTTTAATAGATGGCAAGAAATACACAAAAGGACTTGTTTTATACAGAGCTAATGAAGATGACTTAGCATCATCTGATAAAAAATACAACAAACCAGTGGGTTTATCTTATGCTTCATTTAATTTTAATCAAAATTATGACTCAATTAGTTTTTCATTGGGATGGTTACAGAATAACAATACTATTGGCAAAGACACATTAAAGATTTACTCCGATACTACTCTAATTAAAGAAATACTATTACACCCTATGATGAAAACAAAATATACAATACATATTCCAACTTGTAATATACTATCTTTTGTTTTAGATGGCATTATTAATGTTAATCCTCAACCTGCATACGGAATAGTAGAATTATTCGCACACAAAAAAGGGAATAACACTACTCCTCTTAAAAGCAATAATTATAATATCATTGAAAATTATCGCAACAAACCTTTTCTCTATATAACGAATAAACCAACTAACAAGGAAAGGATTCGCAGCTTCTACAATATAGAAGAAGTTTCACATATCATATTAAATAATGGAGATAGTATATTTACCGGGATTGAACTTAAATCAAATTACAAGAAGAAACAATTAATCTATAATGGAGAAAAATTTAATTCCGCATATATGGCAAGTTAATTTTATCACCCAATAATAATTCATTATGATTTCAACGATACACTCAACATGAATAAATTTACTTCATTAGTTCAATATGATAAAGAACGAAATGCATATTCTCATGCATGTGCATGCTACAATTTAGATAATCAATACGATTCTATAAAATTCACTATTGGTGCAAGTATCGGAAATAATTTCGGGTTATATGAAGATAATGAAGATGAGGTTGTAATAGACGAATATTTATATCTTGTTTGCGATAAAACTATTATTGATACTATAAAATTAAACAAAAAAATGGACCCTACTACTATTAACATAGATATTAACAAATGCGATAAATTAATGTTCTATATACCATGCATTGGTCCTAAAAATAATCCATATACAATTTATGATATAATCTTTTACAACAAATAGATCCTCTAATGAAAAATATAATATAATTACACAACACAATTCATTAAACAATTCATAATTAACGCAAGTTCATAAAGAGAAGCATTTAAAAGTTCGATTCGAAAGTATATTTTCAGCTGTAATTACTGTGTTTTATACAAAAATATTCTGTTATCTTCACTCTATTTAAGTCTATATCGTGACATTATTACACAACTTAAAGTAGGATAATATAGGCAATATAAGCATTTTATAGATTAAAAAAATTTTCTTACCTTTGCATACTTAAACTAAGGTATAAATTAGGTGAATTGTAAACAATAGACAATATCAAATAAACACACAAAATGAAAAAATTACTATTAATCGCAGCAGTTGCAATGATGATGTTTGCATGCACAGACAAAGCCAAAGAGACGAGAGAAAATCCTCTTTTAGGCGAATGGAACACTCCGGAAGGTGTGCCTCCTTTTGAATTAATTCAAAACAGTGATTACTTACCTGCTTTTGAAGAAGGAATTAAACAGCAATTAGCAGAAGTAGAGGCAATTATCAACAACGAAGAGGCACCTACTTTTGAGAATACACTTGCAGCACTTGATGCATCAGGTTCACTTCTCAAACGCGTATCGTTGATATTCTTCAACCTCACAGAGAGCGATGGAAACGACGAGCTCAACGAAATTACCGAGAAAGTATTGCCAATGGTAAGTGAGGTAAACGACAACATCTATATGAATGCGAAACTCTTTGAAAGAGTAAAAGCCGTGTATGATGGACAGGATGCAATGAACTACACTACCGAGCAAAAAATGCTTCTTAAAAAGGTGTATACAGCATTTGTACGCAATGGTATCTCACTTCCGGAAGAGCAACAAGCACGCCTTCGTGAGATAAACAAAGAGCTCTCTACTTTACAACAAAAATTCGGTAACAACCTCCTTGCAGAGACTAATGCTTTCAAACTCGTTATCGACAACGAAGAAGACCTTGCCGGTCTACCTGAAAACGTACGTACCGCTGCAGCAGAGATGGCAAAAGCCAACGGCGAAGAGGGCAAATGGATGTTCGGCCTTCAAAAACCAAGTTGGATACCATTCTTACAATACAGCGAACGCAGAGAGCTCCGCGAAAAAATGTATAAAGCCTATATCAACCGCGGCAATAACAACAACGAAAACGACAATAAAGAAGTAGTACTCCAAATCATAGCTCTCCGTCAAGAAAAAGCCCGCATTCTCGGTTTTGACACTCCATCGGCTTTCATCCTCGACGATACAATGGCCAAAAAACCGGAAACAGTAAATGCTTTCCTTCTCGACATTTTCAAAGCAGCTAACGAAAAAGCAAAAGCAGAACTCGCAGAGATGCAAGCTATTGCCGACCGTGAAGGTAATGGTGTTAAGATAGAAGCTTGGGATTGGGACTACTATGCAGAGAAACTCCGTCAAGAGAAATATTCGATGAACGAAAGCGAAATCAAACCATATTTCCAAATGGAGAACGTACGCGCCGGAGTATTTGCCGTAGCAAACAAACTCTACGGAATTAATTTTGAGAAGCTCGACAGCATGCCACTCTACAATCCTGAGGCAGAATGCTTTAAAGTAACTAATGCCGATGGTTCTTTAGTAGGTATTTTCTATACCGACTACTACCCACGTGCTTCAAAACGCGCCGGTGCATGGATGAGCAACTTCCGCGAGCAATATGTAAAAGACGGTGTTGATGTACGCCCTATAGTGCTCAATATCGGTAACTTCACAAAACCGACAGCAACAGAGCCATCATTACTCACCCTTGATGAGGTAGAGACCCTCTTCCACGAATTCGGACACGCTCTTCACGGATTACTTGCAAAAGCTAACTACAACATGGTAAGCGGCACAAACGTGGCTCGTGACTTTGTGGAGCTTCCATCACAAATAATGGAGAACTGGGCTTTTGAACCGGAAGTACTTGCAATGTATGCCCGCCACTACGAAACAGGCGAGATTATTCCTCAAGAACTCATTGAGAAAATCCAAGCTACATCTACTTTCAACCAAGGCTTTATGACTACAGAGCTCACAGCAGCAGCTATCCTCGATATGAATTGGCACGATTTGACAACAACAGAGGGCATCGACCCTATCGCTTTCGAAGCTGAAATGATGAACAAAATCGGCTTGATACCACAAATCGCACCACGCTATCGCACCACATATTTCAACCATATTTGGGCAGGTGGATACAGCGCAGGATACTATAGCTACCTTTGGGCAGAAGTTCTTGATAAAGATGCTTTTGAACTATTCAAAGAGAAAGGTATTTTCGACCCTGAAACAGCAAAAGCCTTCCGTACACTCCTTGAAAAAGGCGGCACAGAAGACCCTATGGACTTGTATCGTACATTCCGCGGTGCAGAACCTAACAACAACGCAATGTTAGTTGGTCGCGGACTTAAATAATAACCCCTATGGCAACAGGGACTGAACCCCCTGTTGCCAACAAATTATGAACATTACATTAACAAAATATTTACAAAAGCGGTCGGCAGCTTCCATACTGATAGGTGTAGTAGTATGTACTATACTATGGTTTTTGCCGGAGATAACGGGCTTACAAGATATGTCCGCCACGGTGGACGTTATGTTTATGAAGCACTACGTGCTATGGTCGTGGCCGGCATGGATATCTCATATCGTATCGTTTATCTTCACACTCTTTGTGTTGATATGGCTGACGGACTTATGTGAGAGTCTGCAAATAATACCGATTCGCTCCGCATTGCCGTTTTTATTAGGATTATTACTGATATCATCAGTAAATTATCTGCAATTATTTGACGAAAGATCGATAGCATTGATGTGTTTTCTTGTAGCACTCAAGCAGCTCTTTGGCATGTATCATTTCGAATGGCAGGTGGTAGCCGGATTTAATATTACATTAATGCTCGGCATAGCGGCCTTTTTCGAACCGCAATACATTTGGTTAAGTGCCTTATTCATCTTGGGAATGATAATTTTCCGTGTGATAACGAGGCGAATATTCTTAAGCGTAATACTTGCTATTATGCTCATTTTAATAATGTCTGCCAGCATTTTCTGGCTTTTTGACGCATTACCTATACTAATAGATTACACCAATAAATTCATAGAGGTAAGTATCTTGGATCCGATAAGCGTACATCGTAGCGATATCATCTTCGGCGTATGTTTTCTAATATTGAATTTATATTCAATTTTCGGTTATCTGGTTACCAACACACACTACAAACTCAACGTACGCTTCAACTTCAATTTTGTAAATTGGGGCTTTTGGATATCAATAATATGGGTAGCCCTCTTTAAAGGGAGCTTTGCACAACTGATAATAATACCCATAATATTCATCATCCTATGGTCGAGTTTATTATTCAGCACGAATCACAATAAAGTAACAAACATACTCTTTTTATCAATAATAATAATCTCCATAATATATAGAGTATTATGGCTATTAAATTTTTAAGATGTTAGAAATAAAAGACTTACACGCCTCTATTGCAGGCAAAGAGATATTAAAAGGGCTTACCCTCACAGTAAAAGAAGGCGAAGTACACGCAATAATGGGTCCTAACGGAGCCGGCAAAAGTACGCTCAGCAATGTATTATCAGGCCATCCGGCATACACAGTAACGTCGGGAAGCGTGACGTTCAACGGCAAGGACTTGCTTGCAATGAGTCCTGAAATTCGAGCTCGCGAGGGTCTTTTCATGAGTTTTCAATACCCTGTGGAAATTCCGGGGGTAAGCATGGTAAACTTCATGCGTACTGCCGTCAACGAGCAACGCAAATATCGTGGTGAAGAGCCATTATCATCAAGTGATTTCTTGAAATTGATGCGAGAGAAGCGTCAACTGGTAGAGCTCGACAGCAAACTTGCCAATCGTGCTGTAAACGAGGGCTTTTCCGGAGGCGAGAAAAAGCGCAACGAGATATTCCAAATGGCAATGCTCAACCCACGCTTGTCGATACTCGACGAAACCGACTCCGGGCTCGATATCGATGCTTTGAGAATAGTAGCTCACGGCGTTAATCTCCTTAAAACTCCGCACAACGCCTCTATTGTAATCACTCACTATCAACGCCTTTTAGACTATATCGTACCGGATATTGTAGACGTACTCGTTGATGGACGAATTGTAATGTCCGGCACAAAAGAGCTTGCTTTAGAGCTGGAAGCGAAAGGTTACGATTGGATAAAGAATAATTTGTAAAAACTCTTTACCCTCAATAATTAACATGATGGAAAAACAGTTTTTAGACCTATATTCCGAGACTAAGGATGTGCTCAACGCCCATTCCGCTTCGATTTTTAACAGTTACCGACCGGAAGCGGAGAGTAACCTTACCCGAAAAGGTATGCCTACAAAGAGAGAAGAAGCATATCTTTACTGCCCCGTTTTCGAAGCTTTAGAGAAGAATTGGGGCGTAAATATCAAGCGTTTACAACCGGCTATCACCGACGACAATCTATTCCACTGTGCAGTACCCGGAATAAAAACCACCTCGATATATTTCACTAACGACACATGGCATGGCAACGACTTTATAGATTTGGGTAACGGAGCTATAGCTTGCTCAATGAAATATGCATCAGCACATTACGGTGATATTCTCAAGAGTTATTACGGTGCCATATTGCAAGACGAGACAGATGGTTTCTCATCACTCAACAGCCTCCTTGTGCAAGATGGTATTTTTATATACATACCCCAAGGGGTAAAAGTACAACTACCAATACAAGTACTCAACGTGATGTATGCAAAACAGAGGTTGATGTCGATAGGCAGAAATCTGATAATAATGGAGCCGGAATCGGAATTACATTATATAGATTGTGTACACACGATGAATGAGACTGAATATTTTCAGAGTCGCGTAACGGAGATTTTCGTAGGCTCGGCAGCCACTCTACGCTATTGCAGCATAGAGAGTAGCGGGGAGAATATGAATGCCATACATCGTATTGCCATAAGGCAGAAGAAGGATAGCGACGTCAAGGTGAGCGGATTCGGACTGCTTCTCGGAGCCACACGAAACCATATTACTATCGACCTCGACGAGCCCGGAGCATCGGCTTGGCTTGGTGGTATGCTACTCATTGACAAGAAAGAGAGGTGTGACAACTACACCATTATCCGCCACCATGCCTGCAATTGCACCAGCAACGAGCTATATAAATACATCCTCGACGACAGTGCCGAAGGAGCTTTCAGTGGCAGAATTATTGTTGATCACGGGGCACAAAAAACCAATTCTTATCAAACGAACCGCAATATCTGCATGAGTAAAGAGGCCCGAGCATTAGGACGCCCGCAATTAGAAATCTATGCCGACGATGTTAAATGCGGACATGGTGCCACCACGGGTATGCTCGACGAAAATGCACTCTTCTACATGCAGCAACGCGGTATCGACCTCAAAGAGGCACGACTGCTATTACTACAAGCCTTTTCTGCCGAGGTTCTGGAAAACATTACCTTACCTGCACTCGCCGATAGACTAAGGCTCCTTATTGAAAAGCGACTTCATGGCGAGTCACTTCGCTGCCCGGGATGCAACAGATGCTGAAAAATTTTTTGAAAAATTTTTAGTAATATCATTACAACAGTTGTAAAAAAAACAGCGAAATAAAACAGCAAAATAAATGCAGTGGCATAAATAAAAAAGAGAACTAAAACCTAAGCTCATAACAATCATGATAACCTTTTGTTTTTCAATTGATTGAATATTCAAGTAGGTTAATGAGCATAATAATAATCTAAAACCTTATAAATTTATGAATAATCAACAAGGTAAACTTAAGAAAAACATGAGTCCCCTCAACGTATGGGGTTTGGCTCTGGGAGCTATTATCGGTTGGGGATGTTTTGTTTTACCCGGCAATGCTTTTCTTCCGAAAGCGGGACCATTAGGAACAACATTAGGTATGCTGATAGGAGGATTGCTGATATTAATAATAGCATTAAGTTACGGCTATTTGATAATCAAATATCCACAAAGCGGAGGAGAATTTATATACACAAAGAATACGATGGGCAAGACTAATGCCTTTATCTGCGGATGGAGTATGATATTGGCCTATTGGAGTCTTATACCACTCAATGCCACTGCATTAGCCCTTATAAGTAGGAATCTTTTTCCGGGCATAATACAAAAAGGGTTGCTATATGAAGTAGCCGGATGGGATGTATATTTAGGCGAAGTAATAGTGGCTTCGGCATTTATCATCATCATGGGACTATTAAACATACGCGGCATCAAGCAGGCGGCATGGACACAAACAGCGATAGCCCTCACCCTTGTTGGCGGCATCCTTTTACTCTTTTCACTGACATGCTTTAAAGGGGTTGAATGGAGCAATTTAGCACCGGGATTTCCGGATGAAAACAACTGGTGGAAGAGCGTATTCAGCATAGTGGCAATGGCACCATGGGCATATATCGGTTTCGACTGTATACCACAAAGTGCGGAAGAGTATAACTTCGACCACAAACGTTCTACACGAATAATGATACAAGCTATTACAATAGCTGCACTATTATATATTGCAATAAATACCATAACGGCAGTAGGTTACAAGCCATGGCAAGAGTTGCTTGCAGAGAAACACACATGGCCTACAGGCTTTGTAGTAGAGAATATGCTCGGACATGTCGGACTTGTCATCCTCGGCATAGCAATGTTCTGCGCCGTAATCTCGGGTATGAATGCCTTCTATATCTCAACATCCCGATTGATGTATGCCATGGCACAAGACGGGGCGTTGCCAAAAGTATTTGAAAAAGTTAGTCATAAACACGGCACTCCAACCAATGCAATCATTTTCATAATGATACTCAGCCTCTTTGCTCCGTGGTTTGGTAGGGAGGTACTTCTTTGGATTGTGGATATGACAAGTGTAGGAGCCGCTATAGTATTTGCCTACACATCGGCATCCGCAGCTATCTTGGCACGTAACCATGGACATACACGCCAATTGATAACGAGTATTTTAGGATGTATTATCTCATTATTCTTCCTATCACTACTCATTATACCGGGAATGCCGGGATACCTCGGCATCCAAAGTCGCTACTGCTTGTTAATTTGGGCTATTTTGGGACTAATCTTCTATATAATGAGAAGAAAAGATTATATCAAAAACAATAATAATGATTGATAGAAACATAAAGGAGCTATTTCCGATATTGAACCGTACGATTTACGGAAAACGACTTGTATATTTCGACAATGGAGCCACGACTCAAAAGCCGAAACAGGTGATAGATCGCATAGTACAATCGTACGAGCAAGAGAATTCGAATGTACACAGAGGGGTACACTACCTCAGTGAGTTGAGCACCGAGGCGCACGAAAATGCGAGGAAGAGAGTTGCTGAATTCATAGGTGGCGAACAAGAAGAGATTATCTTTACTCGGGGCACGACAGAGAGTATCAATTTAGTGGCACGCAGCTACATAGAAGGGTTTTGCAAAGCCGGTGACGAGATACTTTTCAGTGCTATGGAGCACCATTCTAATATGGTACCTTGGCAGATGGCAGCAGAGCGTTGTGGCCTCACCTTCAAAGCGATACCGGTAAAAGACGATGGCACCCTTGACATTGACGCTTACAAAAAATTACTCAGTGACAAAACCCGATTAGTGGCAGTCACTCACACCAGCAACGTGCTTGGAACGGTAAATCCTATCAAAGAGATAGCCGCCATAGCTCATGAAGCAGGTGCGAAGATATTGGTGGATGCAGCACAAGCGATAGCACATACTAAGGTAAACGTCAAAGAGTTAGGAGTAGATTTTCTCGCCTTCTCGGGACATAAGATGTATGCGCCTACCGGAATAGGAGTGTTATGGGGCAAGAAAGAACTCTTAGAGGCAATGCCACCTTTTATGGGCGGTGGTGAGATGATAGACCATGTGACATTGGAGCATACCACCTATGGCGCCTTACCTTATAAATTCGAAGCAGGAACTCCTAACTATGTAGGTAGTGCGGCACTCGCCTCCGCTATCGACTTCATGGATAGTATTGGAATTGAGAATATTCATGCCCATGAAGAGATGTTATTGAAATATGCCACCGAAAAATTAAATCAGATAGAGAGGGTGCATATCATCGGTAACGCGCCGGAGAAGAGCGGCATTATCTCCTTCATCGTCGACGGAGCACACCATTACGATATAGGCTTGATGCTCGACAAGATGGGCATCGCCGTTCGCACCGGTCACCACTGCGCCGAACCTATCATGACCCGCTTCGGAATCTCAGGTACAGTACGTATCTCTTTTGCCGTTTACAACACTACAGAAGAAATCGACATCTTTATCGAAGCCCTAAAAAAAATACTCAACTTATTGAGATAATGACGCTTTAGTTAAAGACGATTAATGCTGACAAGTAAATATTCGGGAAAAGGAATAGAATAATATTATAGATATAAAAAATAGATAAACGACAGTAGGTGAGTCACTTATCATACGATATTCCATATGGAAAGTGATAAATAATGCTAATATAAAATGGCTGTTATCGACTGCCTTGATGATATTATTTGAAAAATAATTTTATGAATACAACAGAAAACGAGAAATATTTAGTAGATATCGACAAGGTATTGAAAGCAAAAGCCAAGAGGAAATTTCCGAAATTTCTGGTAAACTTCTTAAAGAGGCGATTGCATCAGGATACGCTCAACGACTGTATTATACATGCCGAGCATCCTCACGGGATAGGATTTTTTGACGAGGCACTCAACTACCTTGATATCCACTACACAGTGCGCGGAGCAGAGAATTTAGATGTCAACAAGCAATGTATTTTTGCATCAAACCATCCGCTTGGAGGACCTGAGGCATTGATAATGGGCTCTGTAATGCGCAAGTATTATGGAGAAAGTTTTCGAGTGCCGGTAAACGACATCTTATCGCATTTTCCCCCACTCTCCGATTTCTTCACTCCGGTAAATGCCATGAGCAACAAACAGAACAGAAATATCGGTGAAAACATCGCAAAAATGTTCTCCAGTCCGTACCAAATACTCATCTATCCTGCCGGGAAATGTGCAAGAAAAGAGCACGGAAAAATTACGGAGCAACCGTGGAAAAAGATGTTCATCACACAGGCACGCAGATACGAGAGAGATGTAATACCCGTACATATGTCGGGCATCAACTCAAACCTCTTCTATTTCGTAACACGACTGAGTAAATTTCTCGGACTAAAATTCAACATAGGCATGTTTATGCTTGTAGATGAATTATTTAAAAAGCAGCACCAGAGTTTTACCATCACCTTTGGCAAGCCGATACCATGGCAAACTTTTGACAAGAGCAAGAGTGACCTGGAATGGGCGGCATGGGTGAAAGACGAAATGGCAAAATTAGAAGTAGGCAATGGTGCACATCAGAATGTATAATCCTTAAAATTAAATAATTATGACTCCCATAATTGAACCGGTAGCAAAAGAGTTGCTAAAAGCAGAGTTAAACGAGAAAACATTTTTAAGATATACCAATAAAGCGGGCAACGAGATTTACGTTGTCAATGCAGAGACGGGACCGAACACATTGCGTGAGATAGGCCGATTAAGAGAGGTATCCTTCCGCGCTGTAGGAGGAGGAAGTGGCAAAGAGTGCGACCTCGACCATTTTGATTTGGAAGACAAAGCCTGCTATCAGTTGTTGGTATGGAACCCTGAAGAGGAGGAGATTATCGGCGGATATCGCTTTACACGCTGGGCGGAAGCCACCTTTTTTGAAAACGGTCAGCCTTATGTCAACACCGAACACCTCTTCCGTTTCTCGGAAAAATTCTTAAAAGAGTATTTCCCATACTGCCTTGAGATGGCACGTGCATGGGTACAACCGAAATATCAAAGCGGAAGTATGGGGCGTAAAAGTCTTTATGCACTCGACAACCTATGGGATGGTATCGGAGGCCTCGTAGCTACAAGTCCTAACGTCAAATACCTCGCCGGAAAAGTAACCATCTACAGCTCGAGCCCGGAAATGAGCCGTAAAGCAATGATCTATTTCTTACAGAAATTCCTCGGAGATAAAGAGGGACTTCTCGTATCTCACCACCCGGAAACGGTGACAGAAAGCGAAAAGAACACTTTCGACGAGATGTTTAACGCCGACAATTTAAAAGACAACTACAAGATACTCAACAATTTTGTAAAGAGCATGGGAGACACTATTCCGCCACTCATCCACTCATATATAGAACTTTCGCCAACAATGAAAACATTCGGCACCACTTTCGACCCTGATTTCGGTGATGCTTACGACACTGCAATGATAATCACATTAGACGACGTTTATGAATCTAAAAGAAACCGCTATATAAATACATATTTCGACCAAAGAAACAAATAACCTATGGAAGAAAAAATTATAGAAGCAGTACCTACAGAGTTGATAAAATCAGAACTCACACCTGATAAATTTTTAAGAAAGACCAATAAAGGCAATAACGAAATATACGTTGTCAACGCCTTCAACGCACCAAATACGATGCGTGAGATAGGGCGACTGCGAGAAATTGCTTTTCGCACAGCGGGAGGTGGAACAGGCAAAGAGGTTGATATCGACCAATACGATACGATGGAAGAGCCTTGCCAACAACTTATTGTATGGAACCCCGAGGCAGACGAAATCATAGGCGGTTACCGCTTTATATTAGGTAAAGATATACGTTTCAACGAAAAAGGTCAGCCTATCATAGCCTCCGCTCACCTATTTAAATTTTCTGACAAGTTCATAAAGAACTATCTTCCCTACACTCTGGAATTGGGTCGCTCTTTTGTGAGAGTTGAATATCAGTCATCACAAGCAGGAGCAAAAAGCATCTATGCCCTCGACAATTTGTGGGATGGGCTTGGCGCGCTTACCGTTAAGCACCCTACAATAAAATATTTTTTCGGAAAAGTAACCATGTATCCATCGTTTGGCAGTAAAGGTCGCGACCTGATTCTCTATTTCTTGAAAAAACATTTCTGGAATAAAGAGAAACTCATTACCCCGATAGTACCACTCAAGCCGAAGTACAACCTCACACTACTCGAGCGTCTTTTCCCGAATAAGGCAATCAAAGACAACTACAAAATACTTAATCAAGCAGTACGTGCTTTAGGACAGAACATTCCGCCACTTGTGAATGCATATATGAACTTGTCGAGCACAATGCAAGTATTCGGCACCGCTATCAACGACGAATTCGGATATGTGGAAGAGACCGGTATATTGATAAAAATTGCTGATATCTATCAAGAAAAACGCGATAGACATATAGAGACGTATGTTGATAGTTTGAAAAACGACCTCCAATTCGAGCGTTTCGGTCTTTCATAAAATACCGCAAACTAAGAACACTCACCATAGAACAAACAAACAAATTTATATGAAAGAAGTAATCAATCCCGTAGATAAAACATTGATAAAGGAGGAGTTAACGCCGGAGAGATTTCTTAGGAAGACAAATAAAGCCGGCAATGAGGTGTATATCATTAACGGAAATAAAGCACCTAATTGCATGCGAGAGATAGGGCGCCTAAGAGAGATTTCCTTCAGAATGGGAGGTGGTGGCAGTGGCAACGAAATAGATATTGACAGCCATGATACGGGAGAGAACCCGTATGGGCAAGTAATAGTGTGGAACCCTGACGATGAAGAGATTATCGGCGGCTATCGTTTCAAGTTCGGCAAACAAGTAACCATTCTTGACGACGGCACTCCCGACATGGCTATCTGCCATATCTTCAACATATCAGAGAAATTCAAGAGCGACTATCTGCCATTCACTCTCGAATTGGGCAGGGCTTTTGTGCAACCCAAATATCAGAGTACGCAAGGGGGACTGAAAAGCCTCTTTGCCCTCGACAATCTATGGGACGGCATAGGCGCTATTCTTGCCGAAGCCCCGGAAACTCAATACCTTATCGGCAAAGTAACAATATACTCCACAACCGACGTCGAAGCCCGAAAAGCAATGATATACTACCTCGACAAATATTTCTCCGACAAAGAAAACCTTATCATTCCGAAAAAGAAAGAGATTACTACTGAAGAAGATAGGGTTAAATTCGATAAAATATTTGTGGGGAACGACTATAAAGAGGACTTCAAAAAGCTGAAAGAATTCGTTCAAAGTCGCAAAGAGTGCATTCCGCCACTGATACACAGCTACCTCGATTTGTCTTCGACATTAGTAACCTTCGGCACCGTATTCGACCCCGATTTCGGAGATATCTACGATACGGGAATGATGATTACAATAAAAGATATAAAATCAATAAAAAAAGAGAGATATATAGAGACGTATATCAAGAATAACGTTTGTAAAGCAATTCGTAATTTTGTATAATATATAATGATACAAATTATAATAATAATTTTGTTGCTCATTGTGTTAATAACCGTCATAGCCGTTATAACACATAAAGCCAACAAAGCGGCACCCCCGACGGAAGAGGTAAAGATTGCCGACGACTGCTGCGGGGCTCATGCCGTATGCGAGCGAGACTCTCTGCTTAGCAAAACCGACCAAATCATCTATTTCGACGATGAAGAACTCGACGAACTAAAAGGTATTCCTCCTGAGGAATTTACCGACAAACAAAATCAGATGTTGGAAGATGTATTCTTCACCCTACGAGAGCAGGATATGGCAGGCTGGATTCGCTCACTGCAACTTAGAAATATTGAATTACCCGACGACATCCGCGATCAAGCCCTGCTTATCATCTCCGAACGGCGCCAAAACACATTGGAAAACTACAACAAGAATCATTAAATCAATATGAATAACGACATCATCTTCAAGCTAAAAGAACATCTTCCGATAAGTGACGAAGAGTTACAATTCATTCTCACTACCGGCGATAAAGCAATAATAGAAAGTCTACGGACTGCAGCACAAGATGTTGCCGTGCATCAACATGGGAAGATAATAAAAGCGAGAGGATTGATAGAGATAAGTAACAGATGTAAAAACAACTGCCTCTACTGTGGAATAAGGGCCTCAAATAGTGAATTACACCGCTACAGCCTCAGCGATAAAGAGATTTTGGAGTGCTGCGAAATGGGCGACAACCTGGGTTTCAAGACCTTCGTTCTCCAAGGCGGTGAAGACGTGGAACATACAACAGAGAGGATTACCAACCTCATTTCACAAATCAGAGCAAGATATCCGCATACCGCCATCACCCTATCATTAGGCGAGCGCGACAAAAGCGACTATCAAGCGTGGTATAACGCCGGAGCAAACAGGTACTTACTGCGACACGAAACGGCGAACCCGGAGCATTACAAGCGCCTTCACCCATCCACAATGAGTTTTGAAAATCGCATACAATGCCTTAAAAACTTAAAGGAGATAGGCTTTGAAACCGGCACCGGCATGATGGTAGGCTCCCCTTATCAAACTATTGACGACCTCGTCAGCGACCTTAGATTTATGGAGCAACTACAACCACACATGATAGGTATCGGACCATTTGTACCACACCACTCCACCCCATTTGCAAAATTCCCCGCAGGCAGTGTCGACATCACTTTACGACTGATATCAATACTGCGCCTGATGCACCCGAAAGCCAACATCCCGGCAACAACATCCCTCGGCACATTGGCAAAAAACGGGCGTGAAATGGGTATCTTCCACGGCGCAAATGTGGTGATGCCAAACCTCTCCCCTACTACACACCGCAAAGAATACGCCCTGTACGACAATAAGATATGTACAGATTTGGAAGCTGCCGAAAGTAGAAAACAGATAGAAATTCAAATACAAAATATAGGATATACATTAGAATAAAAAAATAACCATGAAATACGACAAATTATCATCTGTAGCAGATGAATTTATTAATCACGAAGAGATACTCTCCACCCTTGAATGGGTAGAGGCCAATAAAGAAAATAAAGCATTGATAGAGAGCATCATCACTAAAGCCGAGAAGTGCGAAGGTATCGACCATAGAGAAGCGGCATTGCTATTGGCATGCACCGATAAAGAGCTGATAGAGAAGATGTTTTCATTAGCACGCCGGATAAAGCAAAAATTTTACGGCAACCGCATCGTAATGTTCGCACCCCTCTATCTATCGAACCACTGTATCAACGGATGCGTCTATTGTCCATACCACGCAAAGAACCGCTCCATACCACGTAAGAAACTGACACAAGAGGAGATAGCTGCCGAAGTAATAGCCCTCGAAGCCATGGGACACAAACGCCTTGCCCTTGAAGCCGGAGAGCACCCTACAATGAACCCTATAGAATATATCCTCGAGAGTATCAAGACAATATACAGCATCAAAGAGGGTAAAGGGGCAATACGCCGTGTAAACGTAAATATAGCAGCCACAACGGTAGAGAACTATCGCAAGTTAAAAGAAGCCGGAATAGGCACATATATATTATTTCAAGAGACTTACCACAGGGCGGACTATGAAGCCCTACACCCTACGGGACCGAAGAGCGACTATGCATACCACACCGAAGCAATGGACCGTGCCATGCAAGGGGGCATTGACGACGTAGGCATCGGAGTACTTTTCGGATTAGAGAGATATATGTACGACTTCATAGGGCTCCTCATGCACGCCGAGCACCTCGAAGCAAAATACGGCTGCGGACCACACACTATCAGCGTGCCACGAATCTGCCCTGCCGACGATATCAACCCCGATGAATTTGCCAACGTCATCTCCGACGAAATTTTCGAACATATCGTTGCCGTACTCCGTATCGCAGTGCCTTACACCGGAATGATAGTATCCACCCGCGAGAGTGCCAAAGTACGTGCCAAAGTGCTCCAACTCGGAGTAAGTCAGATTTCCGGCGGATCACGCACCTCGGTAGGAGGCTATACACACGAAGAGAGAGACGAAGAGACTACACAATTCGACGTTTCCGACCGCCGCTCTCTCGATGAGATAGTAGGTTGGCTCCTCGATTTGGGCTACATCCCAAGTTTCTGTACCGCTTGCTACCGCGAAGGCAGAACTGGAGACAGATTCATGTCACTCTTAAAACGCGGACAAATAGCAAACTGCTGTCAGCCAAACGCTTTGATGACACTTAAAGAGTATGCCGAAGACTACGCATCTCCGGCAGTAAAAACAAAAATAGAAACCCTTATTGCTAAAGAGATTAACAACGTGCCAAACATAAAAATCAGAGAAAGAGCCGTTGAAAATCTGAAACAGATAGCATTAGGAAATAGAGATTTCAGATTTTAATTTTTACACACCATAAATTAAAATCGAGTCATTTCTCCATGCGGAAAATGTATGTCGATTACCTCGGCTTGTGCATCGAAAATAAAATCGACTTTTTTCCTCTCTCTAAAACAATAATCAATAAAAAATTTATGAAACCAATAATCTATCAAATATTCACCCGCTATTTTGGCAATTCAGGCTATAGCAAAGACAATATGTCAAAACCCAATGTGCCTAACGGTACGTTGTTGGAGAACGGAGTGGGTAAATTCAGCAATCTCACCGACAAAGTACTTAAGAGCATCAGCGACTTCGGATATACCCATGTATGGTTGACCGGCGTCATCGACCATGCCACATCTACCGACTACAGCGAGATCGGGCTCCCTGCCACTCATCCTGCCGTAGTGAAAGGAAAAGCCGGATCGCCTTACGCCATTCGCGACTATTACAATGTAGCTCCTGACCTTGCCGACAACCCTTCTACACGCCTCGAAGAGTTTAAACTATTGGTAGAGAGAATACATAAAGCCGGGCTGAAGTTGATTATCGATTTCGTACCAAACCATGTAGCGCGTAATTACCACTCCATATCCGCACCCGAAGGGGTTGAAGACCTCGGTGCAAAAGACCGCACCGGCTGGCATTTCTATATTCATAACAATTTCTACTATTGCGTAGGAGAATCTTTCAGTCCGCAATTCGACCGCATGGGCTATATAGAATATCCCGCTCGGGCAACGGGTAACGACTGCTTTACGGCGCACCCTACAAAAAACGATTGGTATGAAACGGTGAAACTCAATTACGGCGTTGACTACTGCGGTGGCGGAGTAACACATTTCAATCCGCATCCGAATACATGGCACAAGATGAAGGACATACTCCTCTATTGGGCAGGCTTAGGCGTTGACGGATTCCGCTGCGATATGGCAGAGATGGTGCCGGTAGAATTTTGGAATTGGGCAATACGCCATGTAAAAAAAGAATACCCTAATCTTATCTTCATTGCCGAGATTTACAAGCCGAATATGTATAGAGACTTCATCTCTCATGGCGGGTTCGACTATCTATATGATAAAGTAAGTCTTTACGACACACTACGTTCCGTTGTCGAGCATAAAGGTCCTGCCGAGTCGCTCACCTATGCTTGGCAAGCAGTGCAAGACATCAAAAAGCACATGCTGAATTTTTTAGAGAATCACGACGAACAACGTATTGCATCTACATATTTTGCCGGAAATCCTGCTCTCGGCGATACAAACATCGCCCCATACCGCGGATATGCAGGAATGGTTGTTGCCGCCCTCATCTCACAAGCACCATTGATGGTTTATTGCGGACAAGAGATAGGAGAAAAAGGTATGGATAGCGAAGGATTTAGCGGTTTCGACGGCAGAACCACTATTTTCGACTATTGGAAAGTGGAAACCATTTGTGAGATGCAAAGCTATTTCAACGGCAAAAAAATACTCAACAACTACCAACAAGCTATTTGCGATAAATATCGTAAACTGCTACAAATAGCTCAGATGCCGATATCCACCGATGGCGAGATGTACGACCTTATTTGGCTCAATCAACGCAACCCTCAATTCGATTTATTCCACACCTATGCCTTTATCCGCCACACGGAAAAACAGATATTGCTGATAGTAGTGAATTTTTCGGACAACGGCATCACCACCGGTATCGCCCTCAGTAAACACCTCTTCGACACGATACAGACTGCCGAAGTGAAAGATATCGAAGCTGTCGACCTTTTTAGTGATACCAAAATGACCTTTAATTTCAACAGTCGCGAACTTATTCACTTACAGATAGCCGGAAACGACGCCGTGGCATTGCTTTTTGACAAAACCTCACCGGAATGAAATTTTTTTACTTAACACTGATTATAAGCATTCTCTCAGCCATAAATCCGATTTTATGCTCTAAAGCAGAGGGCGTTACATATAGCGCACACCCGCTCGGTGCGCCTTTTGACGCATCATGCACCACAGTGTTAAGTGTTAATACAGAATTTGTTAACAATTTTACGCTTCCTATTTGTGCGCCTTTTGACGCTTCATGCACTAATTGGAATAAAGGGGAGGCGACTTTCGGTATTGAAATTATTTCCGAGGCTTCCGAGAACACCACCACAATAATCGATAAAAATAAAAAACCTACAACAAAGAAACATAAAATAGGTCTTGTCCTCAGCGGAGGCGGTGCACTCGGGTTTGCACATATCGGAGCTATCCAAGCGCTTGAAGAACACGGCGTTAAACCCGACTTCATCTCCGGCAGCAGCATGGGAGCCATCATTGGTGCGATATATTGCGCCGGATACTCACCTGCCAAAATAATGAGGATAATACAGGCAGAAAAACTTTACAAACTCGATAAATTGATGAGTCCTAACTTAAACTTCAAACAAAAAGGACTCAGTTCTCACGCTACGCTACGTGCTACACTAAAAGAGTTGATACCTCACGACTGCTTCGACAGCCTTGAAATACCCTTTGCAGTATGCGTAACCAACATTACATCAGGTACATACGAATATTATTACAGCGGCAAAGGAATTGTTGAATACGTAGTAGCATCGGCATCGATACCCGGAGTTTTCGACCCCGTAGTGATAAAAAACACTACTTATGTAGACGGAGGAGTTCTCAACAATTTACCTGCCGAAATTTTGCATCAAAAAGGGTGCGATTACATCATCGGAGTCGACGTACTGCCATTCTTGCCTGTTGAGAAAAAAACAATTATCGACATTACATTATGGTCGATACGACTGATGCAACATAGTAACACTCAAAATGGAATAAAATATTGTAATTGGTTGATAGAGAGCAATGCAATAGAAAAATATAACGAATTTGAATTCGACAAATACAAAGAGATATATCAATACGGCTATAAAGCAATGACGGAATATATCCATTCCCATCCGGAAATGATAGAGACCATCACCGGCAAACCATTAGAACATAATCACCCGAAAGCAGTAAATACAAAAGATAAAATTGCCGGCGACAAGTGAGACTCTTGGTTTTACTAAAAATCTTACTCCTCGTTTTCAGCTATTTCGCGAAGATTTCACCAAGATTTCCCAAAATTTCACTATAAGTCTTACTCCTCGTTTTCGGCTAGTTCTCCAAAAACTCCCTAAAAATCTTACTTCTCGTTTTCGACTATTTCACCGATAAGAGTGGCAGATGTGGCTTCATTTACCTTAACACGCACAATATCACCGATTTTATGTCCCTCCTTCGGGAATACGATGACCTTATTTTGGGAAGATCGGCCGCAGAATTTATCTCTGCTACGCTTTGAAAAACCATCGATAAGCACCTCAAAAGTTTTTCCTACATCCCTTTTATTTGATTCGAGGCTAAGCTCTATTTGCAACGCGATTATCTCATTAAGACGGCGCACCTTCTCCTCCTCAGAGATATTATCCGGAAGATGTTTCGAAGCGAAAGTACCGGGGCGCTCGGAATATTTAAACATAAAAGCCTGATCGAAAGCACATTCACGCATGAGGGACAACGTTTGAGCATGATCTTCCAAAGACTCGCCATGGAAACCGCAAAAAACGTCGGTACCAATAGCGGCATCGGGCAAAATACGGCGGATAGCGGCAATCCTATCCAGATACCACTCACGAGTGTATTTCCTATTCATACTCTTTAAGATAGCATTACTGCCACTTTGTACCGGCAGATGAATAAACTTGCACAAATTGTCGTACTTAGCAATCACCTCAAGAGTGGCATCGCTCATATCTTTCGGGTGAGAAGTAGTGAAACGGATACGCATACTGGGCACGGCAAGGGCAACTTTTTCGAGCAAAGCAGGGAAATCCACCACTCCGTTTTCATCCTCAAATTTATAGGAATTCACATTCTGACCAAGCAAAGTAACCTCTTTATAACCACGACTTTCAAGGTCCTTCACCTCAGCGATAATACTATTCACTTCACGGCTACGCTCACGGCCGCGAGTGTAAGGCACAATACAATAAGAGCAGAAATTATTGCAGCCTCGCATGATGCTTACAAAGCCGGAAATAGACTTGCCGATACGCGCCGGCATAACATCCTTATACGTCTCTGTAGTAGAGAGTTCCACATTGATAGCCTTAGCCCCCGCCTCAACGGAAGAGACCAAATTCGGCAAATCGAGATACGAGTCGGGACCCGCTACAAAGTCCACCCCGAAATTATTTATCAACTCCTCCTTCATACGCTCCGCCATGCAACCGATAACACCCACAACGAGATGCTTGTTTTTCTTGCGCAGAGAAGCGAAATATTGGAGCCTTCCGATTACCTTTTGCTCGGCATTATCACGGATAGAGCAGGTATTTACAATAATGGCATCCGCCTCGGTAATCTTATCCCAAAGCACATACCCTACCGTCTCCATCACAGAAGCAACAACCTCACTATCAGCAACATTCATCTGACATCCATAAGTCTCAATAAATAATTTCTTACTCGTTTCCATATTAATAATGTGCAATATTAAAATCGGATGCAAAGGTACAAATAATTATCCAACCATAAAAACGAAAAAAATGCCAAAATGTCACATTTTCAAAGACAAAATAGATATAAAAAGTGTATCTACACGTTTGGCACACTATTTGCAATAATATAAGCGAAACCGATTGACAGCAGCAAGCAGAAATCGGAATCGACATAACAATTAATGAATAATAACAAAAAACAAATAATACAACTATGGGAAAAATAATTGGTATAGACCTTGGAACTACAAACTCATGTGTAGCAGTCTTGGAAGGAAACGATAACGTAGTAATAGCCAACAGCGAAGGCAAACGTACTACACCATCTATCGTAGCATTTACAGAAAATGGAGAACGTAAAGTAGGTGATACTGCAAAACGCCAAGCAGTAACCAATCCAAAAAATACAGTATACTCTATCAAGAGATTTATGGGCGAGACCTATGACAAAGTACAAAAAGAGATTAGCAGAGTACCATATACAGTGGTTCGTGGCGACAACAACACTCCTCGAGTAGACATCAACGGACGACTTTTCACTCCGCAAGAGATATCAGCCATGATACTTCAAAAGATGAAAAAGACAGCCGAAGACTATCTTGGTCAAGAGGTTACCGAAGCGGTAATCACAGTACCTGCATACTTCTCTGATGCACAACGTCAAGCCACAAAAGAGGCAGGCGAAATTGCGGGTCTTAAAGTACGCCGTATCGTAAACGAGCCGACAGCAGCAGCCCTTGCATACGGATTGGACAAAGCCAATAAAGACATGAAAATTGCGGTATTCGACCTCGGTGGCGGTACTTTCGATATCTCTATCCTTGAACTTGGCGACGGCGTTTTCGAAGTGAAATCAACCAACGGCGATACACACCTTGGTGGTGACGACTTCGACCACGTAATCATCGATTGGCTTGCAGACGAATTCCAAAGAGAAGAAGGACAAGACCTTCGTAAAGACCCTATGGCAATGCAACGTCTTAAAGAGGCTGCAGAGAAAGCAAAAATCGAGCTTTCAAGTTCTACCTCTACAGAAATTAACTTGCCATATATCATGCCAATCAACGGAGTTCCAAAGCACCTTGTAAAAACACTTACACGTGCAAAATTCGAACAATTGGCCGACCGCCTTATCCAAGCATGTATTCCACCATGTGAAAACGCCCTTAAAGCAGCAGGCTTCAGCAAATCGGATATAGACGAAGTAATCCTTGTAGGTGGATCTACACGTATCCCTGCAATCCAAGAGTTAGTAGCTAAATTCTTTGGAAAAACTCCGTCAAAAGGTGTAAACCCTGACGAAGTGGTAGCAGTAGGTGCAGCAATTCAAGGAGCGGTACTTACCGGCGAAGTAAAAGATGTGCTCTTGCTCGACGTAACACCACTTTCACTCGGTATTGAGACAATGGGTGGCGTGATGACAAAACTTATCGATGCCAACACCACTATCCCAACCAAGAAGTCACAAGTATTCTCTACAGCTACCGACAACCAGCCATCAGTAGAAATTCACGTGCTTCAAGGCGAGCGTTCAATGGCAAGAGACAACAAGACAATCGGACGTTTCCACCTCGACGGCATACCTGCAGCACCACGTGGAGTGCCACAAATCGAAGTAACCTTTGATATCGATGCCAACGGTATCCTTCAAGTATCTGCCAAAGATAAAGCTACCGGTAAAGAGCAATCAATACGTATTGAAGCATCATCCGGCCTTAGCGATGAAGAGATTAAGCGTATGAAAGCAGAAGCTGAAGCCAATGCCGATGCCGACAAACGCGAGCGCGAACGTATCGACAAGCTCAACCAAGCCGACGCTACTATCTTCCAAACCGAGAAACAACTCAAAGAGCTCGGCGACAAGATACCTGCCGACAAGAAAGCCCCTATCGAGAAGGCCCTCGAAGACCTTAAAGCAGCACATAAAGACGCTGATATCGCCCGTATCGACAGCGCAATGGAAGCCCTCAACAACGCCTTCCACGCAGCAAGTCAAGACATGTACAACGCTGCCAACGCACAAGGCGGTGCCCAAGGCGCCCAAGACCAAGGCTTCAACGGCGGCGCAGGCTTCAATGGCGGCGCTCAAGGCCCTCAAGGCGGCAATGGTGACGACAAAAACGTAACCGACGTCGACTTCGAGGAGGTGAAGTAAGTTAAATAGCTAACAACATAATAACACACTACCAAATAGCGTGTAGCTCAGTGAGTTACACGCTATTTGCATTTTATAGGCTCATGTTTGTTATGTGCTTATTCTGCCTTTTTTTACGTTTTTTTTGCTACATGTGTGTAACGGGTGAACAATATAGAAACAATGAGGACAAACGCATCCACACTCATTGCCATTTGGTACCTCATCCACATATACCAAATCGCCCTCTTGATTGAGTGCCCAAGTGAGGTATGCTTTGCTACTACTCATTGTGTCGTAAATCTACATTTAGGATAATTTGAACACCCATAGAAAGTACCATACTTTCCGTTTCGTTTTATAAGATGACCTCCACATTTTGGACAGATGCCGGAATTGATGGTTGCATTTACTTCTCTCGCTGCAATTCGAAGGTTCTTGACGTGTTGCCTGTCGCTTACCGTCTCTCTAATATTATTACTGGTTAGTATTGCAAGGACGGCTTGAACATCATTATCAGTAAGGTATGTAGTTTTGTACCCATCAATCACATCCAAGAGGTTTTTTTCATAAACAACATGATTGTTACTCTCAACATATCTAAGTATTGCATCACCAGTAAAAACAACAATAGGGACGATTTTGACATGTGGGAATACTGATAGTAGCTCTTTGATCCTTAAAGCATGACCTACTGATTGCTTGACAGGATTGTAAAAGCGGTTTTTCGTTACGTATGTATATGTCTTCCACCACTTCTTTGCATATGTTACTTTTGTAACAATTAACTGAGTCCACTCTTTGCGATTGTCATCTCCATATATCTCGCCTCGATAGTTTTTAGTCTCTATAGTAAAGATGCCATATTTAGAAACAACGATGTGGTCTATTTGAGTCGTTCCCTTTTCGGTTCGGAAAACCAAATCATTTAGAATCGTGTACTCATCTGACAGTTTTGATAATATCGCGGACACACGCATTTCCCCTCTCTTTCCCTTCTGCTTTGCTGAATTGTACCTAGCAAGGTAGATGAAGAGAGAAACAACTAATATGATTATCAGAAGTATTATTAACAGCATATCTTTTATCGCACTATTTCTTCAGAAAGTCTTTCAAAGAAATGGTTTTCATGTTTAGCCCCTTTGCTTTAACTTGAAGACCATTATCGCTGGTTAGAAGTATCCGGTTCTCATCTTTAAATTTCAAAGCTACTGTCAAAATGTTATTATCTGGTGAACGCTTGTTATTTAGATCGCGTTCAGCCAGAACAATTCTTATCCGATTTAATTTTGCCGTGATAGATTTCTCATGTTCGAGGGCAAAGATACAAATAATTATTAATAATTCAGTAGAATACACTTAATTTTTATTGTTTGTGGTGAAAGTTTGAAGAATCTTCATTTATTTTTCTATCACCTTATCTGAAATACAATCGGAATATAGTATAATATTCACACCCTTTTGTGGAGTGTTCAGTTTAACGCCATTGGTGTCATAACGTGCAATTTCTTTTATGTTATCCAATGACTTATCTGTCTTTATCATTTGTATAGTGTTAGTTTTGCTATCGTACTCAAAAATAAAATAGTGGTAATATCCGGGCTCGACCTCGTTTGATGATAATCATATTCAGTTGAACTATATAAATCGCAGTCACTCATTACTGTTTTTGAATACATGCTATATGCTGATACTATTATATATGTTCTATATCTTTAACCTCCAACGATTGACAACTTCCACTACCCAAATAGTATGCTTTGCATAACACATTTCCATCCCAGTCAACTATATTGTAGCCTGTTGTAAGGGCTGTATATGTATGTGTTACATGGCTTAATTGTCCCACTATACCTGTATAGCTGTCACCGAATTTAGAAACAGAATGTCTGCTAACAAACCTGTCGTTTACCCCTTGCGTATAGTATAATATATTAGATTCTCCATTGTAGAATCTCATATAGCTGTCAGTAGTGGTGAAGATTCTCTTTCATGTTCTGGGTTGATGGTTTTAAAGACCTGATCAATGATTGATTATGCATTTGCTATCGAGCAGGAGAGCAATGCAAGTATTGCAACAATTTTAGTTCTCATAAATTTTATGTATTTTATTGTTTATCTTTCGTTTCCAGAGTAATCTGTTGTTATTGCAATTCAGTAAGAAAATACCTATTGCAAAATTCCACATAGTGTTTACTCAATTTGATGTCACCTAACATGTCATTATAATGAAGGGTTTGGAAAGCCATATTCTTCCAACCTATTTTTTCAATAAATGAATTGATGATTTTCTGACATTTGTTTGCTTCGTTTTTAAGATGGACTATTCTTTCATTCATCTCAATACGATTCTGTTCTTCTAGTTTGTCCATAAATCGTTCTGTCATTTCCCATGTTACACTTTGCAGAACAACTTTTTCTCCGTTATACAACGAGCCTTTAATGCCATGTGTATAACGATATAGCGCAAGTAAATGACGACAAAGTTGAGAGAAATTATAGTACACAAATTCAGTAGATTGTAAGAAAAGTTTTTGCCATTCTTCTTTGTTGTCTTCTACTTCTATTGGATATTTGCTAACATCAAAGTATGAATCCTTAATGGTTTCATTTCCGCTGTAGTAAGGTTCTAGGAATTTACTTTCAACAAAGTATAAAATACCATCACGATTGTAGCTAACATCAAGGTTAGCGAATCTTCCACCTTTTTTTAGGGGCTTGGCTATCTTATTTTCAAAAACTAAATCAGTTATAGCTCCTAATTCTTCAAGTAACTTGTAGTAGTTAACAGCAAGACCAGTCGATGAATTTATCTGTTTATACTGATCCTCCGTCTGACCATCTCCTTCAGTCAAAATATAGTTTTGTTCCTTTGTAAGTTTAACAAGTGGAGCAACATGGTAAACTGGATTGTTCTTTACTGTTGTTGCTATATTTTTATGCTTGTATTCATCGTATAATAAATCGGTGAATAATTTCATTGAGACTTTAGCCATTGTGTAATTGTTTTATAATTCTGCATCTGCTTCCTTATGTATGCAGATAACTTCTTTTGGTTTAACGGTTTTGATTACTTTCTTGATTGTTTGGCGGTCGGCATGACCAGATGTATGAATGTCCACTACGTTGTGGAACATTTCACGAAACTCCTTGTATTTGGGATTAGCCTTCACTTGCTCAGGATCCTTGTAATAGCCATCCCATGATGAGTAGATGAGAAGCGTTTCTTCCTGGGGCAGCTTGTCGAGCAATCCTTTTACACGCTCCATCTGCAATGTACCAACTACCATTGTCATACCTGTCTGCTTCAGCCAGAATCTCCTTGTCACGCTCGTTGGTCATTTTTAAAACCTATTATCGTTTCTCTTCTACAGTGAGTTCTTACAGATTGATGCTATTCGTTGAAGTTTCTAGGGATGCAAGGATGCTCGCTCTGATGTACCAAACTGCATAAGCGATAAATTTGAAACCTCGCTGTGGATCAAACTTTTTTGCAGCAAACTCCAGTCCTTTTTTGCCAGCCTCAATAAGTTCTTCCATTGACTTACCCTTGTTCTGGTACTGCTTTGCAACGCTTACAACGAAACGGAGATTGCCGGTAATGAGTTGAGCGAGGGCTTCTTCGTCACCTCCTTTGATTCGATGAGCAAGCTCAGTTTGCTCTTCGACTGTTTGAAGTGGATGCTTATTTACTTCTACCAAATATGAATCCAAAGACTGACTAACGCGGTTTGTAATTTTCTTGTTCATTGTATTATAGAATTTATATGTCTCTATAATATATATACGAATGAGAAAGTCGAAATTCGGCAAAAACGGCGTTTGTTCTGCAAAAACGGCGCAGAAAAAGATGATTTTATCCTTTACTACAGTCTATATAAACATGGAATATATTCTTCTTTTGTTCTTCTGTCAATTGCAAATTATGGTATTCCTCGTTCCAAATCTTCTCCCAATCACTTACATTTCCCACATTAAGCCTTGGCGTCTTTTTAAATCCATTGAGGAAACTTATATAACAGAGTTTTGCATCAATCCCATTCTCTTTGCAAAAATGCAAAAATGCCATTCTATTTGCAAGTTGATAACTGTTTGACTCGATCCATTTCTTAGCAAGATCTTTATTGCCGCATGTCATTTCAAAGGCGTTTATTATTTTTTTTCGGCTATCAGTATTTTTTGCTCCGCAATTCTGGAACGCTTCATCAAGATGAGCCTTTGCTTCTACGAAATACCATGTATTGCCTACCTTGAAGATGCCATCCCAATTATGAGAATTTCCTCTTTGGGGCCAAAACATTTTCCATGCCTCACATATAGATTTATAACATGGAAGTACTTTAAAACACTTTACGCCCTTCAATTCTCCATCCATAGATAACCGTTTTTCATCGACCGGATAATCAATCCACTCTATTTCTTCTTGAGTGTGTATTACATCTTTTATTTTTTGAAACAAGAACCTTCTATGATGTCCTAAATAACGTAACAACTGATATTCACTACCATAACCTATTGCCATTTCTGCCATAATTCTCAATATCTATTTAATGTTAAACTTATTTCCTTCTTTATCTCTTCACGATATTCCAATGGTTCCAACACCTCGACATTCGGTCCCATTGCAAGTATCTTTGACTTCAATTCTGGAGTCAGACAGACTCTGTATGTGAACTCAGCGAACTCGCCGTATCGTGATTTGCCCTCGCTTTGAGACTTATGAAGTGGTAGCATTCGCATGTATTCCATCTGTACGCCATACACCTTTATCTTCAGCTTAACAACAGGGAGATCTTCATTCACATAAACTCCTACAACATTGTCATAGTACTTTCTTGGAATAAAGTCATTTGGAAAATCAAATTTGTTGTTTGTTGTATGAAGGTCAAGAAACCTTTCCAATGCCAAATGTCTGATAGATTCCTTTTCTTTAATATAGCCAAGTAAATACCATCTTCCGTTGTACACCTTCATAGAATAAGGTTGCATCGTAAGTGTTTCTCGTTTTCCCTCAAATCGTTGATAGTCAATCACAAGTTCTGTATTTGTCCTCATAGACTCTACAACAGAGTCAAAGTAACCTGTACCATGGGGTATATCTTCCAACAAAATACGGTCACGCATCATGTTAAAAGTGTAGAAATCTTGCGGAACACTATACTTGCGCAATAAAAGTTGGGCATAAGGATTTTGATTCAGGACTTCTGGATTCTTGATATAATATATGTAGCCCTTGGATTTATCACATTCTATGATAACTCCAAACATTTCTTCGATGCCTTTGCGATGTTCGTGGAAAGTGCGAATAGGTAACCCACCCATATAGGCATAAGGAGAAGCCTTCCATTTCTTAACAATATCCTCAAAGGTGAGAGGATATTTCGATTGCTTGACAGTGTCAAGCAGCCAAATGTATCTAAGATAAGTTTTACTGATCATGTTTATATTATTTCTGCTATTTATCAAAACAACGGCAAAATTACGAAAAATTTGTATTTGTTCTGCGGAAATTTTGCAGAGAAAGCGAGAAAATGGCCGTTTTTGAGGATTTCTCATCGTATAATATAATATATACGTACAAAAATAATACTAAATATGACAAAGAAAAAGAATCAGAAGAAAGCAGAGTCACATGCAAAGAAAAGTGCCGTTGAGTCTCTTCGCTTCCAAGCCCATTGGGGGCTGAAACAACTCGGTAACGAGGATGGTAATTTGTTCCACACACTTGTAGATGGGGAAGTGGACTTTATTGCAAAACTTGACCTTGCACAGGATATGTTAGCCATAAAATCGCTGATTGATGGTGTAAAACAGTCATTTAAGGCAACTCCAACACTTGAGAAGGGTGATTTCGTGAGAAGCCCTACTGCAGTGGCTCTTGGTATAGCGTCAGTCGAGGACATCAATAACATGCGCATTCCTATTATTAGATGGGACGAGATGATTGCACAGAAAATACTGACAATCTATTATCCAGAAGAATACCGTAACCAGATTATCGACTGGGCAAAGGCAAATGGTTATAACTGTTCAACATATCTCGGTCTCCCAATAGTAAAGTTCAGTAAGTTGTATATAATCATCGATAGGACACGCACATTAAAAGAATGACAGATAAGATGGCACAGCAAATACAACTTTCGTTGCTGATAGACTTGACATAAACAACCATTTGTCGCAATAATAGTTTGGCCTTGGTCGTTAATACTAACTTCCGTACCATAATGTGCATAATAATCGGGGACAATAAAACCAGAGATACCTCGTCCAAGATTAACTCCAAGCCATGCCTTATCATGCTGAATCAGGTCAAAAATCTCTTTATAAGTAATTGCATTCACGTTACCAATAACGAGTAACTGCTTTCCGTATTTCACTATTTGAGATTGCATTTATATTACGGCCTCTGGTTTCTCAATCACCATATACTTAGCACCACTTTTAACAAGTGTGCCCCAACCATACGGACAGTTATCTTGCAGGTAGATGGATTGCTTGGTAATGGTTTTGTCATTCTTGTCATCGTATGACTCTGAGGCTACACTGACAAGAGTAATGTACTTGCTACCTTGTTCAGAATCTTCTACCCAGTAATTGTCCTCTTCACAGTCAAGCCATTTGTTTGTGACAATCTCCTTTTCAATTCGCTGTGCAAGTGCCAGTCTTTCTTCTGCATCAGGGAGCAACTCTATCAACTTGCGATTATAATCCTTGTACAGTGATTTCGCTTTTTTCTTATCTGTCAGTTGTCTGACTTCTGCATCATATTGGTGCATCAAGCTTTTAGCCTCTTTGAGAAGCTTGCGAGAGATTGGCTTGAAGTTACAGAACTCACCATCAACTGCAACCATCGGGAATCGACGCTGGGCATTGAGCCCCTTTTCGTCAAGCGAGTACCATGTAACAATACAGAAATCTTTATTCCCAGCATTCCCTTTCACTTCGTTTATCTCCATGAAAACGAGAGGGTGCGGAGCTATTTCTACTAAGGCATCGCCTTTCTTGAAACGTGGAGTTACTTCCTTTATTTCGTTATCAATCTTACTCATATTGCATTAATCAATATTATTCAACTTCCATACCTTAGCCTGTTCCGTAAGACGGTACATCTGTTTGGGGTGATTAGGCTGGTCAGGATATTTTCTTTCTAGAGACCCATCACTAAGTGCTGGATTTATATAATTATCACGGAAAGTCATTCTATGTTTAATACCACATAGTTCCATCATTTTGCTGACATTTAAATACTCGTCATGCATTAATTGAACCAACTTTTCTACTTGAACGGAACTTGGACGATAGTTAGACGGTACTTGAACGGAACTTGAACGGTCAAACTCTTTTTCGGATGTCCACTCTGCCATCAATGTTGCCTTCAAGATAAATGCATCGACATGGAATGATGGGATAGCACAACCTTTTATTTCCAACTCGCTACAGATACGGTCAATACCCTCGCCAAACTCCTTGACATACTTGTATGCTTTTAGGTATTGGGCAATCTTGGGATTACGAGAAAAGTGGGTATGACGTATGTTGTCTGGTCTCACTAGCCCAGGCAAGTCTCCTGGAGTCTCAAAGACAAGGCGATCGTCGAACATCTTTATCTGTATCTCGGTGCCTTTGATGTTGTAGGCTCTGTGACAGCAACTATTGACAACCATCTCTTGTATGGCGTACTTTGAGTAATTTCGACGAGTAACGAAAACCCCTTCTATTCTGCGAGTCTTGTCAGAAACGCCAATAGCAAGCACACCACCATCGGCATTAGCCATAGCCACAATAGGTATTGCTAATGCCTTGGGATCAATCTGAATGCTCTTACAATCGAATGTCTGGCATTCTTTGCGAGCCTGTATTTCTTCTATTGTCATCGTTTAGGCTTATTTCTCTTGATTGAATTCTTCTTGTCTCACCAACTCCTGCACAGGCACTTCAAGCGCATTGGCTATTGCAATGAGGGCTTCAAGGCTGGGCTGGGTGGTATTGGTGACCCACTTGGACACTGTAGCAGGATCCTTGCCGAGTTTGTCGGACAGCCACTTATTGTTCAAGTCGCGTTCTGCGAGAACGACTCTTATACGATTTAACTTTGCCATGATAGATTACTGTTGTTTGACGACAAAGTTACAAAAATAAATCTAAACAAATGCTGATATGCTCAAAAAACTCCCTAAACAAGCCAAAATTTGATTAAAGAACCAATCTTTTGAGACTACTACGACAAAATCACACATCTATTATGTATAATGTGTATTTGAAATATCTTTTGAAATAACTGACAACCATATGGTTTTCTTCGCGGAAATCGCATTCATATATAGAGGCAATAATAGTTCGGAGGATGTATTTGGTTCGGAGAAAAGTTCGGAGAAAATCATAAAAAGTTCGGAGAGAAGTTCGGAGACAACCACAATAAGTTCGGGAACAGGTTCGGGAACAGACGTAACAAGTTCGGGAACTCGGCAAAAAACATCGAAAAAGATAATAGAACTAATCAATGCAGACCCACAAATACTGCCCCTCGATATATGAAGTATATTCCCATCTGGGCATAGATTTAACTTGCCTGTAACTTGCTGAGACGTGCCAAAAGCGGAATAGCATTTCGCTAGCATGTTGATAATCAGTGGTAATTGAGAATAAGTTTAACTTGCTGGTAACTTGCTAAAGAAGAAAAATAGATATAGATATGTTATTCGAAAAAAAGATTAGAGAATTAAGAGATGAGAATGGCGTACTGCAACACCAGCTGGCTGCACTATTGTAGATAGCCTTATGGTTTCACGGATGAGAAACTGTATAAGATAGAAGAAGCAGTCAAACTTCTTGTGGAACTCAATGGTGTTACACGCATGGAAGTCCTTTCCATCAGCAAGAAGAAAGAACAGAAGCAAGCCTACCTAAAGAACTTCTGCTGGAATATAGCAAACCAATATGGAATTGATCCGAAAAGGCTCTACAGATTTTGTCCGTGGATAACTCACACAAATCTGTAGAGCCTTAAATATTTTGAGTTTGTCTCATTCTGAGACTGAAATTTGGTCACTACACCTGTCTGCGCATAAAAAAAATGTCAAGATTGGCAATTTTTTAATGTAAAACTTGTGTAGTAGAATAAAAAACGTTATCTTTACATCGTAAAAAATTGCCAATACTGGCAAAAATACAATACAAGCAATGGAGATAAAAGAGACAGGTATCTAAAGCAGTTGATAGAAAGCCGTCAAAATAGCTTTATCAAGGTGGTCACAGGAATCCGCAGATGTGGCAAGTCATATCTGCTGAACGTACTATTCTATCATTACCTATTAGATAATGGGGTGGCTGATGACCACATCATCCGCATAGACCTTAAAGACCGCATGAACAAGGAACTGAGAAATCCAGACACTATGCTTCACTATCTTCATGACAGAATCAAGGACAGGGAGTTGTATTACATTATCATTGATAAGGCGCAACTTATGGACGAGTTTATGATTATGATTGGAGGAAGGTACTTTACCGTCGATGTTGGTGATAAGATCATCTTTTTCCCCTTTCAGAATGAAGAAAGGAGACATCTTGGTCTCTATATTGACGAAATGGTGTATAATCCGGGAAAAGAATGGAATAATGGATACAATTAATAATGAACCAAAAATCGTATAGTTTATTATGGGTGCTTTAACGAATATGACAGCAGAGCCTTACAATGACAAAGCAGGAGGTGAATGTATGGTTATGGAATACAGTCTTGACGAAAAGTTCAAGCCTCGTGACCTGACCCCTGAGGAAAAGATTTTCTTGAACACCTTGGTCTCCTATACCATGTCTTTGGAAAAGTCGCTGTTTTTCCAGATTGCCGATCTTCAGCGGCACACCAAATTAGAATTCAGTATGAATGGCGGTCGTTTTAAGGATTCTAAATCCCCCGGACGTGATGTGTCCGAAAATGAGTTAACTGAACTGGCAAAGATGCTGGAAGATTTTCGGGAAAAGCTGTTGGATGATAGATTACCGGAAGAGAACTGGGATTTGTACGAGATATGGGAAGAAGAGTGGGTGAGACAGAACGAGAAGCAGAAGAAATTGTTGGACAATCATAGGAAGAGTGTGGGTTCGACTCCTATGGGTGAATATTACAATAGAGGCAGTGAATCCAAGGTTGTCCTTTTTGTGGACGTCATTGAGAAGTGTGCCAAGCACAATCCGTATGACACGATGCTCTTGATGGGGATGGTCCTGCTACACGAATATTTCCATTCCTTCCATTTCCATGCGGGGACCGGCGCGAGTGATCCACCGAAATGTTTTGAAGAATCGATGGCCGATTACGGCAGTCTGGTAATGTTGGACAGAGTGGCGTCATCGGGGTTGCCAATCGCCAAAGATGCGGAGAATGCGCTGAAATATGCGTTGGGTTTTGTCAAGAGCAAACAGCAGCGTACGGGGGATATCGACTACTATGGATTCGGCGCCTGCCTTTACGAGAATCACAGGGAAGAGGCTTCCAATCTGATAGCCCTTTACGCCAATGTGTCCTGCTTGATGGATAATAAAACCTTAAACAAAGACAATAATATTTCGTAAGCAAATCTTAAACACATTAACAATATGAATCTTACTATAATTTTTATTGCAATTGTCGTTGTCGCAATAGTTGTCGTTGCAACGATCATCGTTATCTATAAAAAAAGTGGATTTTCCGGAGATGTCAAATCGCAGGAAGTAAAAGACATGCTGACACGAACGCAGGCTATGTTAGAGTCTAAACTACAGGAGCTGGAACGTGTTTATGAAGAGAACCGTGAACTTCAGAGAAAAAAGGAAGACTTATCTCGTGAACTGGGCAATTCAGAGGCCAATGTGAAAGACAAGGAAAAAGAGCTGAAAGAACGTATGCAGAATATGGAAGTGTGGTACAATGACATGCAAGTTAAGTTTGGCGAGATTGCACAGAAATTGATGGACGAGAAAGAAAGTGGTTTTGAGAAGAGAAACTCCGAAGTGCTGAAACCTCTTCAGGAGTCGTTGAAAGAAATGCAAGAAGAGTTGAGGAAAACCAAAGAGCAAGTGAATGTTGACCTCAACACACAGATTTCCTCGTTGAAAAACATGAATAGAGAGCTTTGTAATGAGACCAGCCATCTCGCCAATGTCTTCAAAGGGGGCAATGGCGTACAAGGGAAATGGGGTGAGTCACAATTGGAACGAGTGCTGGAGATTGCCGGCATACCGGAAGGTGAGATGGGCTACACCATGCAGGTCTCTGCACAGAACTCAAAATCTGCTCAAGACCGTCCTGACTGCATAGTACACCTGCCGGGCAACAAATGCATCATTATTGATGCTAAAACCAACCTGACAGCCTACGAGCGTAGTTTTCGTGCAGCCAATGAAGAGGAACGTGTCAATTGTCTCAAAGAGCATGCCAACGCCGTAAAAACCCAAATTACAAATCTTTCGAAAAAACAGTATCAAGAGAACAAAGAGTACAATAATCCCGGTTTTGTTCTGATGTTCTCACCTGTAGAGTCGGCGATGACGGCAGCACAGCAATACTCCGATGTTGATCTTTTTAAATATGCGGCAGATAGGAATATCTCAATAGTAACTCCTTGGAATCTTATCCCTATCTTGTTTGTTGTGCGCAACATCTGGAAGACGGAACAGCAGGAACGGAATGTCTCGAAAATAGCAGAACGCGGACGTCTGATATACGACAAAATATACCAGATTCTAACAAAGGTGGATAATATCAATAAAAATATTGATGCAGCCCAAAAGGAATGCCAGCAACTCGGCAAAGATCTTGGAAGCCAAAATGGCGGGCTGATGCAACAGGCAAAAAAATTGGAGGAACTTGGCATAAAACCGATATCAACAAACAAAGGCGAAAATAAGATAGAAAACACTACTGTGTATAAGGATTATTATGAAGATGATGATGGTGATGTTGAGTAAGATATTCGGGTAAAATCACTTATTGTCAATTAAATAATTGTGATATCTCCCACATATAAATAAAATTGTTATTTTCGCAATGCCATATTTTCAAATTCTGTTTAACGGACCTCGCAGGGTCTGGACGTGTGACGGGGAAAATAAGTGGTAATAATGAAGGTCCACTATAACGTAAAAACCTCGCGATGTATAGGGAATCGCAGTGAAATGTATGGATACAATTTATCAATGTGACCTTTTTAAGATGGCGTTTGATGCAGCCACCCATCCAATTATTCTAAAACATAATCCTAAATATGATGACCAATTAGGTGATAGGTTGCCATATATTTGTTACGATGATGTGATGGATTATAACTGCGTGATAAAGGCATATCCTAAAGACGGAATGCCAAGTTTTGTAAACGCTGAAGGAGATGTCGTTTGCCAATACGACTCTATTGAAAATATGGTTGAGGATGGATGGGAGATTGATTAATACGGCATTTATCTGTTGTTTTTTTTAATAATTAGCTATGAAAATCATTGATAGTAAATCATTGTTGACTTCTGCGCAGCTTTATCATGTGCAATCGTGCGCTGCTAAGCCCTTTCAGTTAGGAGGCTATAGTTCTCTTGAAAATATACTGTCAACACTTGATGTGGATGTGATTATTGAACCAGGCATCCTCAAACGTACTATACCATCTTTCTTTAATGATGCACTCAAATATTGGGAGGAAGTGGCTACGCGCATACAAAAAGAGATAGAGAAAAATAAACTCAATGAAGAGTTGAAAAGGGTTTTTGAAATACTTCAACCTAATCCTAATTTTCCCCAAGGAATGTTTTACTGGACAAAAATGCCACTGCGAGGTTTATATGATCCGGTGGAAAATGTTATAAAACTCTATCCAGATGAGATGAAAGAAGAGTATGACGGGATGCGTATGGATGAACTTTTAGTCTCGACACTTGCACATGAAACGATGCACGCCTATTTTAATCGTCCAAGACATAAATTTGCCTACATACCCACAGTTGAGGAACCGTTGGCTGAGTTCGGAATGCTGTTGTATCTGTACGAAACTGATAGCGAATACTATGATTGGGCATATGATGATGTTAGCGGAAAGCATACATGCTATAAATATGGTGCAAACTTGATGGATCAATATCTGAAGGAAAGTCCGCTATTTCCAACTCGTCAGTACCTTGAAAATTTTAAGTTTAAATTGCCTGCTTATCCAATATTGATTGGTAAACCCGGAGAAGTTGTTTTGCTTACGCCAAAGAAAAAGGGACTTGGTGTTGACGAATTCCCTATCGGGAAAGCGACAAAAAAGAAGTCATATACACTCTTACCTATAATGCCACCACCATTACCATCATCCGCTACAGTTGTTACTAAAGGAACGATTGTGGTGCAAGAAACATTTCGCCGTCAATTTGTTTTAAAAGTTTTCATTTATCTTGAATCAAATGTCTTGCTCGGAAAACTTTTTCCGTACATTAAAAATGGAAAAGGCGGAACAAATCGAAAAGCACTTCAAAATACTGGGAACTTTAATCTTACTGGCATTTTATGGGATTGTTCTATATTTCCACCAGATACTAGGCGTTGGTTTATTGATTATGTGTTTGATATTGATGACATGGAATATTTTTTGTCAAATCAATGGATGGACAATGGCAAGAAAACTGGCCTTCAGATTGATAAGTTTATAAAAATGATAAATTATATATATCCAGGGAAATTTGAAATTCAGAAAAAAGACGGTAAATATATCATGATTGAATTATAACATTAAATATACTTGATTATATGAATATTATAGACAAAAACTTGTTGTTAACCCCCATACAGAAATCCTTACTGGAGCAATCTACCAGCAAACCCTTTAGGCTGGGCGACTTTGTGTCGCTGGACAACATCCTCACAAAGTTAAATGTAGATGTACACATTGAATCTGGCAAACCAACACGTTCAGTGGACGATTATTACGACAAGGCCAGAGAGTATTGGAGAAAAGAGTATGAAAAACTCCTCGAAATGCATAGAAGGAATCCCGAGAATGAGTATATAAGGGAAAAATGGCAAAAGGCAGAAAGAAAACTAGGAAGATCGCGTTGTGAGCGTAAGGCGCATTTATTGATGAGGCTTCTCGGTTTGTATGACAGCGAGCAGAATGCCATTATATTATATCCGGAGGCAATGGCAGATGCGGATGCAAGTAAGATAGAGGAATATTTAGTGTCCACTTTTGCACACGAGGTTATGCACGCTTATTTCAACCGTCCTGGACACGAAAAATATCCTTACGCGTTGTTGGTGGAAGAACCCTTGGCCGAGTTCGGAATGCTGTTGTATCTGCACGAAACTCATAGCAAATACTATGATTGGGCGCATGACAATGTAAGCGGTAAGAACTGTTGCTATGGATATGGTGCAATCATAATGGATCAATATTTGGGCGGAGACAGCACACTCAAAAGATATCTTGAAGAGTATAAAATACCCATCGGCGAATACCAGATGCTGGATTTCTCAAACGGTCGTATCGATATTCCAAAGGAGGGGGATTTCGTAGATGTGGCTGATCAACCCTTTGTTGTAGAATGGACTCCCGTGTATAGTATTCCGCCAACTTATTTCTGGGATGAGGCAACTAAGACATTAGGGCTTGATGGAGATTGGAGAGGTATGCACGTTTTGTCGGATTGCATCCATATATTGCTACGTTATCATTTAAGTAACGACATTGAGCATTTGTATATAGGGAAAGACTATATTTGTGATAGTTCTTGTCGTGATTTTGATATTCCAACAATGGTTTCTCCGAAACACAAGGAACTGACATCCATTAATGGAATTCTTGTCAGAAAAGAGGATTATAAAGATATTGAAAGTTTTGGTGAAGGATATTTCAAATTAAAAAGAGATGATAAATGGGGCATACTTGATTCGAAACTCAAACCAATAACTCCATTTAAATACGATAAAATTAAAGATTTCGACGAGAATGGTTTGTGCAAAGTGAAGATTGGAAAACTTATGGGACTTGTAAACAAACAAGGTGTAGAGCAGGTGCCGGTGGAATATGAAGATATTGAATTGTTGTATGACGAAGAAAACCACCAAAATGATACCCGATATTATAAAGCAGTACTGAATAAAAAATGGGGAATAATTGATTCGAACAATAATCCAATTACTCAATTCAAATATGATGATATTATATGGTGGTTCGACGAGAATGGTTTGTGCAAAGTGAAGATTGGAGAACTTATGGGACTTGTAAACAAACAAGGTGTAGAGCAGGTGCCGGTGGAATATGAAGATATTGAATTGTTGTATGACGAAGAAAACCACCAAAATGATACCCGATATTATAAAGCAGTACTGAATAAAAAATGGGGAATAATTGATTCATACAATAATAAGATTACTCAAATCAAATACGACGAATCTATGTATTGTAGACGCGAATTCGACGAGAGTGGTTTGTGTGAAGTGAAGATTGGAAAAAGTTATGGGCTTGTAAACAAACAAGGTGTAGAGCAGATACCAGTTGTATACGAGAAAAATATCATACGGAAGAGAATCACATACGTGACGTCTAAAGGAGAAGTCACAAGGAGGGAGTGTGAATACGGTGTCAAACTGAATGGCGAAGAATTTACAATAGACAAGTTTGGGAAAAGAATAAAAGAATAGACTGAAACTACTATAACAGAAGAGCAAAAGCAATGAAATCACGATTCCTCAACAGGAACACTTCTTGCAGGACTTTTGCGCGATTGAGGGCGATGAGAAAGATGGTATAATAGGATTATCCCGATAAAATCAAAGGAAAAATGATACTTTCCATAATACTGACAATAGTGATTGTGGTGGTCGTTATCAAATTATTCGGCCCAGTACTACTTGACATACTTTCTTGGCTCAGGGGCATCCTGACGCTTCCATTCGCCCTTATCGGAGGCTTTCTCGGATTTCTCATCGAAGCGTTGCTGTTTGTCGGTCTGTTGTGGCTTGTCGTGACATTGTTCGGACTTTAACAAAAAGTTATGGATTATAAAAGAACTGTAATAAACGGTCAGTCTATGTACTATTACGTTAACGATAATGGTGCAATTATTGAGATTGTAGAAGTGAAAACGAACACCTTTGAGGAAGGCTTATATAGGTGTTGTACCGTTGATATAGACATCAACGTTTATAATGATGATTTCAGCGTCAAAGTCCCTTTCACACTGAAAAATGTAGACTCTGGGATTACCTGTTTTGACTGGTATGGGGATTATCTTGAAGATATGTACGAGAGTGTTGTTGGGTTCAATGAGGACAAAGACGGCAACTACATAGGAGACGAAGAGGATAGGGCATTTTATGAGGCTGCAAAAGAATGTGACAAAGATTTAGATGAGTTTTCATACGTATTGAAGCAGTATAGGTCAGAAGAGGATTATGTAGACTGGTGTTGGGGCACTGTTACGACTTGTGTTTACGATGATGAAGACTTATTAACCGGACTCTTGAAGGACATCCCTAAAATAGAGAAAGCTGAAGACATCTATGCAGCTGTTAACGTCACGGGCAACTTTGAAATATATGAGGCTGCTGCATATGTTGGAGATGATTTCCTTTATGGTGCCACTCTCTTTGAAGGGGAATTTCACATCAAAGGAATAAGAAAAAGTACGAAAGAAAAAATGTGTCGGAGGGTGGTAGATTGTCTGTGTCGGTGGGCACACGACAATGCCGAAGAGTATGATTTTGAGATGCACAATTTCGTGAATGTCAATGAGGGGGACTTGGAATTTGGCAAAGAGTACCCCTGTGGTCTGCAGAAACCCATTGTTGAAGTAGAATGAGAATAAATAACTATTGTTCCAGACACTTTCAATTCAATTTGGGCGATTAGGACATCCGATTCAGCAATGCCACAAATATTCTCCATTCACCCCCGGTCCGGTCTGCATTCAGCAATCTCCAAATGTTTTCTAAGCCCCTTGGCATTCGTCCCCGTCGTATCAAAATTGGCACCGTATCAAAATAATCTTTGCCGCCTCCATTTCTGGCAGCTCTATTTCCTATCAAAAATATTTTTAGATTAAACTTCTTTAACTTAGACAGTTATGGATATTTTTCGTACATTTGCCGTAGATAAAACATCAGAGTTATGAGAGCAGTGATATATGCCAGGGAGAGCACCAACATCCAAGACTATCAAAGACAATTGTACGAATTAAGAGAATATGCAGCCCGTATGGGGTATGAGGTGGTCAAGGAGTTCTCCGAGAAGGTCAGTGGTGCCAAGAAAATCGAGGAACGGGAAGCCCTGTCCGACCTGTTGGACTACGTGGAAAGCAACGAAGTGGATAAGGTGTTGATTTACGAATGCAGCCGTCTATCGAGGAGGGCGGTCGATTTACTCGCCGTCATCGAGCAGCTGATCGAACAGGGGGTGTCCGTTTTTGGTACAGTATTGAATATCCCAATTGCAAAGCAATGAAGTCATTAGCTACGTGCATAGTCAGGTCTTCAAGAGACTTGCCTGGGAAATAAGTAACATCACGCCCTGAGTAGATGCTCCTTGCAGAACTGTGCTATATTCCTGACGTGTTTCGTCATTACCTTCTGATTCATTGATTCCTATTTCACCAGAGAAACCATTATC
>JAEDFN010000012.1 GCA_016292775.1 Paludibacteraceae bacterium
CGTTACTTATCATCTTAATTACAATTATGGTATAGGTGCCAATACGTGCGGATCTATCTATTTCCCTATCGGTGCCAAGATGAGCGGCCAGCAATATTTAGTGTACGACTCCGCTTATGTGGATGTGCCTGTGTCAAAGGGTGCTTATAGTTTGATGGGGCTCCCTCTGCAAACTGTTTATTCCGGCGACCTCTTTATCCCTAAAGTCGGGAATAAAAAGAATAATGATTTCGTTTTTAACCCGGAGAAATGCGATAGTCGCCTCGCTAACAAAATTAATATTAAGAGATATAATTCAACTACAACGTTCTGGTCTTATTCTCATGGTGAGAAAATAGATTCTGTTAGTACGGCTTTGGCGGGATGGGGTAATCCGTCCAATTCCCTTTCCGATAAATTTGTAAATACTGCTTTGGCAGTTATGGCGATAGATACTGCAGTACAAGATTTTATCCAATTGCCGAAGACCGACTCTACCTACTATTTTTACGCAATACGTAAGGCTACCGGAGAGGAGTATCAAGTGCCTGAAAGATACGGTAAAGCCGATATTATTCATGATGCTTCATGCTACAAGCTTCTTTATCAAGGTGATGCTGCTAATCTTGAAACTACAATTACATATACTAATGTTGTTGCCGACAGTTGGTTCCTCGTTACCAATCCGTTTATGGGAAACCTCTCAATGCAAGCCTTTATGGATGCCAATACCGAAGTCATCGATGGCTTCTATTATACTTATGAAGATGGAATGACGACTGCAGTGCCTGTTACTGCTGAAACGGTGGTAGCCCCTTTTGCCGCTTTTTTTATTCATACAAAAACAGCCGCACAATCGGTAAATATCAAGTATAATCCGGAAACTATGGTTGTCAACACCGCTGCTGTAACTCCAATGCCGGCAAACGCAAAGGATAATACGCAGATACATGGTGCGCATACACTAAGAATATTGGCGGAGAAGGGTAGTGCCCGCAGTGTTGCTACGGTGACGGAAGATGTTTACGGCAGCAACGATTACGACCCGCAAGAGGATGCCGACCTGCTGATGTTCAACGATAACCTTACCCCGTTTGCCGTTTATACCCGTATCGGTAACACCCCGGTGATGGTGAACAGAGTTCGTACTATCGATATGATACCTCTGTCGGTAAGCGTGCTCGATACTGCAATAGGTAATATAGAATTATCTTTCTTCGGAACAGAGAACTTCACCCGTCCTGTATATCTCTATGATGCCCTCACAGATATCAATACCGAAATTCATTCCGGTATGAAGATAGACTTCGACGGCAGTGAGCCTGATGCAGTGCGCTATTATCTGAATATCAATCGTAGCGGCATTATCACTGCTCATGAAGAGACGAATAATGATGCCGCAATAACGGTATATGGAAATAATAATGTGATATATTGCAAGTCAAATAACGATATCATCAGCGTATCGGTTTACGATATTGCGGGACATCTTATCAATGAGCAACATAATATTTTTAATAATTCTTTCCAAATACAACTTCCTTTAGGCGTGTATGTTGTTGAGGTTAGAACAATATATGAAGTTTTAAATAGTAAGTTTTTTTTGAGATAAGTTTGTATGAAAAATAATATAATGTTGTTCTTATTAATGTTGTTATTAAGCGGCATTATTTGTTTTTTTCTGTTTTTTGATGTATCTGATACACCGAAAATTGTAGAACAGCAGCATATAATTTTCAATGGCAATGCCAAGCAAATTCGAAAAACTGAAGCGGATTTTGACGTGATGAATAGTTTAAACAGATTCATTTCACCCAATTCATCGAATAAGCACGCTAGCCGTCAAAAAATAGCTCTACGCAGTAAGCATAGTAATGACAAATATGTTGGCAACCTGTCGTTGCAAAATAGTGGTGGCTTTGGTTCGGGGTCAGCAACTGCTATCGGTGGGTTCTCTGCTAATGGTAATACAGGCAACTCTCACTATTTTATGGGTGCAATATACTCTTCATCGGGCTCAGCTTCAATAAATAGTCCTATAGCGTATGCCCCGCAGTATGCCCCGCCCGTAAATAACAGATTATATACGGGATTCAACCGCGCATATACCTCCACCATTACCGAGATGGGCGCGCCGATAAGTTCCCTCAGTGCGGCACTCTTCACCGGCGACCATACGCATGTCGACGGTGACGGTGACGGATATTGCGACGGCGACGACGGTTATTACCTCGACTACCGCCCGGGAGATGGTACCGGCGAATTCGAAGAGGTGTGGGTGCCTCTCGATGCCGACTGGATACTCGCCGCTATCTCGCTATTTTCACTATTGATAACTTATCTCAAATTCCGAAAATAATTATTTTAATAGAGTAATTCACATTTGATGGCTTCAACTATGCGTGAGCATCGTTGAAGTCTTTTTTGTATTGTTTTTGTATTGTAATCGTATTGCAATATCATCCCTATACCTTTGCACTCGAAAATAATACTTGCTTAATATGATAAATAAATCAATTTTTCTATTGTCGTTTTTACTGATGTTTCATTTGGCTTTGACAGCGGAAATAGTGTCGGGTAATATCACCGATGCCGCTACCGGCGAGCCTCTTATCGGAGCTTCGGTGTATGTAAAAGATTCTCAAAAAGGTGCTATTACCGATATAGACGGTAATTTTCAACTCACGCTTGACAAAGGTTCTTACGTTATAGTTTTTCAATATGTAGGATATAAACCGCTGGAAAAATACATTTCCGTTCCACAAAAAGAGCCTGTGAATATTGCCCTCGAACAAGAGTATACTTCGCTTGACGAGGTGTCTGTTGTAGTGAAAAAGAATATGGAGACGGAACATAACCTCCTTGCCGAGCGCCGCGCTTCTTATGTAGCTATTGAGAATATCGGCTCTAAAGAATTTGCTATTAAAGGTGTAAGTAATGTACAAGATGGTGTTAAAAAACTTTCCGGTATCTCTATCGCCTCTACCGGTGCCGTGGTGGTGCGTGGACTTGGCGACAGATATAATGCTACCGCTCTTAATGGTCTCCCTATTGCTTCCCCAAACCCGGATAATAAATTAATCCCTCTCGACCTTTTCCCCGCTTCTGCCGTGCAGAATATTACCGTGCGTAAAGTGTACGACGCTTCCGCTTTTGCCGATTATAGCGGAGCTCATATAAATATATCTACTAAGGATAATGTGGCTAACGACTTCTTCAATGTCTCAGCTATGATTGGTGCAAATATCAATACATTCCGAAGCGATTTCTACTCGATGAATAATTTTGCCACCCTTTTTACTACCCCTAAAGAAGACCCCGTTGCTACTTCTTTGACTCTTATTGAATATGACGAGTATGTTAAGACAAAAAATATTTTCCCCTCTTCTTTCGATGTGAATAAATCTACACCTCTGCCGGATTTCAACGTAAATATTGCAGGTGGAAAGAATTTCCGCTTCTCTTCTTGCTCTCTCAGTCTCCTCGCTGCCGCTAATATCAACAACTCCGTAGAGGTATCCCTCAGTTCTTTCGAGAAAACCCTTGAGGCTACCGGTAATGTGCAAAACGATTTCTCGTACAATAAATTCGAATCGAATTTGCAAACAGCTGCCCTCTTTAATGCCGGTCTCTCATTCCGTGATGATGACTATATAGGTTACACCCTTTTCTATGTGCGCGATGCGGAAAATGGCTATCAGTTACGAACCGGTGTCGACTCCGAAGAGCATGACCTCGTGGGTAGTGTGAATACCATGCATATCTATTCTCTATTAAACAATCAACTTTGTGGAAAACATGTTTTCGGAAAATGGAACTTGAATTGGGCCGGTAGCTATGGCTTGTCTTCCAGTGAAGAGCCCGATCGTCGCCAGGTAATGTTCGAAAATATCGATGGCAATTTGAAACTCTTTAAATTAAATCGCCAAGAGACAATGAGGTATTTTGGTTCTCTTGATGAATCGGAATTGGTAGCTCAAATTTCCGCTACTCATAATTTCTCCGAAAAATATAATATCAATTTCGGCGGAGCTTACAAGGATAAAAATCGTGAATATTCAGGTATACGCTTCTACTATAATATTAATGGTATCAACCCCGATATCGAAAATCCATATTCCACAAGCGACTACCTGAATCAAGATAATATCGAAAACGGAAATATCGTCGTTGAACGAAAAATGCAACCTAAGGATACTTATCTTGCAGGATCGGAACTCGCTGCAGGTTTTGTTAACGCTACTCTCAATCCCGCTAATTTCGTGTCTATCTATCTCGGTATCAGATACGAATACTGCCGACAATGGGTCTATTATGCCTCTGATGGCGGCACGAAATATAGCAAAAACAGAACTATGAATAACCACGATTTCTTCCCTGCCCTTAATGTGAAATTCAATCTCAACGATAATAACTCTATCCGTTTTGCCGCTTCTCGTACAATCACTCGCCCCCTGTTCGTTGAGATGGCTCCGTTCTTATATCAAGAGTCCTACGGTTCCGCCCAAATTCGTGGTAACGAAAACCTCCAAAATGGGTATAACTATAATGTCGACCTAAAATACGAATATTTCTTAAATGATAATATGTTTTCCGCTACCGCCTATTTTAAATACCTCGATAACCCGATAGAGCGTGTACAAGAACTTCAAGGCGGTGCCACTATGCACAGCTTCCGCAATGCTACTCATGGTATTGCCGCCGGAGTAGAGGTGGAGGGAAAAGTAAGTATTACCGACTGGTGCCGTATCGCCGCTAATGTATCTTATATGTATACCGATGTCAAACTCCCTTTCGCCGGTGCATATACCAATAAAGAACGACAACTGCAAGGCGCTTCTCCTATTCTCGCTAATGCCGACGTCACTTTCTGCCCTCGTATCGCCCAAGATCGCCGAATAAATATCTCTATACTATATAACCTTCAAGGCAGTAGAATTCATGCCGTTGGTGTTTCCGGCCTCGGCGATGTTATTCAAATGCCACTCCATACTCTTAACTTAAATATGATTGCTCCTGTCTCAAACCATTTCGACGTTAGATTAAAACTCGATAACATCCTTAATAGCGCCGATATTTACAAACAACAAATACCTACTATTAACAGCTCTATGATTGTAGGTAAATTCTATAACGGAATGTCCTTTGAAATAGGATTCAATTATAAATTATAATATTAATTTTTAAATTTAAAAAAACAATGAAACGTATGATTAAAAACTTTTCTGTATGCGCAACGCTTATTATTGTTGCCAGTATCGTATTAACCGGTTGTCCTACTCCTCCTCCTATCAATGAAGGTGGCTTGGAAAATGGATCTACTTTATCCGGTACTTTAACACAAGATGTTACTCTTACAAAAGGTAATACCTATTATCTTGATGGCGAATATATCGTGCCTGAAGGAATTACTCTCAATATTGAAGAAGGCGTGACCATAATAGCAAAATATGACGATATAGTTGATTATTTATTAGTTAAGCAAGGTGGCAAGATTAATGCTGTAGGTACTGCCGATGCTCCTATTGTGATGACTTCTGAGAAGAAGGAATCAGGAGCATGGGGCGGTATCCATCTCTGTGGTAAAGCTCGCACTAATGCCGAAGGTGGTACAGGTAGCAGTGAAATCGGTGGCGCTCCTTATGGCGGTACCGAAGATAACGATAATTCCGGTTGCCTAAGCTACGTCAGAGTGGAATATACAGGTTATGCTTTCGACGAAGAGCACGAAGCTAATGGTATCACTTTCTATGCCGTTGGTAATGGTACTGTAATCGACCACTGCGAAGCTTATATGGGTGCCGATGATGGTTTCGAATGGTTCGGAGGTTGCGTGAATGTTTCTTACTTGGTGGCTAAAAATTGCTCTGACGACTCTTTCGACTGGACTGAAGGTTGGACAGGTAATGCTAACTATTTGGTTGCTTATCAAGAAAATGCAGAAACTCTCGGTTACGACTGCGATTGCCTTATCGAAGCTGATAATAACGAAAACAACTACATCGCTAACCCTACTTCTCACCCTATTATCTCTAATGCTACTCTCGTTGGTAATGGCGGCGCTAAACAAGGTATCCGCCTCCGCCGTGGTACTCAAGTAAACCTCGCTACTATCACAGTTTGTGGTAAGGGAATCCCTGTTTCTGTTGAAAGTACTGAAACAGAACAAGCCCTCGTTGACGGCATCTCTTCTATGAAAAATGTTACTGCTTCTGCAGAACTTACAAGCGAGAAAGGTATCTATACCAACGATAATTTTATCAATGATGGTAACAAGGTAGACGCTTCTTTATCTTTGTCTTATGATGATATCCTAAAAAATAACAGCTGGATGAGTGGTGCTTGGGTGAAATAATTTTTCCCCAATTTCTTATACATATCGAATATGAGCGATACACGAAAGTGTATCGCTTTTTTTACACCTATTCTTTAATCCGAAATGTTAATTATTTTGTTTTACACATAATAATTCGAAAAAAAATAATAATTATTGTCTTTGTTATGGTCGGTAAGAAAAAAAGTATTATTTTTGCGAGGCAAATGAGTATGTGATAGTTTTGCAAATAATATAATGTCCGGATGTCTCGGTTTATACTAATCGTAGCAAACCTATCGTTTAGTTTAAATTTATAAAATTTACTAACTTATATATTTAATTTATGAATACAAAGAAATTTTTCGGACTCTTTACAGCCCTTGTTGCTGTAGTTCTCCTTTTTACGGCTTGTCCTCCAAAGCCACCGGTAGTAGATGGTTCTTCTATCCGTCTTTATGGTAACACAAAAACTACTTCTGCCGAAGGATTGGATGCTATTGGTATCTCCGATGGTTCTGATTATGATTACAAAGCTGCTTCTCTCCTTTCAGGTGCAGAACTTACTGACAATGGTACAGAAATTATCGGTATCCGCTTCTATGTAAGAGACGGTGCTAAATCCGGTAAAATTTTTATCGGCCCTGATTACGAGAACCCTGTTGTTGAAAAAGAATATACCTATAAAAAAGGTGGATGGCAATACGTTTTGTTTGACGAACCTTATGCTGTAACCGGCGAGGACATCTATATTGGTTATTCTATCAAAGGTTCCGGTTATCTCCTTGGTTATGAATCTGCTTCTAGAAACATGCCGGGCGAAATGCTTTATTTTAACGGTGCTTGGGGTACTTTCAAAAGCGTTGTAAGTGCTAATGGTAAATGGACTATGCAAGCTATTATGCGCGGTGGTGACTATTCTACAGATATTCAAAACAACCTCGTTGTAGAATGCGTGGAAAACCTCTATACCGCTGCCCTTGAGGGTTGGGATATGCCTCTTACTTTCGAAGTTCGTAACAGTGGTGCTAAAACTGCTTATAATGTAGCTGTTAAATGTACTTTCGGTAGCCAATCAAAAGATGTTACTATCGACTCCCTTATGAATGGTCAATCTTATTTCGTAGAATCTCCATTCACAGTTTCCGGCACCGGTAAAGTTACCGTTTCTATCGATGCTTCTGTTGATGGTGTTACTGACGAAACTCCTAACGATAATAGTGTAAAATCTTCTTGCACAGTAACAGGTACTGATAATGTAAGAAATCGCGCCCTTATCGAGCAATTTACCGGCCAAGCTTGTGGTTATTGCCCTGCTGGTGCTGCTAATCTTAAAGCCGCTATCGAAGCTACCGGTCACCCTGAATATTTCATCTGGGTTGCTCACCACGATGGTTACGTGGCTGATGATTTTACACTCGCAGAAAGCTCTACAATTACTAAAGCTCTCGGCGTTAACGGTGCCCCTAATATGAGTGTTAACCGTACTTCAGTTGCCGGTCAAGGCCTCGTTTGGAGCCCTTATTCAGCTACTGCCGTTAACCTCCTCGGTTGCTATGCTACACCTGCTAAAGCTACTCTCGAGTTTAATCATACTCTCGTAGGCGACTCTATCACTGTAAACGTTTCCGGTACTACTGCCGAGTCTGCCGCTAAAGTTACCGTTATCCTTATCCAAAGCGGTATTACTGCTAAACAAGCTAGTGGCGGTAACGACTATGTTCATAATAACGCCCCTTGTCTCTTCCTTACCCCTGCTAACGGTCAAGATCTTACAATCGGCGAAGGCGGTGCTTTCTCCGCTACTTTGAATGGCAAAATTCCTGCTACTTTCGGTAAAGGTAATTTCAATACCGTTTATAGCGATATAGAAGTGGTTGTATTCGTTCATGGCGATATCAAATCATCTGCTAACCGTAATGTGTTTAACGCTGATAAAAAACCTCTCGTTGAAGGTAACGAGGTTTTCAAACCTGCTAATATACTCCCTGTTAAAGAGGGTATCTCTACTAGCAATGTTATCGCAGAATAATTGATAAATTTTTAAATTATTATATTTTTTCGGCGGCTTCCGAGTTATCGGAAGCCGCTTTTTTGCATTTTATACCTATATTTATTTCTTGTATTTATACCGAATATATACTTATATCTGTCTCCGCGCTTTTTAATATTCTATATATGAAATGGTTACTATTTTCTCTAAATTATTCTTGCTCTTGTTAAAAACTATTAAAGAACATCTTTTTTTTCTTTTTAATATGATAATTTTTTTGTAAATTGCAGTCGCTTTTAGGAGATGAAGATTTATGTTTACAATTTTAATTTTTATCCCCTTTTATAGTAATAAATTAATTCTTAAAATATATTCGATATGAAAGTTTATCAAACTAATGAAATTAAGAACATCTCTTTAATGGGAGGTTCCGGCTCCGGGAAAACCACTCTTGTAGAAGCTATGCTTTATGAGAGTGGAGTTATTAAACGTAGAGGTACTGTAGAAGCTAAAAATACGGTGTCCGACTATTTCCCTGTTGAAATGGAATATGGCTATTCCGTTTTCCCTACCGTTTTACACGTTGAATGGGCAGGTAAAAAACTTAATATTATCGATTGCCCGGGTTCTGACGACTTTGTTGGGGGCGTTATTACTTCCCTCGGCGTTACCGACCAAGCTCTTATCGTTGTCAATACTCAATATGGCGTTGAGGTGGGTACTCAAAACCATTTCAGATATACCGAACAAGCTCATAAACCCGTTATTTTCCTCGCTAACCAATTGGATACCGAAAAATCGAATTTCGACCAAACTGTTGAGCAACTCCGCGAAAGTTTCGGTCCTAAGGTGGTGCTTGTCCAATATCCGGTGAACTGCGGCCCTAATTTTAACGCCGTTATCGACGTCCTACTTATGAAGATGTACCGCTGGAAACCGGAAGGTGGTGCCCCTGAAATTCTTGATATACCTGCCGACCAACTCGATAAAGCTAAAGAATTACACAATACCCTCGTTGAAGCTGCTGCCGAAAACGATGAGACTTTAATGGATAAATACTTCGAACAAGGCTCCCTCTCTGAAGATGAAATGCGTGCCGGTATTCGTAAAGGCCTCGTTGGTAGAGATATTTTCCCTGTATTCTGCGTTTGCTCAGGTAAAGATATGGGCGTGCGTCGCCTTATGGAATTCCTCGGTAATGTGGTGCCTTTCGTCGACGATATGCCTTGCCCTGTAACTACCGATGCCGTTGAAGTTAAACCTGATAAGGATGCTCCTACTTCTGTTTTCGTGTTCAAAACCAGCGTTGAACCTCATATAGGCGAAGTTATCTACTTCAAAGTTATGAGCGGTACTATCAAAGAGGGTGACGATATGACTAATATCTCTCGTAATGGCGGTAAAGAACGTATATCTCAACTCTTCTGCGTGGCAGGTGCTAACCGTATTAAGGTCGACCAACTCGTGGCAGGTGATATCGGTGCTACTGTTAAACTCAAAGATACTCGTACCGGTAACGTGCTTAATGCCAAGGGTTGCGAATACAACTTCGAGGGTATCAAATATCCGGAACCTAAATACCGCCGTGCTATTAAGCCTGTAGCTAATGGTGAAGAGGAAAAACTTAATGAAATCCTTACCCGTATGCACGAGGAAGACCCTACTTGGATTGTTGAACAAAGTAAAGAACTTAAACAAACTATAGTTTCCGGTCAAGGCGAATTCCACCTCCGTACCCTTAAATGGCGTATTGAGAATAATGATAAACTTCCTATCGAATTCCTCGAACCTCGTATCCCTTATCGCGAAACTATCACTCGTGCCGCTCGTAGCGACTATCGCCATAAAAAACAATCAGGTGGTGCCGGCCAATTTGGTGAAGTTCACCTCATTATCGAACCTTATGTAGAAGGCGAACCTGTGAAGGAAATTTATAAATTCAATGGTCAAGAGTATAGAATATCCGCTCGTGATACTCAGGAAATCGCTCTCGATTGGGGTGGTAAACTCGTGATGGTGAACTCTATCGTCGGTGGTGCTATCGATGCAAGATTTATGCCTGCTATCCTTAAAGGACTTATGGACCGTATGGAGCAAGGCCCTCTTACCGGTTCTTATGCCCGCGATGTGCGCGTTATCATTTATGATGGTAAAATGCACCCGGTAGACTCTAACGAAATCTCTTTCCGCCTCGCCGGACGTAATGCTTTCGCTCAAGCGTTTAAAGAGGCTAACCCTAAAATCCTCGAACCGGTTTACGATGTCGAAGTGCTCGTGCCTTCCGACCGTATGGGTGATGTCATGAGTGACCTCCAAGGCCGTAGAGCTATTATTATGGGTATGGAAAGTGTTAAGGGCTTTGAAAAACTTCTCGCTAAAGTGCCTCTTAAAGAGCTCTCTAATTATTCTACCGCGCTTAGCTCTCTCTCAGGTGGCCGTGCTTCTTTCTCTATGAAGTTCGCTTCTTACGAGTTATGCCCTTCTGACGTTCAAGAGAAACTCCTCAAAGAATACGAGGCTACTCAAACCGAAGATTAATTTTTTCATTTTTAGAATACTAAATAGGAGTGGATATGCCTCGGCTTATCCACTCTTTTTATTCATATTTCCCTATCCCTTTTTTCGTTTTTTTTTGTAAATTTGCACTCTGTTTGTTGCAACGTTTTTAGTTTCTTATATTTAATGGATTTTTCTTTCCCGAAAAGCAAACACCTTTGTGGTAAAAATGTGATAGACAATTTGTTCGTTAATGGAGATAAATTACTCGCTTATCCCCTAAGGGTGGTCTATTCCCTCTCTCCTATTGATTATTCCCTTTCTTCAACAGAGTTATCTGTGCCTACAACAGATATTTTTCCATCCGAAATCGACGCAAATACAGCTGCTTCGGAGTGTGCTAAAGTTCCTTCCGATTCTACCCAAGTTCCGCAAAATACCTCTCTTGTTATTCCTAAAAATCCATTCACGTCTGAAAACCAATCATCTATCCCTACCGGCGTTGTTCATTCTTCTATAAGTTCTACTGTCGAACCGGTTAGAGTGATGTTTGTCGTGCCTAAAAGGTTTTACAAACATGCCGTCGACAGAAATAGATATAAACGCCTGCTTCGTGAAGCGTACCGCTTACAACAAAATTCACTTATCGATGTGCTTAAAAAAAATAATTTGCGTATCGATATGGCTATCATCGTAATTAATAATGATTTCAACCTCTCGTACGCAAATATTTTTCCGAAAATGACTAAAGTGATTAATAAAATTATTGAGAATATCAATCACTGAAATAGTAGTCAGTTCCCCTTTTTCATATCATAATGTATAAGTGGATTGCTTTCTCTAATCGCTTTTCTGCATCTTATTTACTTAAATATAAGGATTGTATTTTTTCTCGTCACCTATAGTAGTGTAGCTGCCATGCCCGCAATAAACTCTTGTGCTGTCGGGTAGAATAATTAATTTATCTTTGATAGATTTTATTAGGGTGCTATAGCTACCGCCCTCTAAATCCGTTCTTCCTATTGACCCTTCAAAAAGAGTGTCCCCGGATAATAATATTCCGGATTGTGCCATGTAGAAACATATGCCTCCTTGGCTGTGCCCCGGTGTTTCTATTACTTTTATTATCTCTTTTCCCAATGATAATACACTGCTTTCGTCTAAGAATATTCCTATCGGCTCTACTTCAACTTCAAAGGGTAATCCAAACATCTTTATCTGATTTTGTAAGCCGGCGGCTATTCCGCTATCTCCTTTGTGTGCCATTAATTTTACATCATAAGTCTCTGTAGCCCAATAATTTCCAAAGCAGTGGTCGAAATGCATATGGGTATTCATCAAATACTTTATTTTGATGCCTTTATCGGTTATGAACGCTGATAGTCTGCGCTTTTCCTCCTCAAAAAGGGCTCCGCAATCTACTATCGCCCCTTCTTTGGTCTCTTCATCCCATATGATATATGTGTTTTCTTGTATCGGATTGAAAATGAATTGCTTTATCTCCATATTTGTATTTATTTTTGTGTATATGAAAAAATAGTGTAATCCCTGCTTTTTAAATTATTCGATAAACCCGCTCCGTCCGAGATGTTGACCTATTCACCGAGTTGATCTATGTTTATAATGGCAGATAAACCCCTTTTTTCGTCTTAAAAAAATCTTCTTCGAAGTAGTCGCTCAAATTATAAAGCGATGCAACTCTCTTATATTGCCCCACTTCGTGCTCCAATTCCCCGCCTTTAAGGCAGATTAGTCCGTTAGGTAACGCGTTTTTTTGCTCACTACTCACGTTTTTTCTTACCAATTTTACCAAATCGCTCAATGGCATCACAGCCCTGGATATGATAAAGTCGTATTTTTCTTTTACATCTTCCATTCGACTCCATTGTGTGCTCACGTTCTCTAATTGTAGCGATTCGGCTACTGATCCGGCAACTTTTACTTTCTTGCCGATTGAGTCTACCAAATGAAATTTACACTCTTCAAACATTATTGCTAATGGTATCCCCGGAAATCCTCCTCCGGTGCCTACATCTACTAATGTTGTTCCCGGCTTGAATTTCAATATCTTAGCTATTGCTAAGGAGTGTAGCACGTGATGCTCGTATAGATTGTCAATATCTTTGCGTGAGATGACGTTTATCTTTGAGTTCCAATCTCTGTATAGCTCGTTTAATGCCGAGAATCTCTCTCTTTGCTTATCCGTTAATTCCGGAAAATATTTTAGTATAATATCCATAATCTTTTGTATGTTAGCTTGATTACCTCTCTAATCAAAATCTCTTTTTATGAGATTCTTGTTTTACAAAGGTAATGATTTTTATTTGATATCCAATAATGTTCGTTCTTGAAATTTTTGCCTATTGTTTATTTAAAATTTAGGTTACAAAACTATTTTGTCAATCAAAAATATTGTTGTAACTTTGCAGCCGTTATGTGTAGCCTCTGATATGGAATAGGATGCCTATGAATGCTGCACCATTATTTACTCTAAATTAGTTCATTAACATGGATTTGATTAAAATTGCAGAACAAGCTTTTGCAGTAGAGAAAAATCACCCTTCATTCAAAAGTGGTGATACTGTTACTATCGACTATCGTATCAAAGAGGGTAACAAAGAGCGTATTCAACGTTACAAAGGTGTGGTAATTAAAATTGCCGGCCATGGTGATAACAAACGTTTTACCGTTCGTAAAATGTCTGATAACGTTGGTGTTGAGCGTATTTTCCCTATGAATTCTCCTTTTATCGATAAGATTGAGGTGAATAAAATCGGTAAAGTACGTCGTGCTAAACTTTATTATTTACGTAATCTTACAGGTAAAGCTGCTCGTATCGCTGAAAAACGTTAAGTTTTACTCTTGTAAATGTATAAAAAAGGTTTGTACTTTATTAGTACAAACCTTTTTTATTGCTATTTTATTTTCTTGTTATCTTTCGGCATTTCTAAAAAATCTACTCCATCTAATCTTGCCCTTAAACCAATCTACATCCCTATCTAAGGATAACCATACAAATACAGGGCGACCAACTATATGTGTTTCAGGTACAAAACCCCACATACGCGAGTCTGCCGAGTTGTGCCTGTTGTCTCCCATCATCCAATAATAGTCGTATTTAAAGGTGTAGCTTGTTGACTCTTCTCCGTTGAGTATCGCTTTGCCGTTCTTATACTCTAATGTGTTGCCTTCGTAGTTTACTATGCAACGTTCGTATCTGATGATGTTGTCTTCGGTCAGCTCTATGCTACTGCCTGCCGATGGTATCCATAGTGGTCCGTAATTGTCTCTATCCCACTTGTTTGTATATGGTAATGGATATATAGGGGAGTTATATCCTTCTATTACTTTCTCTTTTACTATCTGCTTTATTATGGCTGTTTTTTTAAGTTCTTTCAATGCTTCTTCTGTCAATGCCATGGAGTAGATATAACCCCAATTACCTTCGTTTTGTGGAGTCATACCTATTTCTGAAAGGTATACGGCTGTGGTTTGAGGGTCTATCATCGATACCTCTCCGGTGCTTATCCCTATCTTATGCAACTTCTCAATATTCAGCATATTACCGTTTGTCTGTACAAAATAGTTATACTGTACTCCGGGCGCATTTTTAAATTCTTTGCCGTCGACATACAATATCGAGTTGCGTAGCTCTATCGTCTCACCTGGTAGTCCTACACACCGTTTTACATAATTCTCGCGCTTGTCTACCGGACGGTATATTATCTCTCCGTATTCCGATTCTAAAGAATGTACTTTCACCCTCCCTTTTTGCATTATCGCATTGTAGACTTTATATGGCATAATGCTGTCCTGCAACCAGTTATATCCCGAGTGAAGATAGCATAAGGTGTAATAGTCCGGATTGTTACATTTCAATGGTACTGTATCCCCCGCAGGAAAATTGAATACTACTATGTCGCCGCTCTCTATCGTATCAAAACCTTTTAATCTTTTGTATTCCCATTGTGGCTTTTCTATATACGATTTCATTCCCCATGGAAAGGTGTTTTGTACTAACGGAAAAGAGAGTGGGGTGTTTGGAATTCGTGGCCCGTAACTGCATTTACTTACGAATAAGAAATCTCCTACTTTCAATGTCTGCTCTAATGATGAGGTAGGTATTTGATAGTTTTGAAATAGGTATAAGTTAATGAAATATACGGCTATCAACGCAAATACTATAGCGTCTACCCAACTGAATATCGTGTATAATGTCTTATTGGTATCTTTGTATCTCTTCCAAAATGTCCATGGTATAATTTTGGTTATGAATATGTCAAAGATTATTGGGTATAAGAATAACCACCAATAATTACCTACCCAAATGATGAATAGCACAAATATCAGTGTCCATATTCCTAATTTTACCCACGATGATACGGGCTTTTTTAAATCTATTTTCTTCATAACAAGAAATTACTTTTGTATGATGTTTAAAATTTTAATATATCTCTCATTGTGAACAGACCTTTTTTGCCTGCCAAAAACTCGGCGGCTATCACTGCTCCTAAAGCAAATCCTTCTCTGGAATAGGCTTCATGCTTTATCTCTATCTTGTCTTGTGCCGATTTGTAATCGACGATATGTGTGCCGGGCACATTGCCTTCTCTTATCGCAGTGACGCTTATCTCGTTTGATTCTGCATCCCCTTGTAATGTCCACCCCTCTTTTTTGTTGTTGTTACTGATAATATCTTCCGCTATGGTTATCGCTGTTCCACTCGGAGCGTCTTTTTTCTGCGTGTGATGTATCTCGGTGATACTTACTTCGTATGGGTAGTTGCTCATTATCTTGGCTAACTGCCTGTTTATCTCAAAAAAGATATTTACTCCTAATGAGAAGTTGGATGACCATAATAGGGCACTGTCGTATCTATTTATTGCATCGTTTATCTCTTCCGCGCTTTTTTTCCATCCCGTTGTGCCTGATACTACAGGTACTCCCGCTTGCCACGATTTGTTGATATTCTCCCATGCCTCCCCGGGTACGGTGAATTCTATGGCTACGTCTGCCATGGAAAATGCCTCGCTACCAATCTCTTCTTTGTTGTTGATGTCTATTATCAACACAATTTCATGGCCGCGTTTCTTTGCTATCTCTTCTATCATATGGCCCATCTTGCCATATCCTATCAATGCAATTTTCATCTTTTGTAATCAAAAAAATTCCTTAATTCTCTCGTATATAGTCCAAGGCTTCAAAAATCTCTTCTTTTGTCGCACTTTGGTTTAGTCGCACATCCCCTATCCCCGCAAGTAATGAGAAGTTTATCTCATCCCCACTATTCTTCTTGTCGTGTTTCATATAGTTGTAGATCTCCTCATACTCCTTGCATGTAAAAGGAAAACTGCCATAGTGCTCTTTGGCAAAACTCATCATCGTGTGTAATACGCTCTTGTCGAATTTCAGCTTGATGACAGAGAGGTATATCTCTGCCAGCATACCCCACATCACTGCATATCCGTGTAGTATCGTATGCCCTTTTGATATAGACTCCGCTTCTAAGGCATGACCTATGGTATGCCCGAAATTCAGCGATTTTCTTATGCCGTTATCAAGCGGATCGTTCTCCGTTATTCGTTGCTTTAAATCTAAATTCTGCTTTAATAAGAGCGACAACCTCTTGATGTCAAATTTCTCAATGTCGTAACTCATCGTTTGCTCAAAGAGAATGTTATCTCCTATCAATGAGTGCTTTATCATCTCGGCATACCCCGATAGACGATTCTCGGTGTCTAATGTCTCAAAAAAGGTTGGATTGATGATTATTAAGTCCGCCGGTACAAAGGTGCCTATCATATTCTTTACTCCACGATAGTTGATGCCGTTTTTCCCTCCGGTGGCTGCATCTATGGTGGCCAAGAGGGTGGTGGGAATGTTGATGAAATGCATGCCACGCTTATATGTCGCCGCAGCAAATCCTCCAATGTCACATATCAGTCCGCCCCCTACATTTATTAATAACGAATGACGTGTCGCCATATTTTCCATAAAGATATCCCATAATCGTACTACATGGTCTAAATCTTTACTCTGCTCGTTTAAATCCAATGTTATTATCGTCGGGGATATGTTTGCAGTATTTATCTTGCTTAAACACAGCCTATTCGTCGTGTTGTCTACCAAAATAAATACTTGGTCGATATGGCGTATGCGTATCTCACTCTCTATGAGGCTGCCTATCTCTTCACTTGATTTATATTTTATTGCCGTCATCTCTATTTGCTCATTTCAAGCATTCTAAGTATCGGTTTTACTGCCTTCTCTCTTAAACTTTCGTCGACTTGTATCTCCGGGGTTTCGTTTTTAAGACAGTTATATAATTTTTCTAATGTATTTAACCTCATGAAATTACATTCGTTACAAGCACATGTTGAGTCTTCCGGTGGTACGGGAATGAACTCTTTTCCGGGACATCTTTGTGTCATCTCATGAAGTATGCCACTCTCGGTAGCTACCAAAAATTGGCGGCTGTCACTATTTATTGCATAATTTAACAAGGCTTGTGTCGAACCTACTACATCTGCCAAGGCTATGATTGTCTGCCTGCACTCCGGATGTGCTAATACCTTAGCTTCAGGATATTGCTTGCGTAATGATATCAATTTCTCTGTTGAAAATTGCTCGTGTACATGGCATGCTCCGTTCCATAACAACATATTTCTGCCCGTTACCGAATTGATATAATTGCCCAAATTCCTGTCCGGACCGAATATTATCTTGGCATCTTTCGGAAATTGTGATACTATCTTTTGGGCGTTCGAACTGGTTACTACTACGTCTGTCAACGCCTTTACCGCTGCTGTTGTATTTACATATGAGATTACAGTATGTCCCGGATGCTCTTTTATAAAGGCCTCAAAATCTTCAGCTTTACAACTGTCGGCTAACGAGCAACCCGCATTCAAATCCGGAACCAATACTTTCTTCTCCGGTGATAATATCTTCGCCGTTTCTCCCATAAAATGTACTCCGCATACTACCAATATCGACGCATCGGTCTGTGCCGCCTTCTGTGCCAAGGCCAAACTATCTCCTACTATATCGGCTATGTCTTGTATCTCTCCTATTTGATAGTAGTGGGCAAGTATCATCGCGTTTTTCTCTTCTTTCAAACGCTTTATCTCTGATATCAATTCAGTATGATTCATATTGTTATGCTTTTATTGTGTTTCGTTTATTTAAAGAGCAAAGTTATACATTTTTTGTTACTTACACAAATTTATCCTTTTTTCTATGATGCTGTGTAACTCTCTTATTTTTTTAGTACCTTTGCGCTCGCATTTTAATCTTTTTTTATCATGAATAGTGTATGTAAATATTTATTGTGCTTGCTCCTATTCTCGTTATCTATTATTCCGCTTCGAGGAGGGGTTGTTAATCACGACAAACTCTTTGAGGCTTACCTCGTTAACGACATGAAGGTGTGGGGCGACGAACTTAATGTATATGTAAAAAAGCAAAACCTTTCTTCTTTGGATAAATTCGAAATATGTAACTATCTTTATGGCTATGTAGCTGCTATTCTTGATGAGGCAGATAAAAATACGGTTAAATACTGGCTCGATATATTCGAAAAATTTCTTGACGAGCTCGAGAAAGAGGGCAAATATATCGCAGAAGTGCATGTATATCGTAGCTCTATTTATGCTTATAAGGCAAAGAAATTCTCTTCTCAAATGCTCTCCGCCGCTACTAAATGTTTTAAAGAACTCGACTTGGCTTTTCAAACGGATGAGAATTGCGCTATTGCTCACGGCTTGAAGGGCAACATGGAGTTCTACCTCCCTGCTATTATGGGCGGTAATAAAAAGAATGCTATCAAATATTTTACTAAAGCTGTGGAATTGATGCCTAAAAGTCAACCGATTTTGTATCGATGGAACTGGTGTGCTACCCGCCTTTGCCTCGCTCAAGCTTATGAAAAAACTAATCAAAAGGATAAAGCTATCCAAATTTGCAACGAAACTCTAAAGGTTTACCCCAATTTTAAATATATGAAGAATACTTATCTTCCTTCTCTTAAAAAATAATATACATTATACATATGTGTTTTTCTTCCGATTTGTAATACCTTGTTAATGTTTTTTTTCTTGCAAATACATTATATATATGTAAGTTTATGATATAAATTAATTCATAATTTATTTGCAGTTGAAATTTTATGATTTACAATATAAATATATATTGTAAGCGTTATTTAGACATATAAAAATTGTAGACATAATATATGAAAAAACTTGTTATTTTCGACCTTGATGGTACTCTTCTTAATACCACTCTCGATATCGCGGCTGCTACTAATTATGCCCTTGCTACTTGCGGCTATCCTACCCATTCTCCGGAAAAAATCAAGAGTTTTGTAGGTAATGGCATCAACAAACTATTCGAACGTGCTCTCCCGGAGGGCCATAAATCTATGGATGAAGTGCTGAAAATTCGTTCCCTTTTTATCCCTTATTATAATGAACACGGCGCCGACTTTACTATGCCGTTTGATGGTATTGTCGATTTCCTTGGTATTCTTCAACGTATGGGCGTTAAAATAGGTGTCGCTTCTAATAAATATCAACAAGCTACCCTTCACTTGATGGAGGTCTTTTTCCCGGAAATCAATTTTACCGCAGTTTTTGGCCAACGTGATGATGTGCCTACTAAACCCGACCCTACAATAGTTTTTGATATTATAAATAAAGCCGGCGTGTCAAAATCAGATGTGTTGTATGTCGGAGACTCCGGAGTGGATATGCAAACAGCTATCAATGCCGGCGTTCAAGCTGTCGGTGTTACTTGGGGTTGCCGTACCCGAGACGAATTAACCTCATTTAACCCTCTCGCTGTAGTCGATTCTGTCGAAGAAATCCTTTATTACGTAATGATATAAAGCATCATTATCCTATCATAATAATCAGTTTTCATAAGGTTTTTGTTGCTTACCTCTATTATTATTTGATGGGTCTATGAAAATTTTTTATACTATTTAAGAGGCCTATCATACTAAATGATTGTATGTTATAAATTCTAATATCTCACCTTATCTATAATCAATGTTATAAATTGGGTTATTTTTGTAATAAAACGTAAAATATTTTGATAAACGTTTGTTCATATAAATTATTATTACTAAATTTGCGGTGTCAATTAATGATTGATACTTTTTTGGTGATTTTTTATTTAAGTTTTTAACTTTAAAACATAAATGTTATGGTAAGTAAGTTTAATAAAATGGATGCTTTTTGGGTTGCACTTGTTTATCTCGTAGTAGCTTTTCTTCTTGTGTCAATTTTTGCTCTCTCCTATAAAAAGTGGGAACTCTTCCATTGGTGTAATCTTTTGATTATTCTCCCTTTTACAGTATCAATGTTCGTAACATTTTATTTGCATCGTCCTTATTCGGGCTTGAGAGCCGGCTTGTTGGCGATTACTACTTGCGCAATCGCTGTCGGTGTCCCTCTCTATATCAGAAATAATGGTCTCGGTGCTATTACTACTACTGATATCCTCGGTATTACAGCTTTTGGTGCTACTTTTATTGCTGTTTTTGCTTCTTGGGTACTAAATATTGTCTTTGTAGTAAAGAAAAAAAAGAATAATAATGTAAATAATTAATAGGAATATCATAATTCATAGGATTTTATAATTAAAATTTTGCCGGGCATCTTTTGCCCGGTTTTTTTGTTCGTACTCAATGTTATTGGTCTTAACTTGCTGAAAATAAATTGTTTATTAGATTGTTCCACTTGTGTTGTTCTATTTGTTTATCCCTAATTGCTTAGTAAACAATCGCTTTGAAAATGTTTATTGAAAATAAAAATAAAAAAAGTCATTGCCATTCAAAAAAAAAGAATTACCTTTGCATGCTCCAAAATATGGGGAATAGAAAATAGTTTAAGTATTAAAAATCAAAAAGAAATGCCTACAATTCAACAGCTAGTTAGAAAAGGAAGGGTTACTCTTGAAGACAAAAGTAAATCTCCGGCGTTAGACTCTTGTCCACAACGCCGTGGTGTTTGTGTCCGCGTTTACACAACTACACCTAAAAAACCAAACTCAGCCATGCGTAAAGTGGCTCGTGTACGTTTGACAAACTCAAAAGAGGTCAATGCCTACATCCCAGGTGAAGGTCACAACCTCCAAGAGCACTCTATCGTACTCGTTCGTGGCGGTCGTGTAAAAGACCTCCCTGGTGTTCGTTATCACATCGTACGCGGTACCCTCGATACTGCAGGTGTTGCCGGCCGTACTCAACGCCGCTCTAAATACGGCGCTAAACGCCCTAAAGCAGGTGCCCCTGCTCCTACAGGTAAGAAAAAATAACCTTTCTTTTTAATTAACACTTCTTTTTCTAAAAAAACATCTTGTTTTAAGTAACAGATTAATTAACAGTTTTTGATTTGGTAATGATGATAAAGGTTGAGTAAAGCATTATAGATTTCTCTGCTTGAAGACAATACACAGCCAAAAACAAAAACACAAAGTTTTAAACAATGAGAAAATCAACTCCAAAAAAACGCGTGATCCTTCCGGATCCTGTTTTTAACGAAGTTATGGTGACTAAATTCGTAAATCACCTTATGTATGATGGAAAGAAATCTATCTCTTTCTCCATCTTTTACAATGCACTTGAAATTGTAAAAACAAAACTTCCTAACGAAGAGAAGTCAGCTCTCGAAATCTGGAAAACCGCTCTCGAGAATGTAACACCTCAAGTAGAGGTTAAATCTCGCCGTATCGGTGGTGCTACTTTCCAAGTTCCTACCGAAATTCGCCCGGATCGTAAAGAGTCTATCTCTATGAAAAATTTAATTATCTACGCTCGTAAAAGAGCCGGTCACTCTATGGCTGAAAAACTCGCCGCTGAAATTGTCGACGGTTTTAACAACCAAGGTGGTGCTTTCAAACGTAAAGAGGAAATCCATCGTATGGCCGAAGCTAACCGCGCGTTCGCTCACTTCCGTTTCTAATTTTTTTAATGAGAAATTCTAAGCAAAATGGCTAAACACGACTTATCCCTTACTCGTAATATCGGTATCATGGCTCACATCGATGCCGGAAAAACCACTACTTCAGAGCGTATTCTTTTCTATACCGGTCTTACTCATAAAATCGGCGAAACTCACGACGGTTCCGCTACTATGGACTGGATGGCTCAAGAGCAAGAACGTGGTATCACTATCACTTCTGCCGCTACTACTACACGCTGGAACTACGCCGGTAAACAATATCGTATAAACCTTATTGACACCCCGGGACACGTAGACTTCACCGTCGAAGTAGAACGCTCTCTTCGTATCCTCGATGGCGCCGTAGCTACTTTCTGCGCTGTTGGTGGCGTTGAGCCTCAATCTGAAACAGTTTGGCGCCAAGCCGATAAATATAATGTGCCTCGTATCGGTTACGTTAATAAAATGGACCGCTCAGGTGCTAACTTCTTTGACGTTGTTACTCAAATTAAAGAAGTACTCGGCGCTAACCCTTGCCCTATCCAAATTCCTATCGGTGCTGAAGAAAACTTCAAAGGCCTTATCGACCTTATCACTATGAAAGCCATCTATTGGCACGACGAAACTATGGGCGCCGACTATGAATTAGACGAAATCCCTTCTGAATACCTCGCAGAAGCTCAAGAATGGAGAGATAAAATGCTCGAAAATATCGCCTCTTTTGATGACGCTATCATGGAGAAATATTTCGACGACCCTTCTACTATTACTGAAGCGGAAATTAAAGCCGCACTCCGTAAAGCTACCCTCTCTATGAACTTGAACCCTATCATCTGCGGTTCTTCTTTCAAAAATAAAGGTGTTCAACCTCTCCTCGATGCAGTTTGTGCTTACCTCCCTTCTCCTCTCGATACCCCGGAAATCTCCGGTACTGACCCTCGTGACCCGGAAAAGGTTATCACTCGTAAACCAAACGACGACGAGCCTCTTACTGCACTCGCATTCAAAATCGCTACTGACCCTTATGTTGGTCGCCTCTGCTACTTCAGAGTTTACTCAGGTAAAGTAGAAGCAGGCTCTTACGTTTACAATACTCGTACAGAGAAAAAAGAACGTATCTCCCGCCTTTTCCAAATGCACTCAAACAAACAAAACCCAGTTGAAGAAGTTGCTGCCGGTGATATAGGCGCAGGTGTCGGTTTCAAAGATATCCGTACCGGTGATACTCTCTGCGACGAATCTCACCCTATTACTCTCGAGTCTATGGATTTCCCTGATCCTGTTATCGGTATCGCTGTAGAACCAAAATCTCAAGCTGACCTCGATAAACTCGGTATCGGTCTCTCTAAACTCGCAGAAGAAGACCCTACGTTTACTGTTAAAACCGACGAACAATCAGGCCAAACAGTTATCTCAGGTATGGGTGAACTTCACCTCGAAATCATTATCGACCGTCTTAAACGTGAGTTTAAAGTAGAATGTAACCAAGGCCGCCCTCAAGTATCTTACAAAGAGGCTATCACTCAAACTGTCGACCTTCGCGAAGTCTACAAAAAACAATCCGGTGGTCGCGGTAAATTCGCCGATATCATCGTTAAAGTCGGCCCTGTTGACGAAGGTTTCGAAGGATCTCTCCAATTTATCGACGAAGTTAAAGGTGGTAACGTTCCTAAAGAATTTATCCCTTCTGTACAAAAAGGTTTCCAAAACGCTATGCGTAACGGTGTTCTCGCCGGTTTCCCAATGGAAAAACTTAAAGTTACTCTCGTCGATGGTTCTTTCCACCCGGTTGACTCCGACCAACTCTCATTTGAGTTGTGCGCTCAATTCGCTTTCAAAAACGCTTGCGCTAAAGCTAAACCGGTACTCATGGAGCCTATCATGCGCCTCGAAGTAGTTACCCCTGAAGAATCTATGGGTGACGTTATCGGTGACCTTAACAAACGCCGCGGTCAAGTAGAGGGTATGGAAACAAGCCGTACTGGAGCTCGTATCGTTAAAGCTAAAGTGCCACTCTCTGAATTGTTCGGCTACGTTACAGCTCTTCGTACTATCACTTCCGGTCGTGCAACTTCCTCTATGGAATTCTCTCACTATGCCGAAGTTTCATCTTCTATCGCTAAAGGCGTCGTTGAAGAAGCTAAAGGTCGTGTAGACTTACTCTAATAACAATAAAAAGTGTAGTGGATTAGCGAATGACTCTTAATCCACTACACATTAATATATTAATTTATTAACTTAATAATCATGAGTCAAAAAATTCGTATCAAACTAAAATCTTACGATCACAACTTGGTTGACAAATCAGCCGAAAAAATTGTACGCACAGTAAAAGCTACAGGCGCAACAGTGTCAGGTCCAATTCCTCTCCCTACTCACCGCCGTATCTTTACAGTTAACAGATCTACTTTCGTTAACAAAAAATCTCGCGAACAATTCCAGTTGTCTTCTTTTAAACGCCTTATCGATATCTATAGTTCTACAAGCAAAACTGTAGACGCCCTTATGAAACTCGAATTACCTTCAGGCGTTGAAGTAGAAATCAAAGTAGATTAATTTTTGTAACTTTTTTATAAACTCAAAGCTTGGTATGCTTTACCCGGAGCCAATGCCAAGCCAATTGATAACTAATTAAATAATATTAAAATGCCAGGATTAATTGGAAAAAAAATCGGAATGACTTCCGTATTCAATGCTGATGGAAAATTACTTCCATGCACAGTTATTGAAGTAGGTCCTTGCGTTGTTACTCAAATCAAAACCGTTGAAAAAGATGGTTACGAAGCCGTTCAACTCGGTTTCGAAGACAAAACTGAGAAACACACTAACAAGGCAGAAAAAGGACATTTTGCAGCATCGGGCACTACTCCTAAACGTAATCTTGTTGAATTCAAAGGATTCCAAGGTGAATTGAAATTGGGCGATGCACTTACTGTTGACTCTGTTTTCGATGAAAGCGACTGGGTCGACGTTATCGGTACTTCTAAAGGTAAAGGTTTCCAAGGCGTTGTTAAACGCCACGGTTTCGGAGGTGTAGGTCAAACTACTCACGGTCAACATAACCGTCTCCGCGCTCCGGGTTCTCTCGGCGCTTCTTCCTTTCCTTCTAAAGTTGTTAAAGGCATGCGTATGGCAGGACGTACTGGTGGCGACCGCGTTACTATGCAAAACCTTCAAGTGATTAAAATTATGCCGGAACATAACCTCCTCCTCGTTAAAGGTTCTGTACCTGGCTGTAAAGGTTCAATCGTTTTAATTGAGAAGTAATAATGGAACTTAGTGTATATAATATCAAAGGAGAAGACACCGGAAGAAAAGTTGCATTAAACGATTCTATTTTCGGTATTGAGCCAAATGATCACGCAATTTATTTAGACGTTAAACAATATTTGGCTAACCAACGTCAAGGTACTCACAAATCTAAAGAACGCTCCGAAATTTCCGGTTCTACCAAAAAACTCGGTCGTCAAAAAGGTGGTGGCGGCGCTCGTCGCGGTGATATCAACTCACCTGTACTCGTAGGTGGTGCTCGCGTTTTCGGTCCTAGACCTCGCGACTATGAATTCAAATTGAATAAAAAACTAAAACGTCTCGCTCGTAAATCTGCTTTATCTTATAAAGCAAATAATAGTGAGATTGTGGTTGTTGATAATATCAACTTTGAATCACCAAAAACTAAAAATTTCGTACAAATGGTTAATAGTCTTAAAATTGGCGACAAAAAAGTGTTGGTTGTTCTTCCGGAAAACAACAATTCCGTATATTTGTCAGCTAGAAATATAAGACGTGCAAATATTATAACCGTTTCAGAGTTAAATACTTATTCAATCCTTAACTGCAACGCTCTCCTCATTCCTGAGGCTTCACTTGCAGCTATCGATGCTCATTTTAATATTGATTAAGGAGGTACACTATGGCAATTATAATTAAACCAATCGTAACTGAGAAAATGACTCAGATCAGCGAGAAATTCAATCGCGTATGCTTTAGAGTATCCGGCTCTGCAAATAAACTCGAAATTAAGAAAGCCGTTGAGGATTTCTATAACGTTACCGTTGTTAAAGTTAATACTTCTAACTATCACGGTAAAAAGAAAAGTCGCTACACAAAAAGCGGCCTTATAAATGGTATGACAGCTTCTTACAAAAAAGCTATCGTTACCCTTAAAGATGGAGATAAAATAGATTTTTATAGCAACATTTAATATTAAATAATGGCTGTACGTAAACTTAACCCCACAACACCGGGGCAGAGACATAAAATTATTGGAGTTTTCGACACAATTACTGCGACTACTCCAGAAAAATCTCTTGTAGTCGGATACCGTAAATCCGGCGGTCGTAATAACCTTGGTAAAATGACTATGCGCTATATTGGTGGCGGTCACAAGAGAAATTATAGAGTAATTGATTTCAAACGTAGCAGAAAAAACAACATCCCTGCAGTAGTTAAGTCTATCGAGTACGATCCTAACCGTTCCGCTCGTATAGCTCTTCTCTATTATGTGGATGGAGAAAAAAGCTACATTCTTGCTCCTAATGGATTGCAAGTAGGTCAGACTGTTCTCTCAGGAGATAACGTAGCCCCTGAAGTTGGTAACTCTCTCCCTTTGGAAAATATACCTCTCGGTACTATCGTGCATAACATCGAACTCCGTCCGGGTCAAGGTGCCGTGCTCGTTCGCTCCGCTGGTACATTTGCTCAAATTACTTCTCGTGAAGATAAGTATGTTATCATTAAACTCCCTTCAGGCGAAACTCGTAAAGTGCTCGGTACTTGCCGCGCTACCGTTGGTACCGTTGGTAACGCCGACCATGCCCTCGAAAAATCAGGTAAAGCAGGTCGTACTCGTTGGTTGGGTCGTCGTCCTCGCGTTCGTGGCGTCGCTATGAACCCTGTTGACCACCCAATGGGCGGTGGTGAAGGTCGCCAATCCGGTGGACACCCACGTTCTCGTAAAGGTTTATTGGCTAAGGGTAAGAAAACTCGTCACCCTAAAAAACAAACTAGCCAATTTATAATTGAAAGAAGAAAAAAATAATAACCTAAAAAGAACAGTTTAAATTATGAGTCGTTCATTAAAAAAAGGACCTTACATCAACCTGAAACTCGAGAAAAAAGTTCTCGATATGAATGAATCTGGTAAAAAAGTTGTAGTTAAAACTTGGGCCCGCGCCTCTATGATTTCACCAGACTTTGTAGGTCATACTATTGCAGTTCACAACGGTAACAAATTTATCCCTGTTTACATCACCGAAAATATGGTCGGTCATAAACTCGGAGAATTCTCACCAACACGTACTTTCCGTGGTCATGGCGGTAAGAAAAAATAATTAATACCGTTTTTTATTATTGTGTAAATTATAAAATTTGAAATATCAAATGGGTGCAAGAAAGAAAAATTCAGCCGATATAAGAAAAGAAAGCTTGAAAACCCAGTACTTCGCTAAACTGAATAACGTGCCTACCTCACCTCGCAAAATGCGCCTCGTGGCTGATATGATTCGCGGTATGGAAGTTAATAAGGCCCTCAGTACGCTTAGATACTCTAAAAAAGAAGCTTCTGATAAAGTGGAGAAATTACTCCGCTCAGCTATCTCTAACTGGGAACAAAAAACCGGAGATAAAGCTGAAAACCAAACTTTATATGTAACTAATATTTACGTGGATGCTGCCTCTATGCTCAAAAGACTACGTACCGCTCCTCAAGGTCGTGGATACAGAATCCGCAAACGCTCTAACCACGTAACTATTTTCGTTGATACTTTAAATAACCAAAATAAGACTAACCAAGATGGGACAGAAAACTAATCCTATTAGCAACCGCCTCGGCATTATACGCGGTTGGGATTCTAACTGGTATGGCGGAGACAATTACGGCGATACTTTACTCGAAGATTACAAAATTCGTAAATACCTTAATGCCCGTCTTGCAAAAACCAGTCTATCTAGAATCGTTATTGAACGTACATTAAAACTTGTTACTATTACTGTCTGTACTTCTCGCCCCGGTATGATTATCGGAAAGAATGGACAAGAGGTTGATAAGTTAAAAGAAGAATTGAAGAAAATCACTAAAAAAGATGTCCAAATTAACATCTTCGAAGTGAAACATCCCGACCTTGACGCCGTTATCGTTGCTAATAACATAGCACGTCAAGTTGAAGGCAAAATCGCTTACCGTCGCGCTGTCAAAATGGCTATCGCTTCCGCTATGAGAATGGGTGCTGAAGGTATTAAAGTTCTCGTTTCCGGCCGCCTTAACGGCGCCGAAATGGCCCGCTCTGAAATGTATAAAGAAGGTCGTACACCTCTTCATACTTATCGCGCTGACATCGATTATTGCCACGCTGAAGCCCTTACTAAAGTAGGTATCATCGGTATCAAAGTCTGGATCTGCCGCGGAGAAGTTTATGGTAAAAGAGACCTCGCTCCTCAATTTACCGCTCCTAAAGAAAACAACCGCCCTAACAGCGACCGTCGCGGTAGAAACTTCAAACGTAATAAAAAATAACTAGTAAAGAATTTGAATTTATCAGATTATGTTACAACCTAAAAAGACTAAATTTAGAAGACAGCAAAAAGGGCGTATGAAAGGTTTCGCCCAACGCGGTAACCAACTGGCATTCGGTTCTTTCGGTATCAAATCTCTTGAATCTAAGTGGATTACAGGCCGTCAAATCGAAGCTGCCCGTGTAGCTGTAACTCGTTATATGCAACGTCAAGGTCAAATCTGGATCCGTATTTTCCCGGATAAACCTATTACTAAAAAACCTGCCGAAGTCCGTATGGGTAAAGGTAAAGGTTCTCCCGAAGGTTTCGTTGCTCCTGTTACCCCGGGAAGAATGATTATTGAAGTCGAAGGCGTGCCTTTCGATGTAGCTAAAGAAGCTCTTCGTCTCGCTGCCCAAAAACTCCCTGTTACTACTAAATTCGTCGTTCGTCGCGACTATGATGAATCCCTTAATGTGTAATGGTTATGAAAGCTAAAGAAATTAAAGAACTCACTACTAACGAGCTCGTGGAAAGATTGGCTGAAGAACGCCTTAACTTAAACAGATTAGTGCTTAACCACGCAATCGCTCCACTCGAGAACCCTTCTCTTATTAGAGAAACTCGCCGTACTATTGCACGTATGGAAACTATTTTAACTCAACGTAATAACCAACAATAATCATTTATCCTGATGGAAACAAGAAATTTTAGAAAAGAACGTATTGGTGTTGTTTCTAGCAATAAAATGGATAAATCCATTACTGTTGCAGTTAAATGGAAAGAAAAACACCCTATGTATGGTAAATTCGTTAACAAAACGAAGAAATTCCATGTACACGACGAGAAAAACGAATGCAATATCGGTGATACCGTTCGCATTATGGAAACTCGCCCTTTAAGCAAAACTAAAAGATGGAGATTAGTAGAAATCATCGAAAGAGCTAAGTAATTATGATACAACAAGAATCTAGATTAAAAGTCGCAGATAACTCCGGCGCTAAAGAAGTTCTCTGCATCCGCGTTCTCGGTGGTACCGGTAAACGCTATGCCACCGTCGGTGACATTATTGTCGTAGCTGTTAAAACTGCTCTCCCTTCTGGCGAAGTTAAAAAAGGCGCCGTTTCTAAAGCCGTTATCGTTCGTACTAAAAAAGAAATCCGCCGCGCTGACGGTTCTTATATCCGCTTCGATGATAACGCTTGCGTTCTCCTTAACAACGCCGGCGAAATCCGTGGTAGCCGTATCTTCGGCCCCGTTGCTCGCGAATTAAGAGCTACTAATATGAAAATTATTTCACTCGCACCTGAGGTGCTCTAATTCTAATCCGTATAGCAATGAGTAAATTACACATAAAAAAAGGTGACTTGGTTCAAGTTATTGCCGGCGACGACAAAAATGCACAAGGCCGTGTTATTAAAGTCCTCGTCGATAAAAATCGTGCCATTGTCGAAGGCGTTAATATGGTTTCTAAATCTGTGAAACCTAATGCTAAAAATCCACAAGGTGGAATCGTGAAACAAGAAGCTCCTATCCATATCTCTAACCTTAATGTTGTCGACCCTAAATCAGGTAAAGCTACTCGTATAGGTCGTAGACTTAATGATAAAGGTAAATTAGTACGCTTCGCTAAAAAATCAGGGGAGGAAATTAAATAATGAATACTTTAAACCTTAAAAAAGACTACCAAGAGCGCATTATCCCTGCTCTTACTAAAGAATTCGGTTATACTACCATTATGCAGGTTCCTCGCCTCGAGAAAATCGTGCTCAACCAAGGTCTCGGCATCGCCGTAGCAGATAAAAAAATTATCGATACTGCTATCAACGAAATGACCGCTATTACAGGCCAAAAAGCAGTTCAAACTCTCTCTAAAAAAGATATCTCTAACTTCAAACTTCGTAAAAAAATGCCTGTTGGCGTTAGAGTTACTCTTAGAGACAAGAAAATGTATGAGTTCCTCGAAAGACTCGTTAGAGTTGCCCTCCCTCGTATCCGCGACTTCAAAGGTATCGAAGGTAAACTCGACGGCCGTGGTAACTATACTTTAGGTATCACTGAACAAATCATTTTCCCTGAAATTAACATCGATAGCATCAGCAAAATCTTGGGTATGAACATCACTTTCGTTACTTCTGCCCGCACTGATGAAGAAGGTTATGCACTCTTACGTGAATTTGGTTTACCATTTAAGAAAAACTAATTAATTCGTATCTCATGGCAAAAGAATCAATGAAAGCCCGCGAGGTGAAACGCGCTAAATTAGTCGCTAAATATGCCGCTAAACGCGAAAAATTATTAAAAGAAGGCGACTATGAAGGCTTGCAATCTCTTCCTAAAAACGCTTGCTACGTTAGATTGCACAACCGCTGCAAAATCACCGGACGTCCTAAAGGCTATATGCGTCAATTCGGTATCTCTCGTATCCAATTCCGCGAAATGGCCGCTGCCGGACTCATACCGGGCGTGAAAAAAGCTAGTTGGTAATATTCTCAATATAGTCTCGCATGTATTCTATTTTACGTGCGAGACATTATGTTGACTTATTATATCATTCTTCGAGGCTCCGCCTCTTTCTCTTTCAAGTCTCCCCCATATTACCACAACCAAGTGGTAAACCGGAGGCAGATACTAAATCAGAAACTTTTTAACTAAATATTGTCTCGGATCTCGAGATTAATTTAAATTATTTTTTTATGACTGATCCAATAGCAGATTATCTAACCAGATTGAGGAACGCTATCAACGCTAACCATCGCGTTGTCGAAGTTCCTGCTTCTAATCTCAAAAAGGAAATCACTAAAGTACTTTTTGAAAAAGGCTACATCCTTAATTATAAGTTTGTAGACGAGGGTCCTCAAGGTTCTATCAAAATCGCCTTGAAATACGACCCGGATAGCAAAGTTAATGCTATCAAGAAACTTGTAAGAGTTTCTACCCCAGGTTTACGTAAATACACCGGCTACAAAGAAATGCCTCGCGTTCTTAACGGTCTCGGTATCGCTATCCTTTCTACTTCTAAAGGTGTGATGACTGATAAAGAAGCTAAACGCGAAAAAGTTGGCGGTGAAGTTTTGTGTTACATCTATTAATAGGAGGTCGAAAATGTCTAGAATTGGAAAATTACCTGTGCATATCCCTGCAGGTGTAACAGTTGCCGTTAACAACAATGTCGTTACAGTTAAAGGCCCTAAAGGTGAACTTAAACAAGAAATTAATCCTAATATTACAGTAACTGTTGATGGCAATATTTGCCACGTTACCCGCCCTAACGACGAACGCGAAAACAGAGCCATGCACGGCTTGTATCGCGCCCTTATCCACAATATGGTTGTAGGCGTCTCTGAAGGTTACAAAAAAACTCTCGAACTCGTTGGTGTTGGTTTCCGCGCTTCAAGTAATGGTCAAGTGCTCGAACTATCCCTCGGTTATACTCACGCAATTTACTTAGGCCTCGCCCCTGAAGTGAAAGTTCAAACAGTTTCAGAACGTAACCAAAACCCTCTTATTATCCTCGAAAGCTGCGATAAACAACTCCTTGGTCAAGTGTGCGCTAAATTACGCTCATTCCGTAAACCGGAACCTTATAAAGGTAAAGGTGTTAAATTCCAAGGCGAAGTTCTCCGTCGTAAAGCAGGTAAAACAGCTGGTAAATAACATACGTAAATTCCTGAATATTATGATTCGAAAAATAGAAAGAAGACTCAAAATAAAAGCGCATATCCGTCATAAAGTTTCGGGTACTGCCGAAAAACCAAGATTGACCGTTTTCCGTAGCAACGCTCAAATTTATTGCCAACTTATCGATGATGTTGCCGGAAAAACTCTCGCTTCTGCTTCTTCTCTCGGTATAAACGAGAAAATAACTAAATCTGAAAAAGCAGCTAAGGTTGGTCAAATGATCGCTCAAAAAGCTCAAGAAGCCGGTATCGTTACCGTCGTTTTCGACCGTAATGGTTTCCTCTTCCACGGACGTGTTAAACAATTGGCTGATGCGGCTAGAAACGCAGGCCTCAAATTCTAATATACTATGGCAGAAATTAAAAATAGAGTTAAATCAACTAACGATGTAGAACTGGTTGACCGCCTTGTTGCTGTTAACCGTGTTACCAAAGTTACTAAGGGTGGTCGCGCTTTCAGCTTCGCTGCTATAGTTGTTGTTGGTAACGGTAAAGGTCTTGTCGGTTGGGGCCTCGGTAAAGCAGGTGAAGTATCTGCTGCTATCGCCAAAGGCGCCGAAGCCGCTAAGAAAAACCTTATATCTGTACCTGTTCATAAAGGTACTATCCCTCACGAACAAATTGCTGCTTTCGGAGGCTCTAAAGTATTTATCCACCCTGCTGCTCAAGGTACCGGTGTTAAAGCCGGTGGTGCTATGCGTGCCGTACTCGAAAGCGTGGGTATAACTGACGTGCTCGCTAAATCTAAAGGCTCTTCTAACCCTCACAACCTCGTGAAGGCTACTTTCGCCGCCCTTAGCGAACTCCGCGACCCTAAAACTATCGCTAACATTCGTCAAGTAAGTCTGGATAAAGTTTTTAACGGTTAAATCTTTTGTTATTATGGCTACTATTAAAATACAACAAGTTAAAAGTAGAATCAAATGTCCTAAAACTCAAAAACTTACTCTCGACGCTCTCGGCTTACACAAAATGAACGCAGTGGTTGAACACGAACAAACTCCTGCTATCATGGGAATGATTGAGAAAGTTAAACATTTGATTAAAATTATCGAGTAATTATCATAAATTGTAATGTTATTATGAATTTAAATAATCTCACCCCTGCTGCTGGTTCTGTTAAAAGCAGCAAAAGAATCGGTCGTGGCCCGGGCTCCGGTAAAGGAGGAACTTCTACTCGCGGTCATAAAGGCGCTAAATCTCGCTCCGGTTATTCCCGTAAAATAGGTTTCGAGGGTGGTCAAATGCCTCTCCAACGTCGTTTGCCTAAATTCGGTTTCAAAAATATGAATCGTATCGAATACAAACCTATTAACCTCGCTACTTTACAAGAATTGGCAGATAAATTATCTATCGATACTATTAACGTAGATACTCTTGTTAATGCCGGTTTCTTATCTAAAAATAACAAGGTTAAAATCTTGGGTAACGGTGAATTGAAATCTAAATTGTTAGTAGAAGCTCACGCTTTCTCTAACTCAGCTAAAGCTGCTATCGAAGCTTTAGGTGGCGAAGCTAAAACTCTATAAACCATAACTCACAATGAAATTCTTTAACACATTAAAAAATATCTGGAAAATCGAAGAGCTAAGAAATAAATTGGGTATAACTCTGCTGTTCATCCTTATTTATCGTTTCGGCTCATTTATCGTGCTTCCAGGTATTGACACAGAAGCGCTTAGCAAACTGCAAGAACAAACTAGCGAAGGCTTGTTGTCGCTCATCGATATGTTCTCAGGTGGTGCATTCTCTAATGCCTCAATCTTTGCTCTCGGTATTATGCCTTATATCTCTGCTTCGATTGTAATGCAACTCCTCGGAATTGCTATCCCTTACTTCAAAAAGATGCAGCACGATGAGAGCGGTAGAAATAAATTTAATCGCTGGACCAGATACCTCACTGTCCTTATCTTGATCTTCCAAGGCCCTTCTTATTTAGTAAACCTTAAAGTTCAGATAGCTCACGCAGGCGCTACAATGCCCGACGGTTTGTGGTTCACTATTTCTTCTACCTTAATTCTTTGCGCTGGTTCTATGTTCGTAATGTGGTTAGGTGAAAGAATGACAGATCGCGGTATCGGCAATGGTATCTCTATGCTTATTATGATTGGTATCATCGCTCGTCTACCGGGTGCATTTATCAAAGAGTTTATTTCTCGAAGTAATGATGCTGTCGGCGGCCTCGTTATGCTCCTCGCTGAGGTTGTCGTTCTTATTATCGTCATCGCTTTGTGTATCCTCCTCGTACAAGGTACTCGAAAAATTCCTGTACAATACGCAAAACGCGTTCAAGGTAATATGATGTATGGCGGTGTTCGTCAACATCTCCCTCTTAAAGTTAATGCCGCAGGCGTTATGCCTATCATCTTCGCTCAAGCTATCATGATGGTGCCTATTATGTTCGCAGGCTTTAACCCTGAAAAAGTGGGCGGTTTTATGCAAGCTTTCATGGATAATACCGGTTTCTGGTACAACCTCATTTTCGCTTTGCTTATTATCCTATTTACCTACTTCTATACAGCTATTACTTTCGATCCAAAAACAATGGCAGAATCTTTGAAACAAAATAATGGTTTTATCCCGGGTGTTAAACCTGGTAAACAAACTGCCGAATTTATTGATAAAATAATGTCTCGTATAGTCCTTCCTGGTTCTATTTTCCTCGCTTTCGTCGCTATCATGCCTGCCTTTGCAAGCATATTCGGCGTTACAGGTGAGTTCGCTCAATTCTACGGTGGTACCTCTTTACTTATCCTCGTAGGTGTTGTACTCGATACTCTTTCTCAAATAGAAACATACCTCTCTCAACGCCATATCGAAGGTTTCCTCGCTAATGGCCAGAGAATTAAAGGACGTTCAGGTTCTATAGCTGCTTATTAATAAATGATTTTTCTTAAGACAAACGAAGAGATAGAGTTGCTTAAAGAAAGCACTTTGCTGGTATGTAAAACCCTGGCTGAATTGGCTAAAGTCATAAAGCCGGGTATTACTACCGCAGATCTTGATAAACTCGCTGAAGAATTTATAAGGGATAATGGCGCAACTCCCGCTTTTAAAGGCTATAATGGTTTTCCCGCTTCCCTTTGTACTTCAGTAAATGATCAAGTAGTGCACGGTATCCCTTCCGATAAAGTTGTACTTAAAGATGGCGACATCGTCTCTGTCGATTGCGGTACTTTTAAAAATGGATTTGTCGGCGACAATGCTTACACTTTCGCTGTCGGAGAAATTTCCGATGAAGTAAAAAAACTTCTTGATACTACAAAAGAATCTCTCTTTAAAGGCCTTGAAAAAGCTATCGAAGGTAATCGTATAGGCGATATAGGCTACGCAGTTCAATCCTACTGCGAAGAAAGAGGATATTCCGTAGTCCGCGAAATGGTCGGTCATGGCGTTGGCAGAAAAATGCACGAAGCCCCGGAAGTACCAAACTACGGACGTAGAGGTACCGGTATAATGCTTAAATCAGGAATGACACTTTGTGTCGAACCAATGATAAACCTTGGAAAAAAAGAACTCGTTTTTGAACGCGATGGTTGGACTACTCGCACCCGCGATGGTAAACCTTCCGCTCACTTCGAAAATACAGTCGCTATTCAAAAAGGTAAGCCTTATATCTTATCAGACTTCTCTATCATTGAATCAGTACTTAACCAACATTAATTTATGGCTAAACAAGTTGCTATCGAACAAGACGGCGTTATCGTCGAAGCTTTGTCAAATGCGATGTTTCGTGTAAAACTCGAAAACAACCTCGAAATTACCGCTCATATCTCCGGAAAAATGCGTATGCACTACATCCGTATCCTTCCGGGCGACAAAGTAAGGGTCGAAATGTCTCCTTATGACCTCACTAAAGGTCGAATATCTTTCAGATATAAATAATATTTTATACTAAATATCTTAATATGAAAGTAAGAGCTTCTATTAAAAAACGTTCCGAAGATTGCAAAATAGTTCGCAGAAAAGGACGTTTGTATGTTATTAACAAAAAAAATCCCAAAGAAAAATTACGTCAGGGATAATCAAAATTTAATTTTATGGCAATAAGAATCGTCGGAGTAGATTTACCCCAAAACAAACGCGGGGAAGTTGGATTGACTTATATCTACGGAATAGGTCGCAGTAGCGCTCGTCAAATCTTGACCGAAGCAGGTGTTGATTTCGATATTAAAGTTCAAGATTGGACTGATGACCAAGCTGCTAAAATTCGTGAAATTATTGGTGCTAAATACAAAGTAGAGGGTGACCTCCGCTCTGAAGTTCAGCTCAATATCAAACGTTTAATGGATATCGGTTGTTATCGTGGTGTGCGCCATCGTCTTGGTCTCCCTCTTCGTGGACAAAGCACCAAAAACAATGCCCGCACCCGTAAAGGTAAAAAGAAAACAGTTGCTAACAAGAAAAAAGCAACTAAGTAATTAACTTTTAACTGCTAAAATATTAAGTTGATATGGCAAAAAAAACAGTAACAACCAAAAAAAGAGTAGTTAAGGTGGATGGTGTAGGTCAATTACACGTACACTCTTCATTTAACAATATTATAGTTACCATCGCAAATGGCGAAGGTCAAGTTATTTCTTGGTCATCTGCAGGTAAAATGGGTTTCCGTGGTTCTAAAAAGAACACCCCTTATGCAGCTCAAATGGCTGCTCAAGATTGTGCTAAAGTGGCCTACGATCTTGGCTTGAGAAAAGTTAAAGCCTATGTTAAAGGACCTGGTAATGGTCGTGAATCAGCTATCCGTACCGTTCACGGTGCTGGTATCGAAGTTATCGAAATCATCGACGTTACTCCACTCCCATTCAATGGATGCCGTCCTGCTAAACGTAGAAGAGTATAACCTTTAAAATTAAAAGAAAAATGGCAAGATATATTGGACCAAAAACCAAAATCGCTCGTAAATTCGGTGAGCCTATTTTCGGACCTGATAAAGACCAAGCAAGACGTAATTTCCCACCGGGACAACACGGAAATAACCGTCGTCGTAAAACTTCCGAATATGGTACCCAATTAAAAGAAAAACAAAAAGCTAAATATACTTATGGTGTTTTAGAAAAACAATTTAGCAACTTGTTTAAAAAAGCACAAACTAAAAAAGGTATCACCGGCGAAATCCTTCTTCAATTGCTTGAATGCCGTCTTGATAACGTGGTTTATCGCTTAGGTATGGCTAAAACTCGCGCCGCTGCTCGTCAGTTGGTTTCTCACCGTCACATCACTGTAGATGGTAGCGTTGTGAATATACCTTCTTATTCCGTTAAACAAGGTCAAGTTATCGCCGTTCGCGAACGCGATAAATCTATGTTAGTCATTAACGATTCTCTTAATGGCTTCAACCATAGCAAATACCCTTGGCTCGAATGGAATGAGTCTAATATGGCCGGTACTTTCCTTCATATCCCGGAAAGAGCTGACATACCTGAGAATATTAAAGAACAATTAATCGTTGAGTTGTACTCTAAATAATAAATAAATTATGGCAATATTGGCATTTCAAAAACCGGAGAAAGTAATAATGGTAGAAGCCGATGACAAATTCGGTAAATTCGAATTCCGTCCATTGGAACCAGGTTTTGGTATTACTATTGGTAATGCTTTACGCCGTATTCTGCTTTCTTCTCTCGAGGGTTACGCAATCTCTTCCATCAAAATAGATGGAGTTCAACATGAATTCGACGTTATCCCAGGTGTTATCGACGATGTTACCAACATCATCCTTAACCTCAAACAAGTGCGTCTTAAACATATTGCCGGTACCGCTGATGAGGATGTTATCCGTATCAACGTTAATGGTAAAGAAGAACTCAAGGCCGGAGATTTCAACGACTGTATGTCTAACTTCGAAGTCCTTAACCCTGAATTGGTTATCTGCCGCATGGATTCTTCCGCCTCTTTTAATATGACTTTAACAATCATCAAAGGTCGCGGTTATCTCCCTGCTGACGAAAACGAACTCTATGGTGCTGAAATAGGTATTATCCCTATCGATGCTATCTTTACCCCTATCCGTAATGTGAAATACGATCCACAACCTTATCGTGTTGAACAAAAAACAGATTACGAAAACTTAATTTTAGAGATTACAACTGATGGTTCTATCCATCCAAAAGAGGCGCTTAAAGAAGCTGCCAGCATTTTAATCCACCACTTCGCTCTCTTCTCAGACGAACTTATTACTATTCCTACTACTAGTAATAATGCTGATGATACTTTCGATGAAGGTGTTTTACATATGCGTCAACTCCTTAAAACCAGACTTACCGAACTCGATTTGTCTGTGCGTGCGCTCAATTGCTTGAAAGCAGCTGATGTCGAAACTCTCGGCGATCTCTGCAGCATTAACCGCGCCGAACTGCTCAAATTCCGTAACTTCGGTAAAAAATCTCTTACTGAGCTTGACGCTAAATTAGCAAGCTTAAACCTCTCTTTCGGTATGGATTTGTCCAAGTATAAATTAGATAAAGAATAATCAAGATGAGACACAATAAAAAATTTAACCATTTAAACCGTACTGCTTCTCACCGTGCCTCTATGTTGGCTAATATGGCTAACTCTCTCATTATGCACAAAAGAATCAATACGACTGTGGCTAAGGCTAAAGCTCTTAAACGCTATATCGAGCCTTTACTCACAAAAGCTAAATTAGATACAACACACTCTCGTCGTGTAGTTTTCCAAGAATTGCAAAATAAGGAGGCTGTTACTGAACTCTTCCGTGAAATTTCTCAGAAAATAGCAAACCGTCCTGGTGGTTATACTCGTATCCTCCATACCGGTTTCCGTCTTGGCGACGCTGCTGATATGTGTATGATTGAACTTGTTGACTATAACGAGAATATGCTCAAAGAAAAAGCTGCTAAAAAAGCTTCTCGTACTCGTCGTAGCAAAAAGTCTTCTAACGCTGAAACTCCTGCAGTTGAAACTCCTGCAGCTGAATAATTTTTTTCATACATTTAAACGAACCACGCTCCATTTCGGTGCGTGGTTCGTTTTTTATATTCTTTTCCGCTATTATTTAATTTATTTTTTTATTATCGTTCTTTCTCTTCTATTGTCCGTTTATACTCTTATTATTTTTAATTTTGTTTCTCTTTTCCTAAATTTTTGTTCATTATTCCAATACATTTGTTATTATTCCGGAGTTAAAACTTTTTGATGCCTTTTTTGAAAGATTTTTTTAGTATTCGTTTGTATGATTAAAATATTATTAGTATATTTGCGCTTTATTAGGGTTGTAAACCTGTTGTGAACTTAAAGATATATTTGCTTATGAAAAAAATTTATCCGAAATCTATTTTGTTGATTTTTATTGCACTGAGTTTCAGTGTTTTATCTGTTGCGCAAAATACTCCGCTTCCGTATTTTTGCGGATTTGAAACCTCAGCGGATACTGCCGGATGGAAGTTTAAAAAACGTGCTTCTACTCAATGTAATTT
>JAEDFN010000053.1 GCA_016292775.1 Paludibacteraceae bacterium
AAATTTAATTTGTGTTACTCAAAATTTTAGCTTTTAATAATGGCTAAATTTCCCATCACACGGAAATCCGTGAAAAGCGACCGCAAAGGTACAAATATTTTTGCAAACCACAAAGTGAATATAGAAAATATCTGTTTCCTACTTTCAACAAGCAAATGCAAAATTACAACAGTTGATTGAAAAAAGCAAGACCAGGGATATTGAATCCGAGTTTTTTCCTTGGTCTTTTGTTTAGTTTTCGTTGTACATTCATAACTTGATTGTCACTAATCAGTTTAAAATCAATTTCTTTTGGGAAATATTGTTTAAAAAGTATATTGGCATTACTTGTAATTCCTGATAAATTACGTACCTTTGCTCCCGGGTTAGCTGTTTATACATAACAATACAAAATTAGTTAATTTCGGTCTCCCCCTTTTTATTTTTTTGTATTGCTTGTTGATTTTAGACTTTTCTCTACCCCCACCCCCAAGAGGCGTCCGGACGCCTCTTGGAAGTGGATTATACTTCAATGGAAGTTATTTATAAAGTTTATTTTGCACTTACTTATTGAAAATCTAAAAATCTTATATTAAATTGATTTTGATTAAAAAATTTATTATTATATTTGCATTGTCAAGTTTATATACACAAAAAAATGAATGTAATGTAATGTTCTTGTTGTAGTCCATTTATATTGTAATAATTTGATATTTATAGAGTTAGACAACACATTTATTAATTTAAATTTTTTATTATGAAACATTTATCTTTATTAGTGTTGAGTTTTGTGATATTATTTGGCTGTAATAATATCAATGAATTAACTCAAACAGACGCATTAAGTCAAAACAACAAACAAAAGAGTTCTCAGAATTTCCCTATTTCAGAGGAAGAAATGTTATGCAAAGAAAAAATTAGTACGTTTACTAATGCTTTTTACAATGCACTAATACAACATGAAGAAGTTGTTAATTTTATTAATAATAGAATTAAAATCAAGCGACAAGAATACTTGCCTGATCGTGTGTTTATTTCTGATTTATTAGAAGAAAACAATGATACATTAACCGAATTTATTTTTGATATTAAAAATATTCTGGAAACAAATGGAGAGGATTGGGGTGATTATGTAACTTTTTTAAATGACAACAACATTAGTATATTTTGCCCAATACCTTTGGAAGATTATAATGATGTTGAGTTTCCTACTGTTGTTCCGGAGCCAATTAACAATTATAATGTTAGTATGGGGTATGAATTTCAGTATCCTGAATTTAAAATAGTTCCTGTTGATTACAATTATTTAGATACTTTACCTGTTTGGATAATTCAACGTGATGAATATAAAGATTATACTTTTGCTGTTTATCCCGATGATTCAAACAATAATATTTCAACTGAAATGTATGAATATGATTCCACTGCCACATATTCTGTAGTAATAGACGAAATATTAATCAAAGAACAATTCGGATTATACGAAAATAAATATGAATTTGCATTTATAAAAGGGCAACAATCTAATATTATTAATCCGTCTGATTTAACAGCATCTGCAGGTTTTGATAACTTATTAATGGCATACATAAGACCCAAAAACATTAGAAAAGCTCGAAAAGGACTTGAAGAAGGTTGGGTTAGAATTAATTTGTTTTTTGACCAAGCATGGAAACCTAATGAAATAGAACAAGTGTTAGCTATTTATGAAGTTGATGCTTTTAAAAAATTCAATATCAGTGGTACTGTAAAATACAAACTTGAGACTGATGTAAATATTGGTATTGTTACAGTAAAAGCAGGTGAAGAAATAACAGTTTCTTGTCAAAGTGAATGTCAAACAACATTTAAAAATTTTGTTGGGTGTATGCAATATGATAGACAAGCATTTCTTGGTTATATGATGTCTAATAACCAAAATAATTATTTCAATAATTCTTATTTACGAAATGGCAATGTGATTCAATCTATGAATCAAAATTTTTACTATACATGCACAAAAAAACCTATTTATTAATTATAAATATATATTGTTATGAAAACACGTATTACTCTTTTACTAATAATATTATTAGTATTTATGGCAGAAGTTAAGTCTCAAAATTCGACTTCGGAAAATAAATTTGATATGAAACTTAATATTAAGGCTGGTATAGGTGCTGCATTAACCAATTATACGGATGTCGGTATTACTTCTTTTGTTACAGCTACTGCAGAATTGCCTTTGACAAAAAATCAAAGATGGAATGTTAATGTTGGTGCCAGATTTAGAAATGATAATATTTTTGATTATGGACAAGTAAAATTAGCCGATAAGGCTCACTATTCTGCAGGACGTTTGGAAATACCTGCAATTTTTTCTTACGATCAACCCATATATAAAAATGCCTTTCTTCGTTTTAATTTCGGGGTATATTATTCCCAATTACTCTTTCAAACAGTAGAGAAAGAAATTAGTCCTTCAAATATTCATCAATTCATATTTGATTCCGGTGTAGAATGCGGTATTTCATTTATGTTAAATAATTTTTATATCAGTTTGGATTATGATATATTAATTGATATGGTTTATACGGGACCTATAAACAATATTAGAACAGGTTTCGGATTTAGATTTTAACTACATTAACGGATTTATTTATACGAAATATGCGATGTTATACAAATTCTATTTGTTTAATATCTATAATAAATTGTATCTTGCATACACTATTTATGGGGTATACAATGACGAAATCAAGAAATAACGGACAGCATATTTCAGACTTCTGAAATTACTTCTATATAAATCAGTCCGCACATCGTCTCGGTGTGCAGACTGTGTCTATTATTTCAATCAACTGTTGTAATTTTACACTTCGATTGTGAATTTACAAAATATCTGTTTTTTCTCTTCTTTGCCACCATAAACGAAAGAAAATATATATATTGATATTTTGTATTTAAGGGCTTACATCAACGAATAATCAACTCTTTTAAAGGACGTTTTGGCACAATATGTACTGATTCGGGAGTACGATAATACTTTATATCTGCATTGTCAGAACCATCGGTATCAGTTAATTCCACAGTTTCTGCCGGATAACCCAACGCCAACACATAAAGAGGAGTATAACGCTGTGGAATATTAAGAACTGTAGAAATCTCGGTCGGATTAAATGATTTGATAATACAGCTGTGAATTCCGAGTAGAGAAGCCCCGAGAGTAATCGCTTCGAGATGCAACCCATCATCGCACAAGCAATTTGTACTAAGATTTGTATCGATACACTGAATAATATAAGCAACAGGACGTTCCTCCGGGCTCGGTCCGTTCCACTCTTTGAAGTATCCTGCCCACTTCAACGAAGGGAATACCCCTTCGAGTACTTTTTTAGAAATTACACAACGATAGCGAAGCGACTGTAGGTTACGACCTGAAGCACAAAATCTCCTGACTTCGTCACTCGAAAAACATCAATTTTATAACAGTTTGATATAGAATTAGTTGTATCTTTGCATACCCTAATTTTGGGGTAAGCAAAGATTTTTTGTATGTTCATAAAGAAAAAGAAGAACCGTTCAGGTTACAACAAGTTCCTGAAGATGGACGGCGAGGTAAAGGTCGCCATCGACTACGACAAGACGGCAGAGGATGCGAGATGGGACGGACTGAAAGAATACCTTACGAACACGGACATACCCGTGAGCGATGTTTATGAGGCATACCACAATCTTTGGCATGTGGAGCGTGCCTTTCGCATCTCAAAGTCGAAGATAGAGATAAGGCCGATGTTCCACTTCACACGCCGGCGCATAGAGGCGCACGTCTGCATCTGCTTTGTGGCATTGAAGGTCTATAAGGAACTCGAAAGGATGCTGAAGCTCTCAGACATCAACATAAGTGTGGACAAGGTGCTTGCTTTGGCGCAGACAGTGACGACGATACAGATTAAGCTACCTAAAAACAAGGAAATACTAAGCCGGACCATGCTCATGACAAGGCATCAGCGCATCGCCAAATTATTCGATGAAAATTTTTGGGGTACGCAATGACGAAGTCAGAAAAAAGGGGAATACGACAAAAAATCGTATTCCCCAAATTATTGTGAACAGAAATTTATTCTTGATTAAGAGTTACTCGACGGAAGCCTGTAACAGTAGTATTGTTGTTTTTAAGGTATGTTTGAACATCCATTTTTTGTTCTGTTTCGCCGCCAACGAATTGTTGTTCAACGAGAGTAGACTCTTGGAAGAATTTGTTCAAACGGCCTTTAGCAATATTTTGCACCATTTGTTCAGGGAGGTTAGCAGCTTTTTCAGCGGCAACTTTTTCTTTGATATCGCGGATTTCTTGAGCTTGAGCTTCAGTAATCATACCCTTCATGATACCCTCATTGAGGTGTTCTTCACTTTCGGCGATATAGAGGTTGAAACCGGCTTTTTTGAGGGCAGCTTCAACAGCTTTTTGTACTTGCTCAGCTTTAGTTTTATCGATAGCAACTTGCATTTCGGTATCGATAACTTTTTGGTCAACGGAATTACGATCGAGAGCAACAGGGTTCATAGCGGCAACTTGCATAGCGATACCCTTCATCACCTTCATATCGGCATTTTCTTCAGCGAAAGAAGCGACGGTAGCGAGCATATTACCCGGGTGAACATAAGCGACAGTAGATTTACCGGAAACTGTTTCGTAGTAACCGAGTTCCATTTTTTCACCGGTAACTCCGGAGCGATCTGTGATAAGGTCGGCGATAGAGCGACCATCAACCATTAAGTTTTTAAGTTCGTCAATAGAAGCAGGGCGATTTTTAATAGCTTCATCGAGTATTTGTTTTGTAAGAGCGACGAAATCGGCGTTCTTAGCAACGAAATCTGTTTCACATTTAAGAGCTACGATAGCGGCGAAATCGCCTTCGGCTTTAGCTAAGACGCATCCTTGAGCAGCATCTCTATCACTACGTTTAGCAGCGATAGCTTGACCGCGTTTACGGATGATTTCGATAGCTTTTTCCATATCGTTATTAGCTTCAATAAGGGCTTTTTTGCAGTCCATCATACCTGCACCTGTCATGTTGCGGAGTTTAGAGATTTCCGCCATTGTTACAGCCATAGAATAAATATATTTTTTGGTTAATAAAAAAATCGGTAATATTTAAAAGAAAGCGTTAAAGAATCGCAGCCTTGGCATTGAATCTATAACGCTTTTTATAGGTTATAATATTATATCTTACAAAGGTATAGACCTAATACAGCAAGTTAACATTATTCATTTTCAGAAGCATTTTCGGCTTTTTCAGCTTTAGGGGCTTCTTTACGTGCGCCTTTACGAGTACGAGTACGAGGTTGTTTAACTTCCACTTGCTCGTTTTCTTCTTCAGCACGTTCGAGTTTACGTTCGTTAGCACCTTCTTTAAGTGCGTTAACCATTTCAGCAACGATTAATTCGATAGATTTAGTAGCGTCGTCGTTAGCAGGGATTACATAGTCGATGCCGTTAGGGTTTGAGTTTGTATCAACGATACCGAAAACTGTAATACCGAGGCGTTTAGCTTCAGCAACGGCGATATGCTCTTTCATAACGTCAACAACGAAGATAGCAGCCGGGAGGCGACTAAGGTCGGCAATAGAGCCTAAGTTTTTCTCTAATTTTTCGCGTTGGCGTTTGATTTGTAATTTCTCGCGTTTAGAGAGGGCATCAAAAGTACCGTCTTTTTCCATTTTGTCGATGGTACCCATTTTTTTGATAGCCTTACGGATTGTAGGGAAGTTTGTAAGCATACCACCTGCCCAACGCTCTGTAACATAAGGCATACCTGCTTCTTTAGCGAGGTCTGCAACTACCTGTTTAGCCTGTTTTTTAGTAGCAACGAAAAGAACGCGTTTTCCTTGCTTTGCAATTTGTTTCATTTGTTCAGCAGCTACTTCTATTTTTGCTACTGTTTTATGAAGGTCGATAATATGAATATCGTTGCGCTCCATAAAAATATAAGGAGCCATTGCAGGATTCCATTTACGTTTCAAGTGGCCGAAATGTGCGCCTGCGTCTAATAAGTCTTGAAATTGAACTGGCATAATTTTTTTTTTAATTTTTCTTGTTTACATTCTTTTTACTTACTTGATACAAGAGTATCATTGGTTTTGTTTAAGCAATCATTCAAGTAGCCGAGAGAGAATCTCGAGTCTAAATGATTTAGATACTAAACATATAAGGATTGTCAAGCGGCTCGAAAAAGTATTAACGTTTTGAGAATTGGAAACGTTTACGAGCTTTTGGTTGACCAGGTTTTTTACGTTCTACAACGCGAGCGTCGCGAGTAAGAAGGCCTGCAGATTTGAGGGCAGGTTTATCTTCAGCGTTAATTTTAACGAGAGCGCGAGCGATAGCGAGGCGTAAAGCTTCTGCTTGGCCGTTAAAGCCACCACCTTGAAGGTTTACTTTAATATCGTATTTACCAAGGGCATTAACAACGTTCAATGGTTGATTTACAACATATTGAAGCATTGATGAAGGGAAATAAACCTCTAAATCACGTTTGTTGATAGTGATTTTACCGGTACCTTCATTTACGAAAACACGTGCAACAGCAGCTTTTCTTCTTCCGATTGCGTTTACTACTTCCATATTCGTTGTTATTTAATAAGGTTTAAATCAATAGTTTTTGGTTGTTGAGCCTCATGTGGGTGCTCGGAACCGGCATAAACATAAAGGTTATTGAGCAAAGAAGCAGCCAAAATATTTTTTGGGAGCATACCTTTTACCACTTTCTTGATAAGTTTTTCCGGACTTTTTTGCATCAAACGGGCAGGTGTAATATCGCGTTGACCACCAGGATAACCGGTATAAGAGAGATAAACACGATCTGTCCATTTCTTACCGGTAAGTTTAACCTTATCGGCATTGATAATAATTACATTATCTCCACAATCTACGTGAGGAGTGAAACTTGGTTTGTATTTTCCGCGTAAAAGTTTTGCAACTTTTGATGCCATACGACCCAAAACCATGTCTGTAGCATCTACAACCACCCATTCTTTTTTGGCAGTGGCTTTATTAACGGAAACGGTTTTAAAACTTAATGTATCCACAATAAAATTAGCTATTAAAAAATTTTTAAACAAATTGCTTCAGGAATCGGGCTATACAGAGCCGGCTAATTAACTCATGTACAATTAACTTCCTGAAATGTTCGCCTTTCACGGCATGGATAATATTTCGGACTGCAAAGTTACTACTTTATTTTTAATTGACAATACTTTTCCAAAAATTTTTTATTTGCTCTTTTTTTTCATGTTATTTAATGTAGTAAAAGAATTTTATGTATCTTTGCACTTTGCGGTGTACAAGTCATTATTCCGCTTCAACACATTAATTATATATATGCAGACAGACCGATTGGAAGAATTAATTCCATTACTTAAAGACAAAAACAAGAGAAATGTCGCCTTTAACACTTTGGTAAAGCTCACCAAACAACGTCTTTATTGGCATATAAGAAAGATGGTTCTCGTACACGAAGATGCAGATGACGTACTTCAAAACACTTATATAAAAGTATGGAAATCGATCGATAATTTCAGGGGCGACAGTGCCCTATACACTTGGCTTTTTAGAATTGCCACCAACGAGAGTCTCACTTTTTTAGCCCAACAAAGGATAAAAAACGTTGCTACATCTATTGAATACGAAGATTTGTTGATTTCAAAAATGGAGGCTGATGCTTATTATGATGGAGATGAGATGGCCAAAAAATTCGAAAGAGCCATCCTTTCACTTCCTGAAAAACAGAGGCTTGTATTTAACATGAAATATTACGAAGATATGAAATACGAAGAGATTTCGAAGATTACCGGCACTTCCGAAGGGGCTTTGAAGGCTTCGTATCATATAGCGGTAAAAAAAATTGAGCAATTTATTAAAGAAGAAGATTAAACCTTTGACGGCATAGATAGTCAAAGGGATAAAATGTTAGAATAAACTATGAAAGATTCAGAAAAAAAGATAGAAGAATTATTTGATATTGAAGAGAATTTTTCAGTACCGGACAATTATTTCGACGATTTCGAAGCTCGTATGGCAGCCAAAATTGCCGCTATAGAGCAAGAGCAAACCGTAGATAGCACACCTCTTCACACCAAGAAAGACAAGAAATACATGCCTTTAACTTGGATAACAACTTCTTGTGCCGCTGCTGTAGCCGGTCTTCTTATCGGCATTTTTGTGTTTAATACCAATACCACCACTTCACCAAGCATCGACAACACCCTTCAAGCAAACACCGAAAATACCGAAATTTATTACGATGAAATTGTAGATTACTACGATGCGGTACAAATTGAAGAGTTTTTAGCCCTCACAGAATATCCAACAGAATATCCAACTTTTGAATAAGAACAATATTATGTATAAAAAATTTATTAGCATCATCATTTGCTCATTGATAATGACATCTGTATTTGCTCAAGGGCCATCCAATCCGCCACGAGCAAAAGTATCGAAACAGCAATTTCACAAACAGATGTTCGAAAAAAAACGTCTCTATTTCATCGAAAAGATGGATTTGACCGAAACAGAGAGTGCGGCTTTCACTACTCTTTTTACAAAATACAATGAAGATATACGCTCTTCTCACACAAGAGTATTCAGAGCATCTCAAAAATGTGAAACGGAAAAAAGTGAAGAGTCGTACAAAAATTTCATCGATGTAATCACAACCGAGAAGAAATATCAAGGAGATAGAGAAGCGGAATTCATAAAAAGCTTAAAAAACATCATGTCTGCAGAGAAAGTATTTAAATATTGCGATGCAGAAAGAGATTTTAAGATGTTGATGATGAAAGAAGTACCACCTGCTCCTAAGCAAGCAAAATAATTTTTCAAAAAATATTTTGTACATTCAATAAAAAGTATTAACTTTGCACTCGCAAAGAAGAACAAGGTACCTTGGCCGAGTGGTTAGGCACCGGTCTGCAAAACCGTATACAGCAGTTCGATTCTGCTAGGTACCTCAAGAAGGGAGTAAGAAAAAATCTTACTCCTTTTTTTATAACAAAACTACAATCCACAACCCCCTTTATTATGGCCAAGCAATTTCTAACTTTTATATGTCTTATCGTTACACATGCTTGTTTATTATCGGCTAATAACGATAAACCGGTGATATTTTACGAAGATTTTGGCGGCAACGACATTAAAGACAGTGAGATTTGTACAACTCCATTAAAGGGATGTTTTTATGAGCATATCACTGACGAGGAATCGCATTCGGGCAGTTATTCATTAAGGAAGATAGCTTTCTTTAATGGGAATAGGAGCACACGCTCACAGTGGTATTCTCAAAGCGACCACACTTACGACAAAGATTATACCAGAGGATACTTCTTACAGATAGATGGCAGCCTTATCAAAGAGCCTTTTTATATATTTAATGTAGACAAAATCCCATCACACAGCACTCTTGAATTTTCGATATGGGTAGTAAACTGCTATACCGCTTATCAAAAAGAGTGGTTTGAAGAGCATTTTTGGAAGGTACAAGAGCCCGATTTCGACATCATTATTTTCGATGAAAAGGGCAAAGAGATAGCACGGCATCATGTAGGGCCTATAAAATCAGACAAAACCCTATACAGAATCGACGACTATACATGCTCTGCAAAATGGGAAGAGATAACATTTGAATTTACCACTACGGATATTTCGTCTATCAGAGTAATGTTTTTCAACACCGGCATCCGCTCTCCGGGCAACGATTACGGCATTGACGACATTAGAATATACAAGAAAAAATAGGAGAGGAACATCGGT
>JAEDFN010000054.1 GCA_016292775.1 Paludibacteraceae bacterium
AAATTTACTTTACAACGACTTCGAAAAATCCGTCTTTCCAAAACATCCCGAATTGCAACAAATAAAAGATACGCTATATAATTTCGGAGCGGAATACGCAGCTATGTCGGGATCCGGCTCTACAATCTACGGCATATTCACACAAAAACAAGATAAAGACTATATACAAAATCAATTGGAAAAAAATTTTTCAAACATAAATATCAAAGTATATCAAACAACATTATGAACGATTATACATACTCAAAATCATTCTATATTAATCCACACGAAGCAGACGCAACGAAGCACTTAACTCCAACAATATTAGGCAACTACATATTAAACACAGCCGGAATGGCAGCAAGAGAATTCGGTTTTGGGATGGACACGATGCACAATCAAGGAGTAGCTTGGGTAGTAAGCAGAATGAGCATAGAAATAAACGAACTTCCAAAAGAATATACTACAATAAAGATAAAAACTTGGATAGAAGATGTAAATCCTATTTGCTCTACAAGAAACTATTTAGTGTATGATGAATCGGACAAAATAATAGCTCAAGCCACTACATTATGGTCGGTAATCGACACGTCAACAAGGAAAATGGTAAACTTAGTTACACATAGCACTATATCAAAATTCATTCACACAACGGAAGAAACAGAATTCACGATAACAAGAACAAAACGGATTGACGTAACCGGTGAACCAGATAATAAATACCATTACACCGTGAAATATAGTGATATTGATATGAATAATCATGTAAACTCCATGAAATACATTCAATGGGTAATAGATACATTACCGATAGAAAAAATAAAAAAAGGAATAAAAAAAATTGATATAAACTATATTAAAGAGGCACTATATGGCGATGAACTATTTATAAAGCACTATAATAAAGAGGGAAAAGAGATTTTTGAAATACAAAAAGAAGATAATACATGTTGTAAAATAACACTTGAAATATAAAATTATAAAAGGGTATTGTATATCAAAAAAATTTACTAAATTTGCAGGCGTTTTAACGCAATAAAATTATTTAAACCTAAAACAATTAATCTTATGAAAAAATTATTTTTTGCTATTGCAATTGCATGTGTATGCGGTGGTGTTTTAACATCATGTGATCCAGATGAACGTAAATGCTACAAACTCCAATACACAATGGAAATAGTCGGCGTCAAAACTGAGGTTACATCATACCAATGGGCATCAGCAAATGAAATTGACGCAATCATTGCTGACATTGAGAAAACCGGCGCAAAAGTAAGCAAATCCGTATCTCCTTCTCACAAAACTATGGAAGATTGCATTGCAGCAAACACAGGAGAATAAGAAAAAATCAATATTAAAAGCAAGGAAAATAAAGATACTTTCCTTGCTTTTAATTTATGTATCAATGGATTAAACAAACTCCAAAAAAATCTCAAAAAAAAGTGACAAAAAATTTGGTGGGTAACAAAAAAAGCACTACCTTTGCAACGCTTTTGAGAGAAAGAGCATAATCGTAATAAAACGATTGGAGAGATGGCAGAGTGGTCGATTGCAGCGGTCTTGAAAACCGCCGTACTGAGAGGTACCGGGGGTTCGAATCCCTCTCTCTCCGCAAATAAAATTTAATTAAAGATGAAAAAAGGAATACATCCAGAAAGCTATCGCCCCGTAGTATTTAAAGATATGTCGAACGACGATATGTTCATCACTCGTTCTACAGCAGCTACGAAAGAAACCATCGACATTGATGGGGTAACTTATCCTTTGATAAAACTTGAAATTTCAAGTTCTTCGCACCCATTCTACACAGGTAAAACCAAATTGGTTGACACTGCAGGTCGCGTAGATAAATTCATGAGTCGTTACCAAAACAGAGTAAGTCGCAATAAAAAGTGATTACTTTGGGCAATATAAAAAAGAGGACGCTATTAAGCGTCCTCTTTTTTTTTGCATTTTCTCGAAAAATTTAAATTATCAATCTCGTATTTTCATTCGGAGAACAAGATAACCTTTGCGGTTACACCTGATGGAAGAGAACATGTCATCTCGTTATCTCTAAATAAATTGGAAGAGGAATTAGATCCGGAATTATTTTTTAGAGTGAACAGACAGATAATAATAAATATCGACAGTATTGATAAAGCCATACCTTATTTTAAAGGTAAGATAAAACTCATAATAAGACCAAAATACAGCAAAGAGATAATCATAAGCGAGCACAAATCTCAGTTGTTCCGACAATGGCTTAATCATTAAGATTTATCTAAAAAGCATACTTCAAAGGCCTGTTTCGATAAAAATATTTTTAAACCGAGACACGGCTTTTTTTATAGAATCAAGGCCAATGGCATCGATAGAGAGTGTGTTTACATCAACGAATAATGCATCACACACATCATCACCCGGGGAAAAATTAAAAGAATCGAGATTCACCAAAAAGAATAGATCGAGCGTACACACCGTCATTTCAGAGAAAGAATATTTATTAGGGAAAGAGAACAGGTATTTACACGATATAATATCGACCCCCAATTCTTCGCGAATTTCCCGAGCCAGAGCCTCTTCGGCGGTTTCTTCAAAATCTACAAAACCTCCGGGCAAATCGAGCATTCCTTTTGAAGGATTAAATGCACGCCTCGTCATAAGAAGTTCGCCTTTATCATTAATACAAAAAGCAGCTACCGCAGCAGCTGCATTTTTATAATAAATAAAGCCACAATCATCACACTTCTTGGCTCGCAATTCTATTTTATTGAAATGTTTACTTCCGCATTTAGGGCAATATACCAATTCCTTCAATAAATCTTCCATAGTATTTCATTGAATTACATATATTTAAAAGAGTAGGATACTTCATCCGAGAAAGTAACTTTCAAATAGCTCCACTTCTCAGACTCATCAAGAATAGCGTCGGTGATGATATAGCAAACGCCATTAAAAAGTTTAACTTGAGAGGTGTGGTCGTGGCCGGAAATCACCATATTTACATCATATTTTGAGAAAAGATTTGTCAATACGGCAGTCTCCTCCACCGGGAAATTACCCGTTGGGAACTGCGACATCTCGGTATCCCAAAAATGAGTATGAGTCAACACAGTACAATTTCTATGCAAATGTCTACGAGATTTCAAAAGATTCTCAAGCCATTTCAACTGAGAATTTCCGAGAGTACCACTTCCTGAATCGAGAACGATAAAAAAATCGGAAACAGTATCTGCCTGAACGATAAAATAATAAGAAGCCGAACCGAAACACTCTTTAAAATCGTTCCATTGATTAAAATAGAGGTCGTGATTTCCAACTATATATTTTACAGGAATATCCATATTAGCAGAAGTAATAGTATCCTTTGCAACAAACATACCTCCGGACATATCGGTAATATCGCCTAAAATAGCCATTAATGAGATATCCGGATTACTATTTACTTCTTTCAATAAGATAGACAAGTTATGAGCAGTTTTATTTACATGCACGTCAGAACAAAAAGCCATTTGATACGAAGCGGAAGCTATAGAGATAATAGTATCATTATTATTCATATCTAAAGATTCTTTGAATCTGGTTTCAACAGTTTTACTCGGAGGAGAAACAAAGCCGGCAAAATCGTATCTACAAGAGCTTAATAAAAGGATAAGAATTGCAAAGATTAAAGTACGCATGACAAACCGATTTTAAAGAAAACAGAATAATAATTAGCAGATATATGAAAAATTCCTGCAGGCTGGCAAGCCAACTGAGCGAAGATATTAAAATTATTTTCTCCGGCACCGAGCAAGCGATAATTGGCATTCAGCACAAAAATAGGAATGTAAGAACGTTCGATAACGAAAGGAAGAATGTTTGTAACCTGCAGACCGAGATTCCAAACATGACTCTTTTTAAAGATACGAGTGCGGATATCGTAAATCACTCCAGGCTCCCAAATATAGGTTCTATCAACAGATTTAGAGAAAATCGGAGTATAGAATTGAGCATAACCACCGGCAGCAATATAGAAATACTCTTGGTCGTAAGCCAAAGCAAGCGACATATTAAATCGCTGGAAATTATTATCTACGAAAACATTATAAAGATATTGATTTCTAATAGCGAGATTGCGTGATTCGGAAACCCACCATCTAAAATCACCACGCAATGAAGCAGTATAAATATTCCATGTATTTACACTAATACCACCTAATAATTCCACCCATTTACGAGGAGCATAATTCACAGAGATATCCGCCAGCACGCCATGTCCGTTTGTCAATGAATGATTATAGCCTAAAGCGACATTCATATATGCAGGGGCTTTATACTCAATCAATTCATTCACCTCTTTAATACCGGGGTCACTTAAAAGCTCATCATCGGTAGAGATATTATCCAATGAATTATTTTCTCCCTCAACAATTACCTTATTTGACAAAAAGTCGGGCAACTGATTATCCGACGAAATTTCTAATAAATTATCGGCATAAATCGATGTAAGAGAGAAAGATAAAAATAAAATAAGAAAAGTAAATCTATTAATCATAAGCATAAATATTTTTTATATCTATATTCCGCCACCATCTCACCACCTAACGAGAGTTTGAATTTTCTCACACCATAATCTCTATCAGCATTACCACCTCCCATAAAATCTGCCATAATACATCCCTCATCAGCCGCCTTTTTCATCAAGGAATAGTACAAAACGGCATCGGGATATACATTATTTGGCACGACATTAGCAGATGCAATATACCAAAAATAGAGTATGTTATCAAAAATAAAGTAAGAACATCCGCCATAAACATCATCTTCATTTCTGATAACTACAACAGAACCTATAGATGAAGATATCAAAGAATTAAAAACGGACAATTCCGGCAAAGGACGAAAAATTTTTGAATACAAACGGTGTTGAAAATTGTAGTAACAATCTAACACCCGCTTTGTAGGCGCAAAATCAACGTAAGCACCGGAATTTAAAGTGCGTTTAATGTGTTTTCTTTTCGTTTTAATGATATCATTCTCAAAAGCACAATTTTTCAAATTACAAATAACATCACACCAATTCAATGACTTAAAGCCGCAATTAGTGAAGCAGGAGTGAAAAATATTATCTATAGAAAAATGGCGAAACTCAATGTAGAGTATTTTATGACGCAGATAATTCTGTAAACTATTCAAAAAGAAAGAGAAAAGTTTGTTTTTATCAAAATTGTCATTATCATCGACTATCCAAGGGGCATATAAAGCCACACAATAAGAGCCGAGAGCGTCGGGTAAAAAAGGTTTAAACCGGCAAATAAAGAGTGGTTGTAGCAGCAAGCATTTATCACCACTCCATACGGTGAAGTGTAGTGCCTGATATTTTTTTGAAGATTCAAAAATTTTTATCCATTCAACGGACATAAAAGGATTTGTAGGAATAACATTATCAGGATACTTCTCTGCAAAGCGAGGAGAACCTAATATATAATCATCTTTAGTAAGACGATTATTAGATGACGAAGAAAATACCCTACAGTACAAATCCATAATCCATTATAGAAAAAAAATTATTACAACTTATAAATAAGAGCAACGGCATAAGCAGCAATACCCTCCTTATTACCGACAAAACCGAGTCCTTCGGTAGTAGTTGCTTTAATACTGACATTATCTACATCTACCATTAAAATTTCGGCAAGCAGGGATTGCATTTGAGGGATAAAGGGATTTAATTTAGGTTTTTCCGCACACACAGTAGCATCGATATTGGCTATAGCATACCCCTTATCAGCGATAAGTTTGACGCATTCCGCAAGAAGTACTTTGCTATCCGCGCCCTTATATTTAGGGTCGTTATCCGGGAAATGGAAACCTATATCGCGCAAATTGGCGGCACCGAGGATGGCGTCGCAAATAGCGTGAATAAGAACGTCGGCATCGGAATGACCGAGTAGGCCGAACTGATAATCTATCTTAACGCCCCCGATAAAGAGGTCTCTATCCGGCACCAAGCGATGGACATCATATCCCATTCCAATTCTAAAAGCATTCATAACAAACAAAAAGCGAGAATAGTATATTAATAAACACACTATCCTCGCAATATATGGTTAATAAAAATTCAATTATTTCTTTCTATCAGCAAGAGCTTTAATACCATCAACGTCAAACGCTAAGGAGAATCGCAGTGTTTGGTCGAGAGGATTGCTTTGAACTGCGGATAATACATATCCTACATCGAGTTTGAAAGCAGACAATCTAAAGCCGACACCGAAGGTAAAATATTTACGATTACCTTTTACGCGAGACTCGTTATTATAACCTACACGAGCGAAGAATTGCTCGTTATAAGCGTATTCAATACCGGCAGCCCAGTTAAACTCTTTCATCTCTTCTGCGAAACCGCCCGGAGCATCACACCATGACATACCGAGACCGCGCATTACAGAGATATTGTTGTATTGCTCTGCAGACATTGACCAAGTGTTTTCGTCATTAGGATCGTAGCCCTCGGTAAAGCGAGAGAGGCGAGAAGGCACCATAGTTCTGTTTGTTTCCAAAGCAATTTGCAAACGGTTGTAATCATCGAAAGGAACGAGATAAGATACACCTAAACGGAGGTTTAGAGGTAAAAGGTTGTAGTTATCACCCTTATCATAAGTAATACGAGTACCGATATTTGAAATATTAAAACCGAAACGGAAATAAGAGGTACCGCTGTTAATATCGATAGGTAAGTTATAATAACCATTGATATCGGCGGCAAAAGCATAACCGGTGTAATAGTTAGGGTCGTTTTTAGCACTCAAATCGGAAGCCACCAAACGGAGAACAACACCCATAGAGAAATTCTCGGCAAGAATACGAGAATAACCGAGGTCGAAAGCTATTTCATAAGGGTTTGCAGTGATACCGATAGCGTCGGGACTTTCGCGCAAAACTACTTGACCTAAAGAGAAATAACGCAAAGAAGCACTGATAGTACCTGCAGCTTTACTTGGTGTATAGTAACCGGCGAGATAAGCAAGATTAATATCACTGATACCTAATCTTCTCAACCATGGAGTATAAGAAAAAGCAAAACCGGCACTGCTTTCATTTAGAGCATATTTAGATGAATTCCAAAACTGTGAATTTATATCACTACTTGTAGAAACACCTACATCACCCATACCGCCACCAACGGCATCAGGGTTTATTGACAACGAAGGAACACCTGTTACTAATGGGTTAAGTGATTCATAATCACCTGCGCTCCCGCCTTCTGACTGTGCAAAAAGCATAACAGATGCGCATAACATCATCAAGGATAACAAAGTTTTTTTCATAAAAGATTATATTAAAATATTATTTTTCAATCATTTATAGAATATTTTCAAGAAAAAAGAAACAGGTAGATGATTACAAACTCAGAATCAAAACCTTTCTTCTTTTCAAAACGCAAAGGTAATAAAATTATTGTTTACGAACAAACAATTTCAAAGATTTAAAGGTTTTATTCCCATTACTATCTATTAATAAGATTTTTACGAGATAAAAACCATCGTATAAATTAGCCTCATTTACATTAAAATTAAATAAAATTTGGCTGGAATTATCGGTTACAACTGCGGCGGAAGTAGACCATAATAACAAACCGGTAGCATCGTAAACGAAAATTTTCATATCTAAAGGTTGGTTAGGGCGGTTATGAGAGATAACAAAATTTGAATACTCCACAGCAGGATTCGGATAAGCGAAAGCATCATAAGAGTTTATTTTATTCTTCTCATCCACAACGAAAGAGAGTTCTGCCGTAGATGGGTTATTTTGCATATCCCATACTCTAAACAGGAGTTTATGTTTTCCTTTAGTCAGATTTGAAAACGGATAATAAACTACACCTGAGGTATATGAGTTTAAGTCCGACTGATAATATCTATTCAGCACCACTTCGGTTTTAGGGTCATCATCAAGGCGCACGATAATATCATGTCCAATGCCGGACCCGATAGTATTAATACCACTTTCATCCTTTACCTCTGCAATAAAAAGAGGACTATCATTAACCTTATCACCATCAACAAAGAAAGGGGTGTTGAGATATAACTTCACAATCGGCCCTTCTGATTCTTCAACGGCATCGGGATTTTCTCCCCCAATAATAAAATTGTCGAAAGTACCATTAGCATCGATATTACGGGTAGAATCAGCAGCATAGAGCACCATTCTACCGGCGCCGAAATTATAACGAATATCCTTAGGCACGATAAAAGAGCCATTAAAAGAGCCATTTACGACAACCACCTTACCGGAAAAAATCGGATTCGGGCGATATTTGTATTTAAAAGTCGGCGAAGCCTCGGCACCATCATTACTTAAAGTAGTAAGTATTTCTTCCTTATCAAAGACTACGATTTTAGCAAAACCATTGAAATTTTTATCAATATCAGAAGAAACAACATCAACTACAGATCCGGAAATATTCACCACATCAAGGGCGCCGATAGTATCCAAAACGGAAGCTGGATTACCATTAATAGAATCCAACACTACCTTATGAGAACGAGGGAAATTCAAAGCCACAGCGGGATCACCTAAAAGGATAAAACTCAATCTGTTTGAGTCATAACTATTTGCCAATGAATTTTTTGCCGATTTCAGCGCATTACCCACCGTAGTAGGGCGAAGTGTAGTATTATCTGTTTTCAGCAAAGAGTTCACTAAAGCGAGATTAAGGGCTGTATTTTGAGCAGAAAGAACTGTACGGGTAGTAGAAACCAAGCCCATAGCACCACCCTTAGGATTTGTGAGTAATTTCTCACCTGCAGAGACAAGAAAATTATCGAAACGAGAGAAATCACAAGTAGCAGTTACCCACAAAGGCAATCGAGTATTATAGAAATTATCGATATCATCAACCGTCAACACCTGCTCGTTTGCCCATCCATATATACCACCATGACCATTGTAATTTACCATCAGCACTCCGGACTGCACATAATCCAAAAACTCTTTTCTTAACGCCGGATAATACTCCCCTGTAGAGGTAACCTCTTGCTTGTAAGAGTCGAAATAAAGTTTGCGGATAAGCAATTCGGGATACAATAATGCGGTACGATTACAAACAGTATCCGCACTACGAATATGCTCATTAGCATCACCGTCATCAGCAAGATAAATAGCCTGGTTCTTCCAATCATCCAAATCATCATCACTGATATATCTTATAATCTTATCCACAACACTCTCTGCTTGCGATGCATCATAAACGGGGATACGACCGACAGCGATATTCATCTTATCGGAAACCAAATTTCCTCCACTATTATCATCCAGCAATGCGAAATAATCGTCAGTAGTATATGAGTCGACATCCGAAAACGAGAGTTCGGATTGGTACGTCAGCAAGCGATAAATATTTACGGAGGTATTATTCTTCAAAATTTCGCGATTATCGAAAGAGCCATCTCCGAAAAGAATCAAATATTTCGGTTGGAGAGAGGCATTACCATCAGCCCTATCGTAAAGCATTTTCATCAATCTGCGATAGGCAGTTGCATCCTTTGTACCCGAAGAAAATTCGTTATACACCTCATCATCGGTAACAACGGCTACGGAAAGAGCATCGTAATACTCATGAGCCGAAGCGAGTCGCCTTGCAGAAGAGAGAAATTCTTCAGGTGAAATAATCACCATATCCACTTGCGGCAAAGCATGTAGA
>JAEDFN010000055.1 GCA_016292775.1 Paludibacteraceae bacterium
GGTAAGGCGGTGCTGTATCGAAATAGTTTACTCCGTGCCCTAAAGCATAGTCTACCAGTCTGTTAACCTCTTCTTGATCGATAACCTCTTCGGAGCCGTCGGCAGTAGGTATTGTAGGCCAGCGCATACAGCCATAGCCCAAGAGCGACACCTTTTCACCCGTTTTCGGATTTGTGCGGTACGTCATCTTATCGGTAGGCACCTCTCCTTGTTTGGTATTGTATCCGGAGGGACCACTTTTCTCCGTACATCCCGGCAGAGTAGTGGCGGTGACGGCAGCCACTCCCACTCCCATGCGCTTGATAAATTCCCTACGGTTGATATTCTCCGATTTCTTTATTATATCATTCATATTATTTCTGTTACTATTTAAATAAACTATTGTGCTTAATTACCTTATGTTTATTTCTGATTATTTACACAAACCTTTGTACGTCATTACCTTCTACATAAATAGCGCTGAAAGGGCGGGCCGGGCAAAGGTTTTCACACGCGCCGCAACCGATGCATATTTCGGTGTTGACGGAAGGGATTTTTGGTGAGGTATCGTTTCCCGGGATGTAATTAACCATAGTAATAGCGCCGGTAGGGCAGTGGCGAGCGCAGTTGCCACACTCCACACCATCGGTTAGAGGCACGCAGTTGCTCTCAATCCACATGGCATGGCCTATTTGCAAAGATACCTTTTCCGGTAAGGAGAGTTTATGTATAGCGCCGGCAGGGCATACTTGTGAGCATTTGTTGCATTCCGGGCGGCAGTAACCGCGTTCGTATGAGGCTTCGGGATGCATCAAAGATTTGATGTCAGAAGAAGGCCTCAGCACATTATTAGGGCAAGCGGCAATGCACAGTTGGCAAGCGGTGCAGTGAGAAGCCAGATGCCGTTCGCTTTTTGCACCTGGCGGCAGGATGCGTCGTTCGCGAGTCGGAGCCTGCTTTTGTACTATGGCAGCCAAGCCTCCATCTACACGTTTACCTTTGGCATTCAAGGCGGTAGAAGCTATGAGCAGTCCCGTGGCGGTGAGCATCTCGCGGCGACTCATATTTGCACTATTCTCTTCCGATGCATTTTGTGGGGTAGATACATTTGTTCCCGATTCGTCGGCTTTTTTACATGATTTTAATGCACTATTGTTGGTAGTATTGCCGCATTTTTTGCCGTAGGCGAATTGGTAACTGATAGCCCCGTGCTTGCAAGTGTTGATACAATCCATACAAGCCACGCAGCGGGAGTAATCCACCTTGTGTTCTTTACCATTGATACACGATGATTTACACTTACGGGAGCATAAGCCGCAAGCGTTACATTTGCTTTTGTCGATATGAATTTTAAAAAGAGAATATTTTGAAATAAAACCTAATATCGTACCAACGGGGCAAACCGTATTGCAGTAAGTACGGCCGTTACGCCATGCAAGAACGACGATAATTATCATCATTACGATGGAGATAACCAAGCTTGAGATGCTTTTTAGCCAAACATCGGTAGAGTAGAATGCATAGCTATCTGCGCGTTCGGCAAAATAAGCGAGCAGATTGTTACCCAATTTGTACAGCGGGTTGAGCACTGTTGTAGCCACGCGACCATAAATGGCATAAGGGTCGAGAAGAGATATTATTATGCCTGTGTGGGCTATTATGGCAACCAATATACCGATGCCTGTAATGGCTAAAAAAGAGTAACGTAAGATTTTCTTTTCAGGTGAGAAAAAGAAACGATATCTCTTTTTTTTGCGTAATCCGCTGAGCCAAGAAATCACATCTTGAGTAATGCCGAGCGGGCATATTACGGAGCAATAAATTCTACCGAAAACGAAAGTCAGCAAAATAAGGAAAATCAAAGCGCCTACATTAAGCGCGAGGAGGGCAGGGAGAAATTGAATTTTAGCCGTCCACCCAAGCCAGGCATGGATAGTGCCCGTAAAGTCCAAAAACAGAGCCGTAACCGAAAGCCAAAAGAATATCGCAAGGGCTATTCGTATTTTCTTGAGCATAATAAATTATGTTTTATTTAGTTACAGATTACAAAACGATTTGTATAATATTTCATTTGCAAAGTTATACAATTTTTTTGATACTAAGACGACGGAATAGGTAATATTTTGTATACCATTTATAATGGATAATATAAGGGAAATTCTATAATTATACACTGTATATGTCTTTAAATATATAATTTTCGGAATATTAGTTAAAAAATATTTTGTATATTTGTGCAGGTTTGTTATTGATAGCTTGCACTTCAAAATAACAATCTTTTAGTGAAAATGATATTCAGGGTAAGTATGATATCGACTTTTCGACGTATCTTTCTGAGTTAAATATGGAAAGTGAGGAAGATTCTTTGGGAATTGCTTTCGCAGCTATTTTGCTTTCGCAGATGGAAATGACGATGCAGTTTGACGGCGATAAACTTATAATTGATGGTGCACCAATTGTGAAAAACCTCGTCAATGTATTCGGGGATACGGATGTACAAATGCCTATGTCAGTTGCGTATGAAATCAGAAATGATTCAGTTCTTTATATTAAGTACGAAGAAAATGATTTTGAGAAGTATGGTATCTTACGTAAAATAGATGATTCGTATGATAATTTACAGTTAGTGGTGGAAGAAGATGGCGAAAAAACTTTCCTAACATTGCGTAGGCAAGAAAAGTAATTAAGCTATATAAAAAAGATGTTGTTCCTTAATGTGGAGCAACATCTTTTTTTTGAGAGAGGAGGAGCATTGCTCCTTATTTCAAAACGGTAATGTACTTATTTTAAAACTGTATAATTTTGAGGTTTATTTCAAAAGATTGAAGTTATATCCGTAAGTCAGAGTGCATTGAGTGCCGTAGCCGGTAGAGATGTCAAGGCCTAAGAAGTGACCGGCTAAGAAAGTAGCTCCGAGGCGGATGTCGAAGCGGTGCTGTTTGGTTTCAAAACCTTTGGTAGCTCCTACTTCATAGCCCAAACCGAGAACGAAAGCACTACCACCGCCACTATAGTTGCCCATAGTGATGAGCGGACCGATTTTCAATCCCGGATTATAGCAATTAGGGGTGGTTTTGATGCCGTGAAAGCCGTTGTAGAATATGAAATAGCCACCCACGCTGAAGTCTTTACTGATAGGGTATGCATAGTCGATGCCGATTTCAAGGTTGAAGAAACCGTAATATTTTTTGCCGTCTGCAGGTGCATATTTATCTTGAATCACGCCACCACCGATACCCACTATCGGGGCGAAATAGTGGCGGAGAGCTACCGTTTTTACTTCACCTTCATCTTGTTTTATCGTAGCTGTTTCCGGTATTTCTCCTAAAGTCCAGCATACACCGCCCTCGTGTGTCAGCGGCGCAGTACAAGATAAATTCTGCCAGCGCTGTGTAAGGCCGTTGGCTATCTCTTGAAATGTAGCCTCGAGCTCTATCATATTTTCAAGGTATTTGAATTGTCCGTTATTCTCCTCCGGAATAAGTCCTTCCAAATTGCTCTTGAAATCAGCTACTTGTGCTTCGCTTTTTATATCTATTCCTCGCGCACCGATAACGTAGGTCTCTATATGTTGATCTTTGATTTTCTTGGTGTTGAGGGTGTTTTTGATGTCGTTATAAGCTTGATTATAGGTGAATATCTTGCGCTCCGGATATCTTGTAGCGTTGTCGATACCGTCGGTAAATGCGAGCAGACAAGAGCCTTCATAGTTTTCGTTCGGTATGTTCTTAAAGTTTTTCTGCACATAATTGTCGAGCATGGTAGTGGCTTTATCCATAGCATAGTAGAGTGCCGTGGCATTGTCCGGCTGAAGATTGTTGATAAAGGTAACTATCTCCGTCATGCTTTTTGATGTAAGAGGGCGGATATCACATACTTGAGTTTTTTCTATAGAAGAAAAGCCGATAACGCCGATATGAACGAAACCGGAGTTGGAAGCGTAGATGAGCTTTTCGATAAAAGATTTAGCTCCGGCTTTTACGCGAACAAAATCATCGCCGAGAGAGTTGGAGCAGTCGAGTACGAGCATGATAGTGATGTTTTTGTTAAGGCGTTGCTCGGTGATACCGTTACCGCTCTCCTCATCCGTCATCCAGTTGCCGTACCTATCTTGTCGCCACAGTTGCAAGCGCTTATCTATAAGGCTAATCTCCGGCTCCGCTGTTATTTGGTCGAAAACGAATACAGCTTTCTCATTTTTTTCCGTACTCTTGATGACATCTTTTGAATTTCGAAAACTGAACCCTTTCGTCTCTATATTGTGTAGAGTAACCTCTCCTGTCGATGGGTTAATCTCAGTAGTTCCTTTTATGTAATAAGGACTGTTTAGTGGATTTACAACTTTCTGTGCACTAATTCCAATACTTAATAATACCAATGTAAGCAATACTAATTGTTTCATATTTTTCTGTGTTGTGTTTTATCTTTGTATGTATTATTGTTTTATGATTTTAATATCATATAGATAAAACGTATTATCGTACGTTATTATTTTTTTGCAAAGGTATGAAAATATTTTTATTTATTAATGTGTATAATAGAAAACTCTTTTTTTTGTAAGAAAAAAATGTGTACCTTTGCGTGATGTTTAAAGTTTATTTCTTGTAGTATGAAAAAGATTGTATTAGCTTTTATTTGTCTGTTGTTGAGTGTGTTTATATATGCACAAGATACAATTACACTTAATAATGGTGTATATCGAATTGATACTTTGGCACATTACCCAATAGGGCCGGGTAGCAGTTATACCGCATTGCAGTTGACGCGAACTACAGGCGGACTTCTGCATGTGTATTTCAGTAAGGTATGCCGCACAAATCCTTATATCTCTTTCGAAGCGACGGTAGGTAGAGATTCGATTTTGCTTGGAGAGGTTGTCTCTTCACAGTCGGCTCGTCACTCTTATTCGGGTCATAAATTGTTTACCGGCACTAACGGCGATTTTTATGCCACTACCGGTGATGTAGGTCTCCCTACTTCAGCCACCGTTTGTAAAGGAGAATATGCTTATTCCCCGAATAACAGTCGTAATGTAATGGCCTTTGACGCTAATTTTATGCCGATGCTCGCCGATAGACTGACTTTTTCGGGTACTGTTACTAAAGGTGATGTTTCCCACGCTATTAACCATGTGAATTATAATAGATTGGCAGATGAACTTGTGCTGTATAACAGATATCAAGGCAAGACTACCAAAACCAATGCTTACGGGCATGAGGCTACGATAATGCTCTGTGATGGAGAGAGTTGGAAAACCACCGGCACTATGCAATGTGTGGTTACCGCTGTTAATCTCTCTACCGGCAGTACTGCCATTCCGCAAAATGGTGCAGTGCTCTCGGCTCATGGTTCCGCTTGTGATTTTGTTGCTTCTCTCGCTGTCGGCGATTCTATCAGCATTGCTATGAATACTATTTTAGATGGTAATGTAGTGAATGTCTCTAACGCTCTCGGCGGTGACACACGTTCTTTCATGCTTAATAATGGTGTAGTGGAGACTAATATCAACAATATATGGAACGAGAATCACCCACGTACGGGTTTTGGTTTTTCACAAAGTGGTGATACCGTTATCATGTGTGTTGTAGATGGTAGGGGTGTTTCTATGGGTTGTACCACATATACTCTTGCCGAGATAATGCAGTCGGCAGGTGCTTATTCCGCAATAAATCTCGACGGTGGCGGCTCTTCTACCCATTTTGTCGCCCCTTTCGGTGCTATGAATCGTACCAGTGACGGACCGGAACGCGCTGTGTCAAACGCAATTTTTGCCGTTAATAACGCTCCGGATAACGATACCATTGCAGCTATAGCTGTTTATTACCCTAATGTATACCTCCCGAATTATGGAATATACACCCCTAAAGTGCTGGGATATAACAAGTATGGTGCCCTTATTAACACTAATGTTGAGGGCTTTACCATTATTTGCAACGATGCTCAAGTGGGCCATGTGGAGAATAATAAATTCATTGCTTCAGGCACGAAAAGCGGACTTATTACCATAGATTATAATGGAATACAATGCTCTGTTTATGTTATAAAAGTTGATAATGCTGATGTGAATATACAGCTCGACTCCGTTATTGTCGACTCATATCACCCTTACGAGGTGGATGTTAATGCCATTATAGGTCTTAATACCGAGAAAGTGATGGGTAAGGCCCTTTCTTGGCAAGTGGAAAATCCTGCTGTTTGTGAGGTTCGTGATGGCGTTATATATGCATTAACAAACGGAGAAACAGTTGTTTACGGTTCGTTAGGTGATTTCTCCGATTCACTGAAGGTTATCGTAGAAAACCCTACGGGCAATGTGATGAAGGTGGAAGATTGGAATGCAACAAGTTCCGCCGAATGGGCAGTCTCTTCATCATCTGCTTGGAAAACCACTTTGGTACCCGCTACTGCAACCGAGTCTGCAAGTCTCGACTTTAAATATGCTACTGCTCGTGCTCCGTTTATTAAGATGACCTCTGAATTCCGAATTTACGGTTTGCCTGACAGCATCGGCTTACGCCTTAATCTGAATGGCGCTGCTCTTTCTAACTTGAGCCTTTCTTTGCGCCCTAATGATGTAGGTCAAGCTATTGTTATTCCTTTTGAAAATCCTGCTGCTAACGGAAATATTGAGTTGATGCTGAGAGTTGCCGAGGTGGTAAGCAATTACGGAAGTTTCTCTATCTACCCTATGTTCTTGGAAACCATTCGTTTCAATCTCGACGCTACTAATATGACGGTAGGAAATGATTATTCCATCGCTCTCCAGGGGCTTTATCTATATTATGGAAAAGTGGTGGTAACAGCTACAGATTTTACAAGCGATACTTACCTCGATATTTATCCTAATCCTACTTCCGATTTCATCTTTGTACCGCAAGAGTTAAGCGGGAAAGATTATTCTTTGATAGATATCGACGGAAGGGTGATAAGTAGAGGTGTGCTTAATGGTAATTCAATAAATGTCAGTGGATTATCAAAAGGGCTATACATCCTTAATGTAAATGGAAAAAGTAGTAAATTTTTAATTAAATAATTATGAAAAAGGTATTTCTTTCTGCGATATTATCTTTGGCGGTTACCTTTGTTTTTGCCGGAAATTATATCATCAACGGGGTGAGCCGTAATATCGACACTATCGAATACAAGGTAGTTGGTCCCGGCACTACCTATTGTCATGGTTTTTTAACCGATGGTCCCGAGCATTTTCATACTCTTACCATTGATTTGCATAATCCATATAACAATATCGAGACTTTTCTCGGAAAGGATTGTGTAGAGGGAACGGAGTTAGTGACCTCAGCATGCAATAGATATACCTCCGAGGGGCATGATGCTTATTGTGGAATCAATTCCGACTTCTTCCTTATCTCGTCAGGAACCGAACGACCTCTGGGATTGCCGCGTGGCGGTAGTATTCAGAATGGAGAGATGCAGGTGGCTCCTGATGGCAGCGGTTGGTGGGGTCTTGCCTCTATAGATACCAATAAAGTGCCGTTAATCAACTACATGTATTTTACAGGTACCGTTACTTTGGAAAATGGCACTTCTTACACTTTTAAGCGCACTAATGTGCCTTCAGCTTCTTATAATCTCACTTTTTATAATAAATATGCAGGTGCTTTCACTCGCCGATATGAGAACGACCCCGGCTTTGATACCGTGCCTCGCACCGAAGTGGTGGTAGTGCCTGTAAGTGGTGATAGATGGGGTGTGAATAAAGATACCCGTGTAGTGGTGCGCCGTATTGTGCATAATATCGATGGTGGCGAGCCTATTGCCAATGATGAGTCGGTGCTCTCCGGTGTACGCGATGCGGCAACGTTTCTCAGCTCATTAGCTGTTGGTGATGAACTTACGGTACATATGGAGATGCGCACTGCAGACGGTCAATACCCGGGTATCGATCAGCTCGTGGGTGGCAATGCAGTTCTTGTAAAAGATGGGGTGCTTACCTCTAGAAATACTACCGACAGTTATAATTCCGTTGTCTATCCGCGTACTGCAATAGCCTATTCCGCCGATGGCAGATGGCTCTATCTCTTCGTTGCCGACGGAAAGTATGTGGGCGGTTCGGTAGGTATTACTTGCACCGATATGAGCGGCATCTTAGTCTCCATGGGGGCTGCCTTTGTAGCCGGTCTTGATGGCGGCGGTTCTTCCGAAATGGTAGTGCATCATAATATCGTCAATAACCCTGCCGATGGCACCGAGCGTTCTGTAGGCAATGGTTGGATGGTTGTAAACAGTGCCCCTACTGATAGCGTTATTGCCCAAATTCGTTTTTACGACTATAAAATAGAAGTGCCTAATTTTACACAATATACACCTGTAATAATGGGATATAATCAATACGGAACTCTTATCTGTAATGATGTAAAAGGCTTCACTCTCTCGGTAGATGATGCGGCGGCAGGTAGTTGCTCAGGCTCCGTTTTTACTGCCGGTGCCAATGCTGTAAACGCCACTTTAACAGCTACTTACAATGGAGTGTCATGCTCAATGCCTATAAGAATACTCTCGTCTGATATCTCTTTCCGTCTCGACTCCGTAATCGTTGATCAAGATGTGAATTATTCTGTGGAGGTATCTACGGTAACTAATGATAAAGAGTATTTCGTCAACCCTGCTTCAATGTCATTTATCATTGAGGATAATAATATTGCAGAGGTGGATCAATACGGACGCCTTAACGGAAAAGCAAATGGCAGAACGATGCTCTATTTCGACGAAAATGGCAATAGAGATTCTCTGTTGGTGATTTCTGAAATCAACGAACATAAGATGGTGGCAACCGATTTTACCGATGCATCTCAAAAGTGGACGTTGAAAACCTCTTCCACAGCATGGAATACAAATTGGAATACGGAAAAGCCTAATCGCTTGGAACTCAATTATTCCATCGCTCGAGCCCCTTATATCAAAATTATTGGTGAACTCCGCCTTTTCTCTTTGCCGGATAGTATGAAATTCAACTTCCAAACTTCAATGTCGTTCACCAATATCTATTTCGGCTTTAAAGTGCCTACATATTCTCAAAATCGTATGGTGAATTTCGCCGAAGTTGCTGATATTAACAAGCCTATATCACTCACTATTTTGCCTGAGGATATCGTGCCTGATGCGAGCGATTTGATTTATTATCCGCTTATACTGCAGAATATCAATTTCTATATTAATACCGATAGTACTGCTGCCGGTAATCATTACATTGAGATGAAGAGTCTTGACCTCTATTACGGAGAAGAGATAATCACCTCAGTGCCATTCTCTCAAATGGAGAATATTTTCCTTTATCCGAATCCTGCAAAAGATGTATTATATGTTCATACATCAGATACAGAGGGTATTGTGGAGATTTTTGATTTGGAAGGAAGGCGAGTTTATTCCGCTCCGATAGCCGGGGAAACTACAGAAATAAATATCTCTGCATTAAACCGGGGGGTATACTTGGTACGTACCGCAAAGGGCTCTGCTAAATTAATAATCAGATAGCATGAGGAAAACAATAATAAATAGTCTGCTGCTCCTCTGCTGCATGCTGATAATTCCGTATACGGCAGAGGGTCAGATATTTACTGCTGTGGAGGTGATAGATGTAAAGGAAGCCGCCACTCCCATGGAGTTTAAAGCAAACAACGCGGTAAAAAAA
>JAEDFN010000013.1 GCA_016292775.1 Paludibacteraceae bacterium
AGGCTCTGTTGCCGACGACCGTAAAGTAGGTATCGGCCACGGAAACCTCGCAGCTCGCCTCCTTCGTGAAGAGACTAAATGCTTTGCCTTCCTCGCCGGCCACGAGTCGTTCGCTGCCGCAGAAGGTGCTATCAAAATCGCTGAAATGGCTAATAAAGTACGTAAAGAGCCTCTCCGCGTTATCCTTAACGGACTCGGTAAAGATGCCGCTAAAATTATTTCCCGTATCAATGGCTTTACTTATGTACAGACAGAGTTTGACTACTATTCAGGCGAACTCAAAGTAGTAAGTACAAAATCTTATTCCGACGGTCTCCGCTCAAAAGTTAAATGCTATGGTGCTGATGACGTTCGCGAAGGTGTGGCTATCATGCGTGCGGAAGGTGTTGACGTATCTATTACCGGTAACTCTACAAACCCTACCCGTTTCCAACACCCGGTAGCAGGTACTTACAAGAAAGAGTGTATGGAGCAAGGTAAGAAATACTTCTCTGTTGCTTCAGGTGGCGGTACCGGTCGTACCCTTCACCCTGATAATATGGCTGCCGGTCCTGCCTCTTATGGTATGACAGATACTATGGGCCGTATGCATGGAGACGCTCAATTTGCAGGCTCTTCTTCAGTTCCTGCTCACGTAGAGATGATGGGATTCCTCGGTATGGGTAACAACCCTATGGTGGGCGCTACTGTTGCCGTTGCCGTTGCCGTTGAAGAAAGCGCTAAGTAATAAGTCGATTGCTTTTTTAATTATAATAATAGATAAGTCGTGGTGAATTTTTGTTTATCACGGCTTATTTTGTTTTTATATAAAGGAGCCTTTTTATTTACTCCGCCCCTCCTCTCAGTTCGGTGTTTTCAAGGCTTTCTTCTATATTGATTTTCTCCGTCCCTCCTGCCCATCTCGGATGATTCATTATTTATGCTATCAAGTTTATTTTCAAAGGAATTTCAATAAAAATGAGTTTTTTTATTTGAAATTTAAATAAGTACGGTGAGTAACTTTATAAGTATCATATTGTTTTTTGTAAAAATGTCTTAAAATTTGAGTGGGTTCATAATTCAATTGTTTAAATAACCTAATATTCTACTAAGTTTTAAGATGATAGGTTAAAAAATATCAAATTGCGGTTTTATCCATTTTTTAGTCTTACATTTGCAGTGATTTTGATGTATTATTTATTAAACTGAGAAAAGAAGATTTTGTTTTAAATTATAAGTTGAAAAATCATCTTCTTTTAAAATTTTAATGATTACTTCTTTAGGGGTTCGTTAAAATTTTTTTTTGTGAAATAGAATATAAATTATTACTCACCTTAATAAACAACTATCATGCAGAAAAAATTACTTTCTTTACTGGTTATGCTATTATGTATCCCATGGATGCTTATGGCACAATCGTTGGTTGTTGTTGATGAAACGTTTAACTCAGCTGCAAATGGTACTACACTACCTACCGGCTGGTTGCGTACGGGAGATATTTCCAATAGTTATAACTGGAGTGTATCTTCTTCATCAACAGACCGTTATGATGGAAAATACCTTCGTATGCAAAACTATAACGAGGGTGATTCCGCTATTTTACAAACTCCATCTTTTGATTTAACGGTGAATATGTCGCTCTCTTTTATGTGCTACAATGCAGCATGTAGAGAGTTGAAAATATTCCTCGTTTATACAGAGAATGGAACGCAACACAAAGTGCTGCTTCAAGATTGCCCGAATACTACGGGTTGGGTACAGTACTTCAGTGACTTGAGAGCATATACCGGCAAAACCGGCGCAAGAATTATGTTCCAAGCTCTTTCCAGTAAACAACTTAATGGTAAAACATACTCTTACCTTGATAATATCAGGGTGTTTGAGACTCCGCTTTGCGCTCAACCGGTGGATGTCGGTGTTTCTTCCTTAACAAAAAATGCTGCCACTCTCTCTTGGAACAATCACGTTCTCGGCAGCCCTTCAAACAACTTTACTATTACATTACGCGATGCTAATGGTAATAATATCTATAACAATACTCCTTTTACCACTACCGGTAATAATATGTATCAAATTACCGGACTTCAACCAAACTCTACTTATACCGCTACACTCAAAGCCGATTGTACCGGTTCCGCCCAGGGATATTCCGAGGCTTCAGAAGATTTTACTTTCAACACTCCGGATACTGCCATAAATATCCCTTATGCTATGGATTTCGAGGGTCTTACCGGTTTGCCTGCCGGTTGGCTCGTGGGTTCTACCCGTAATCCTTCTAATGCCACTATCAGCTATGTTGCCAATACGGGAGATAACTCCTTGGCAGTTACTCCGGGATATAATACTGTAGAACTCGTTGCCCCTGCTTTTGCTGTTCCGGCAAATAGTATGGAGATTGATTTCTATGTGCAATGTGCTTATCCTTCAAACATCCGTGTCGGTTTGTTAAACGATTTGGCTGACCTCGCCTCCTTTAACGAAATTTATTCAGCCTCTATAACCACTATCGGTCAATGGCAAAATATTCGTCTTAACACTCAACAAACAGGTTATGCCACTACCGAAGACCTCCACGTTTGTATCCTTATTTCTACTACAAATGCTGCAGGTAATGTATATATCGACGATTTTAGGGTATATCAAGTAGGTACTTGTACTCGCTTGGAGCAGTTTAAAGCAGAAGCCGACTCTACAAATATTCATATGAGTTGGTCTGATTTTAGCGCTACTCCTTCAGGTAATTATCAAATAGAGTACACGAATAATTCCACTAATATCACCAATTACGTTATCGGACATACCAATCCTTATACACTCTCTAATGTAGCTTCAAACACTTCTTATACTGTAAGAGTACGCTCTATATGTGCTGTAGGCGATACTTCAGAGTGGAGTATGCCGGTGACTTTGAAAACATTCTGTACGCCACAACCGGCAGAGATGAATGTTATCTTTGCAAATGAAGGTACTACTTTCGACGATTGTTGGACTTCCGTTCAAACAGTTATGGGTACAGGATCCAGCTATAACGATTATGGCTCTAGCGGTTGGGATATATATTCTCATAGTGGTGTGAAAAGAGCTCGTTTACGTTCTGCTAAAGAGGGCGGACACTATATCCTTGCCACCCCGGCTTTGAGTATTGCTACTCCGGGGCAGTATGACATGACATTCTCTTTGTATCGATTCAGCAGTAGTAAAACAGGCCATGAATTTAAAGTATGGGCAAGCCATTCTATCGATACTACCGATGCTGTGCTCCTTACTAATATCGCACGTAATTATCAAGGAAATCCGGTAGAGAATGCTTCCGGTTACTATAACTACGAGGTGAACATACCATTATCAGGTGCCGTTTATATCCTCTTTGAAGGTGTGCATGGCCCAAGTTCAAATGCTTCTTACCTCGACTCAATACATATTTACCCTGCTCCTAAATGCCGTCAACCAAAGAATATTCAAGTAACTCCTTCTTTGAATACTATCGACATTACTTGGACTCCGGGCGAAACTTACCATACTGCATGGAAGGTAAATTATGTTCTCTATAGAAGTGCTACCGACTCTACCGTATTTACCGGCGTGGTGAATACCCCTTCTTACAGCATTACAGGATTAATACCGGGTACTGCTTACCATATTAAGGGCTATGTAGCTACCGAATGCGAAGATACCGTACACTCTGTAAACATAGAGTTCGACGAATACCTCTCTACCAAATGTGAAATAATCAGTACATTCCCTTATGTTCAAGATTTCGAGGATGTGAATACAATACCTCCTACTTGCTGGGATAGAGATATTATCAAAGTGGCTACTTCCGGAACCAATTTCGGTAAAGAGACTTGGACAATACTCAACGACCCTGATAAAGCTTATGCCGGAACAGGTGCCGGTTATTTCCAAAAGGCAGGTAATGGTACTGTAGCTACTTTTACCTCTCCTCAATTTAATTTCCAAGCCGGAAAACAATATCAAGTGCGATTCTGGATGTATAGAAACGATTTGCCGGCTTCTTACAACTCTTTATACCTCCGCGCTTTCGTTTCTGATAATGCTAACGATACTATGGGTACTCGCATTGCAAATATTAATATATGTATTGCAGGTGCCGTGAATAAGACAGCGGGAATTGAGGAAACCAGAGCCGGTTGGTACGAATACATTTTTGAAATTCCTACAAATTTAACAGGTAACAAGTACATCGTATTGGCAGGTATTAATACAAGTAATTCTGCAAACGAAATTATTATCGATAATTTCGCTGTAGAAGAGGTTCCTGCTTGCCGTGTAATCCAACGTGCTCATGCAGAATTAATTAATTATAGTTCCGCATACTTGAGAGTGGAAGCCGAAAGCAATGTCAACTGGCAATATGTAGCGATAAAAGATAACGAAACTATCGAGTCTGCCACCCCTGTAAGCGTATTTGGGTCCGACAGTACTATGATTACCGGTCTTCAGGATAATACCGAATACCGTGTATACGTGCGTCGCGATTGTGGCAATGGTCTATATTCCGATTGGAGCTCAAATCCTTGCTACATCACTACCCCTTGTATAGAGGGTAGAGCCCCTTATCTCGAAACGTTCGAATCTTACACTGTAGGTAAGGATATCACCTTTACTTGCTTTGATTTCCAACGTCCAAGTACTTATTACACATATCCTATCATAGATAAAACCGCTTTGGATAATGCAGCTTATGCAGGTCAGAAATGCCTCTTCGCCAGATATAAAGGTTACTTGTACCGTCAATTCTACCTTGAAGCGGGCAAAACTTATGAGATGTCTATCTACGCTCTCGGTGATAATGATATAGAGAATTATTATGGCGATAGAATATCATTCTTTACCGCTTCCGAGCCTATATATACTTCTAAAATAAATACCATAATGGAATATGAATGTACTCCAAGCAGTTGGACTCGTATCGGCACTACCTTTACGGTTGCAGAAACAGGATACTACTACCTCGGTATAGATATTCAAACCAGCTATGGTATTGGATTTGACAACTGGTCGGTACGTGAAATAGAATGCGTTGAGCCAAATAACATCAGCTTCAGCTCTATTACTACTAATTCCGCCGAACTTATGTTCTTGCAAAATGGTGTGCAAACCGAAATCCGCGTCGCTACCGTTAATAACGGCGATCTCGACCCTGCTTTCGACGTGCTTATCGATACCGTATCTACAAATACCGTTCAAATCACAGGCTTGCAACCAAGCAATAAATACTACTATACTCTTCGCTCAATTTGTGCTAATGGTTCTCGCAGTGCATGGACTACCGTGAGCAGTTTCTACACCCTTTGCGAGCCACAAGCAGTGCCTTATTCCGACACCTTTGAAGAGGATAATACCAACTTCACTTGCTGGAGTGCTTCAGGTGCTAATCATGTTGCCGAATTGTCTACAAACTACAGTCACCGCGCAGGTAAATCAAGTGTAAAACTCCAAAATACTACATTCATCTCTCCTGAATTGGATGTTACTTCACTTGCAGGATATACCGTTGTAGGCTATGTATATTCTACTACTGCAAATGTAACAGTATCTTTAGGAGTGATGGGTGACCCTAACTCTGTAGAGTCTTACGAGCCGATTTCGGATATAAACATCCCGGTAGCTAACTCATGGACTGAGTTTAACGTCAGCCTCGCCGCTTTGGCTGGTGACGACTATGAAGGCGACCCTATCGCTGATTCTAAATTCGTTGCTCTTTACGTTGGTAATCAGTTGATTTATCTCGATAATGTACAAATTCTCCCTACCGTAAATTGCGCACGCCCTTCTAATATTACTATAAACAATTTCGACCCTAACAACTTGAATGTCTCATGGACCGCCGGTGGTACCGAGTCAAGCTGGGAAGTAAATGTTTATCGTATGCGTACCCTCTCTAACGGTGTTGTTGAAAACGTACTCGAAGCTACTCAAACAGTTAATGCTAACAACGTTACATTACACAATTTATACCCTACATCTCGCTATTACGTTACTGTAAAAGCAATTTGTGGCGCTACAGAGAATAGCCTCGAAGCTTATTCTCCAGAGTTTGAAACCGGTTGTGCTTCAATGTCATTACCTTATTATGATGATATTGCCGCCGGTGTAGAAAAAGGTATGTTACCTACTTGCTGGGCACAAGGCGAAAGCTATCCGGAGTCTACTACTAATATATGGAATGCCGCTACTAACCCTAATTTCCCTACATTGAGTGGACTTTATTGGGATGAAACCGGTACAAATACAATACCTTACACTACTCTTATCACTCCAAGTTTCGACTTCAGTAACGTTGTCGGTGCTAATATCACAATGAGTGTTGATGTTATTAATACCGATACAATGTATATCTTTGCATCTTACGACGGAGGTCTTACTTATACCGACACTGTAGGATTTATGAATCCTGCCAGCGGAAATGCTTCAGAGACTCGCGTTATCGATGCAGGTAAATGTGCAGGTCGTGAAGTTATGTTCGCTATTCGTGCAAAAGGTATTGTTGCTAACAATTCTTACTATGCAAGAATCAATTCATTCAGCATCGAGCCGATAGAGAACTGCCTCATCCCTGAAGGCGCTATTATCGGTGCACAAACAAACTCTTCCGCTAAGATAGTGATCAATGATACAGTATCTACTCATAGCGCATGGGATTATGTAGTAGTACCTGCCGGCGACCGCGTTACAGACGGTACCCCTGTTACAGTAAACAGCCCGGTTTTCGAAATAGAAAATCTTAACTCCGGCTTCGATTACGACATCTATATCCGCAGTAATTGTGGTAATGGTGAGGTAAGTGCTTGGCGCGGACCTATCACTTTCACTACAAAATGTAGTGTCGTTAACTTGCCTTACAACGAACATTTCGAAAACGAAGATGCTTGTTACCAATTATTCAAACCTATCGATGCTTCTGCCTCTTATCCGAGAATAGAGCTTAATAGCGACTTCCCTTATGACGGAAATAACGCCCTCAGATTCGTCTCCGCTTCTGAATTGATTTCCGCCGCTAACAGCTACTTCGTGCTCCCGAAAACTAATGTTCCGGTGCAACAAACTGCAGTTTCTTTCAATTATATCCAAAGAAATAATTCCGGTAAATTCATTATCGGTGTTGTTAATGGTAATGATACTTCTACTTTCGTATCTCTCGATACTTTGGATTATACCGATAGTTACGATTATAGTTATGCAGAATATCAATTCAACTCATTACCTGCAGGATACGAAAATTATCGTATTGCCGTAGCATTTACCGTTGGTAATAATTATAACAACTACTCATTTATCGACAACCTTAGAATTTATAAAGCAAACGAATTCAAGGCTATCTCCAATATCAAAATCAATAGCGTAAGCACAACTTCCGCTACTGTGAAGATAGATTATAATGCCGATAATATCGAGGTTGCTTGCGTGCCACAAGGTAGCGCTCCTGCCGAAACCGGTAATATCCTCTCTTCCGATAAATTGATTGCAATAAACGGACTTACTCCGGCTACATGCTATGCCGTTTATGCCCGCACTCACTCAGGTAGCGAAATAAGCGAATGGTTCGGCCCTACTTATTTCTACACCGGATGCGTGGTTATTGACGTTACTAACGGATGGACAGAGAATTTCGACACCTATAATAACCCTGATTATCAAATAGCTCCATGCTTTACTCCTGCCGAAACTTATACCGTAAACGGCGAAGAGTATCCAAAAATCAAGAGCTCTACTATCAGTACATTGCCAAATGCTATGGTGATGAGAGGTACTAACTTGCTTATCTTGCCGGAATTCAACTTCTTGCCGGGTCAATTGGAATTGTCATTCTACGGCATCGCTAACAACTGCGACATAGTAGTAGGTACTATCCAAGACGGCGATGTAGAATCCTTCACCGAGTTGGAATATGTCAGCTTGACCAATATTGTTGACAAATATACCATCAGCTTCAAGAACTACTATTGTCCTGGTAACCGTATCGCATTCCGTACGAAGATGAGTTCTTCTATCGTATATATCGATAGCATCCATGTACAAATACCTTCTTCTACCCCTGAAGTTGTTATCTCTCACCTCGATATTGCCGATAATACCGCTTCCGTATATTGGAATGCCCCTGCGTCTGCAATCACTACTACTTATACCCTTTATGAGGCTGGAAATACTACTCCGGTAGTTACTAACAGTACTAACGACGGTTACGTAGATTTGACCGGACTTACAGGTAATACAAATTATGTTATCGAGGTGCGTTCTACTCTTCCGGGTAACCAATATACAGCAACTGCAACTGCTACATTTACTACTAAATATCAATTGCTTAACGTTCCGTTCACAATTGACTTTGAAAATGATGCAGAGAATGAAGCATGGAATATTGTAACCGATAAGACCGACCGCTTCATCTTCGGTAGCAACACTGCCGCCGTGAAGAGTGGTAATAAGGCTCTCTACGTTTCTAATAAACCTGCAACAGAAGAGTATGCTTATACAAAAGAGGCAAATACTATCTATGCTGTCAGAGAAGTTTACCTCCCTGCAGGTACTATGAACTTAAGCTTCGATTATAAAGTAATCGGATACCTTACTTCCGACTTCGGATATGTATTCCTCAAGCCGGTAGATGCAGATATGCCTACTACTTCACTCAGCTATGGCTTACCTGACGGATTTATTTCTCTCGGCGAAGCATTGTCAAATTCTTCTGCTTCCGCTGCAAGTTGGAATTCTACTTCTTCTCAAATTAAAAATAATAAAGCAGGTATCTACGAACTCGTTGTTTATTGGAAAGCTTCCGGTTACTATCAATATCAACCAGCTCTCTCTGTAGATAATATTGTATGCGACTTCGTACCTTGCTCTATTTTGGATAACGTTCAAGTCAAGACTACTTATCAAGGCGCAACTATCACTTATAGCGGATACAATTCCGGCTCTACAATACATTATACCATCTTCGAAGGTAACGATACTATCACTTCGGGTTCTGTAAACGGAAGTACTATAAGTATTACCGGCCTCGAGCCACAAACTACTTACAGCTATGAGCTTTATGCTACTTGTGCTCAAGGTGAAGCAACTCCGCTTTATGGCGAATTTAACACAGGTTGTATCCCTTATTCAGCCCCTTGGAGCTATGGTTTCGAAGACCTTAACGGTGACCAATCCATCACTGCAGCTAACCCTTGCTGGGGTGAGTCATTGACAAGCTCTTACTATAAGTTTGTCGGCACTACAGGTAATGGTACTACAAATTACGATGCCGTACACCACAGCGGTGATCAATCATTGTTCTACGCTTCAGGTATTAACTCAAAAGCCGTTCTCTTTAACACATTCCATTTTGAGGCAGGTAAACAATACAGATTCTCTGTTTGGACTCGTACTATCGACCCTCTTAATTTAGGTAATACTATCTCTATCGTACAAGTGAACGACCAAAATCTTGTTAGCAAAACATTCACTTCCGTTGAGCTTACCGATTATTGGCAAAAAGTTTCTACCGACATCGTTATGAATGTTACCGGTGATTATAAATTAGGTTTCTCCGTTCTCCATAATAATCTCGACTATAATTCTCAATATCCTAACATCGCTACTACTTTCGATGATATGGAATTTGTAGAGGTTGTTGATGTTAACCCTTCTCCTGTTACTGTAAGCAATATTACGGATACTGAAGCGGAAATCAACTGGAGAAATATCGCCGACAGCTATAGATTGATAATCACATCTAATGGCAACGAGGTTATCAATACCGTAGTATCAGGTACAAACAGCTATGTCGCTACCGGTTTAACTTCAAATACTTCTTACTATGTATCCGTTCGCGGATATATCAACGGCGATTCAACCTCTGTAGCTACTGCAAGATTTACTACCGAATGCGGTGTTATTGCTGCTCCTTATAAACAGAATTTCGATGCTGTTTCCGTAGGTACAATTCCTTCTTGTTGGGATAATACCTCTAATAGCGTTATCACTAAAAATTCTACAAACTGGAGTGTTAATAGTGTAGAAGGTAATAACGTATTATCTTTGAATACAGCTACTGCAAACGGACTTATGTCTATCCAAACAGTGCCTGTTAATATAACTCATACCAACACCGCTCTTACTTTCAAATACAACAATGAGTCTGAAAAGAGCAAGTTGTATGCAGTAATCAGTAATGATGGCGGCAACACTTTGGATACTATCTTGATAGCTAACAGAAGTTCAGAGTGGAACGTATTCTCTTACAATCTTGATGATTATATCGGCTCTGATGTTACTCTCTACTTTAATGTAATATCTACTTCTGCCAACGCAGCAACCATCTCTATCGATGATTTGAGTATCAATGTAGTGGAATATATGCCTACCGTATACGATACTATCTGCCAAGGCGAACCTTATTACAGAAACGGATTCAGCTATCTTGCTTCCGAATTGAATGTAGGTATTAATCAATTCAATAAGATTAAAGAGACTGCTGCCGTAAATGCTGTAGATACTATTATTACTGTGGAACTCTTTGTTGCTCCTCAATACTTCATCTCTCTATACGATACAATCTGTAAAGGTGAAGTTTATAACAAAGGTCTCTTTGCCAACGTGAACCCACCAATCACTGCTACAGGACGTTATCAACAAAACTTCCTTTCAAGCTTTGGTTGCGACTCTATCGTGGCTCTCTACCTCACTGTACTTGATCTCGACAGCACTGTAAACGTGCCTCTCTGTGAGGGCGATACCTACACCTTCAAAGGTAACAATTATACCGATGCAGGTACATATACCTTCGTAGAGCGCAATGCTAACGGCTGCGATGTAACTACTACTATCAATATCACGGTAATACCTAAATATTACGATAGTACTGTAGCACGCTGCGATAACGAAAGCTATGAATGGGAGGGTAGAACAATCACAACAACAGGTGTTTATACAGCAAGATACACCAATGTAAACGGTTGTGACTCTATCATGCGTCTCTACTATACCGCTTATCCTACACATGTAGATACTACTGTCACAATCTGCCAAGGTTCTGTTTACGACTTTGCAGGTCAATCACTTACCGTAGCGGGTACTTACAACCACGAGTTCGTATCATCCTTCGGATGCGACAGTATCGTAAATCTCACCCTTGTAGTAACGGCACCAAGTCGCTCTGTAGTCAACGACTATGTATGTGAAGGCGACGACTATAACGGTAACGGCTTCAACCTTATCGAAGTTACTAAAGATACTGTAGCCGAAATCACTATACAAAATGCAGCGGGTTGCGACTCTATCATCGAGCTTCACTTGACGCTTATCCCTGCCGTTTACGATACCGTTTATGCAAGTATCAAACCGGGCGAGACCTATGAATTTGCAAATAACACCTACACTCAAGCCGGTGAATATGAAGGTCACTTCTTCACCGAAGGATATGGTTGCGATTCAATAGTAACCCTCATCCTCAGCGTGGAAACAAGTGTAGAGAGCAATTATGCATTGCCTATCATTGTGGCACCGAACCCTGTACTTGGCGGACAAAGTACATTCGTTAACCGCGAATGGACAGCCGAAGAGCAGAGCGGAATGCGCGTAGAGGTACTCAATGCCGTAGGTCAAGTAGTGAATATCTTCACTCCTGCTACCTTCCCTATCGAAGTTGGCGGTATCTACACAAGCGGTATCTACTATATCCGCGTCACTTCAGGCACCGGAGAGGTTTATATCGGCAGATTGATAGTTAAATAAATCCGGACTAATTCATACGGAATATATATAGTTAAATTTTTGTCGCACTGCAATCCAAATTTTGCAGTGCGACTTTTTTTATTTTTTTTCAAAATGGAAAATACACCCCTTTCGGACCCACTACCCTATATAGGAAATTGGAGGAGTTTCAAATAAGAGGTTAAGTTTTGTTTTATCGAAAAGGCCGGAAGTTAAAAAATGAGCAGTTAAAAGCTAATATAGAGGTTAAGTTTTGTTTTATCGAAAAGGCCGACTACAAAAATTTTTTGAAGTCGGCTTTATTTATTTTGGTAATTTAAAAAAATCTTTATAACTTTGCGGTTGGATTTGGAATATTCTCAATTTGAGGAAGTTTCCAATCACATCGCTTATGAGATGTAAAACCATGAGAGTCCGTACCGAGATTGGGATGAAAGAGTCGTCCCGGTAAGTCTCCGGTGGGACATGTAGGGAAACCTACAAGACATAGTAAAAAGCGTTCATATGACGCTCTGTTCCGGCGACTTGGAACTTCGCAAAAGATCTGTATTTTGCTTAAGAACAGTGCAACATGGAATGCTTACGGGATGTATAATATCGTCTCGCTACACCTAACTATTGCATTCGTGCACGATATCTTCGTGTACATATGTATAAGTTTAGGTGTAGTTGATGCGTTGAATGCAGCTACTACAAGTAGTTTAGCGTTTATACATTAGCGTGGGCTTCGTGTTGTTAGTTTTTAGCAAAAGGCATTGCGAAGGCCTCAAGTCGTGGAACTGACAACAAAGAAGTTCCACGCTTTTTTTATGTCATTACTTAAGTTCTGTCTAGAATAAGGTTAACTAAACATGAATACACATATTCAGACTTCTGCCGATTCTGACATCCCAGAAGGAGCGTACATATCCGTTTGCACCGAGCTTAGCTCCGATGCTCTCCCCAAAGTGGAGAATTCTTCTGAAAGCGAGAATTCAGATACTGGGGTGTCCGCCCACTTTGTGCCATTACCTAAAGAGATTATGGCTTCCCGACGAGTTGTTCGTCAGCCCCATTGGTATGACTATAGTGCCCGTCTTGCTATTTCTTGGCAAGCGGTTTGTCATATCGGCGTAGGTTTCCTGTTGTTTATTTGACTTGATAGGTTAGCCAAGGTCTCGGTGCATAAGTAAGCAACACGAGGTCTGCGCTTTTGTGTATGTGCTCGACTAAAACAAATGAAAATTAATAATGGAGAATGCCGAAAATCCGCTAAAGAGTAGGCAAAACAAACTAAATTTTAATATTATGGGACTTATTAGTAAAATGGTTGACAAAAAAAGTCAAGCAGGAAAATTGAATGAAGGACAGTATGGTTTCAAACCATGGATGGCAAACCTTATTATGGGAATTCTCGAATTGGCGCTTGTCATTGTATGGTTATGCGGTAGTGTGCTTACCGGGATATCTGCTATGCTTAGTCTTGACATTGAAATCTTTGAAGAGTGGGATGCGACTACATCTATTGTATTAGCGGCTGCTTATCTGGTTTGGAACTTGCTCGTATGGATTATCAAACCTCTCCGTACTCGTTTCAACTATTCAGAATCAATATGGAACCTTTTCTTCATTGCGTGGCTTATCTATGATGCTATTCGCACAATGATTAGTTAAAAATAACTGCTCTATTTATTAACTACTTGTCTTTTCCTGATTTGGGTTTACACAATTAGGGGTTGTTTACTGAGTTAGTTGACACATCAATCTTAAAAATCGCAACTTTTACTGATTTAGTTGACATTCAACTAATTGTGATGACACTGTCCTGAAAAGGTTGCTCATACCTCGTGGGGCTTTTCCGGTTGCAAAGATACTTCTTATTTTTGATCCTTGCAAAAATCTTTGTACTCTTTCACCCATTTTGAAAAGGTCGCCCTACAAATTCCGTGGTCTTGGGCCATTAATCGAGTCGGCCCTTCTGCCTTAAGTTAAATTAAAATTTTATACATTATGCAAAAACCCTTCAATGGTCGATTAAGAATCGATGAGAATGATGATGGCAATTATGCTATTTTAGATGCTAATGGATTTCCAATTAGTGACTATTATGAAGAGATAGAGTACTTCACGGATGATTTAGCTCAAGTATACGATGGAGATAAGGAATTATACGCATTAATAAATGCAGATGGTCACATCGTTACTGATTGGTATGATAGTATCGACGAATTTGTCAATGGAGTATACAAGTTATCAAAAGAAGATGATGAGCAAATCTTCAATGTTAACACGTTTACGCTTTCGCAGAAATACTATCAAATCGAAGAATTGACTGACGAATTCTTCAAAGCAATACTCTCAAAAAAAGACGACAGTGTAGCCCTACTATCTAAAGAAGGGAAACAATTGTCGGATTGGTTTTATGAAATAGAGGAGTATGATGAAGATGAATTTTACTTTGAAGTGACGAACCGCGGGAATCATGACCTTATCGCATTGATTAATCATGCAGGTCACCTTGTTACGAATTGGGTAGAAGACGAAGAAGATTTCGTAATTAATGAATCTTTAAATCAAGAGGTTTCGCTCCCGGAGATTTCGAGAGAAAACAATGAAATAATTAACAATAATACTAATTCACAAAAATTTACAAAAATGGGATTCTTTGATCAATTAAAAAACGCAGGTATTAATATGCTTATGGGCGAACAGCAACCTCAGGCTCAACAACCTACTGCTCCGCATCCGGTACAACAGTCTGATGTGCAGCCAGTAAATAACCTATCTTCTGCTTCTGGATTGTATAATCCCCAGCTTGAAAAGCTCATCGATCTAGCCCTGGCTGACGGAGAACTCACGGAGAAAGAAAAACAAGTATTGTTCAAAAAAGCAGAGTCTATGGGCATTGACTTGGATGAGTTTGAAATGGTATTAGATGCACGTCTTTACGAACATTCTCAGAAAGCACAAGCAGCTTCACAAAGTCAAGCAGCTCCCCAATCAAACAAGTTTGGTGACATAAAAAAATGCCCTGCTTGTGGAGCTATGATTCAGTCATTTACCACCAGATGTCCCGAGTGCGGATATGAATTCCGTAATATTGAATCCAATTGTAATATTCAACGATTATTTGAATTGCTCAATGAAACTGAGGCTAACTCTCGTGAAGATGCAAAGGGGGTACTTTCAGGAATAGGGCGTATGTATAGTGAAGCCATCGCTACATCTTTCGGGGGAACAAAAGATATTAGAAAGAAAAAGGCTATTATCCAGAATTTCCCCATTCCAAATACGAAAGATGATATTTTGGAATTCTTGGCATTAGCTCTTCCACTAGCAAAGAAACCGGGATACTTTAATCAAGATCATGAAAAAAGGGAGATGTATCCTATATGGAGGGCAAAATGCGAGCAAATTATTATAAAGGCAAGATTCTCTATGAAGGATGATCCTAAAACGCTCGCAGAAATTAATGAATACGGAAAACAACTTGGCATTAAATAGATTTTGGACTATTTGTTTTTTGATTTTAAAAAGAACAAAGACGGATTGATTGCTATCTTCCGCTGTAATGTGGAGAATTACAAAACGGCTTTGGTTAGTTAACTAAAAATCAAATGGAGAATGCCGAAAATCCGCTAAAGAGTAGGCAAAATATTTAAATTACTAAATTTATGTACAACGATGAACTTGAGCAACTCATCGATGCCGCATTGGCTGATCAATTTTGGATAAAGAGAGTTATTATTGTCGGTGGCAGGTGGGGTGAAGATGTAGCATTAAATTATGAGTTCTATGCATGTCAAGAAAACCGTTTCTTTATGCCGGCAAAATATATTGCTTTCTATCATCAAAAACGGATTAAGTATGTGTTTGAAATAGAAGAGATAATTGATAGTGTTGATATCAGTACGATTTCTCATATCGCGCAATCAAACTATTTCTCCGTTAAAGAGAAGAACTATATCCCGCAGAATCGCAAGTATATGAAACTGCGTTTAGTTCACACCTGCAATCCTGAAATAAAAAATGACAAAGTGGATAAAAATGGCAAACCTTGCGCTTTCATACAAGGTCAGACCTACACCACATATTCTAAAATAACAACAGCAACTAAAACTTCTCAATTGTAAATATAATGGGACTATTTGGATTTGGTTCTAAAAAGAACGAAGGCGGCTTAATGGATGCCATTCGTTGCGACGAGAAAGACTTTCTCATTTGGAAGTGGAGACCTGCAGGACAAGCAGCAAACACCACAAATAAAGAAAATTCTATTCGCACAGGAAGTAGTATTAGTGTAAGACCGGGGCAAGCGGCAGTATTCCTCTATCAACAGAAGGAAGGGGAATATGACGTGATTAAGGGCCCGTACAACGACATTATCAAGACAGAGAACCTGCCAATATTGTCGTCAATTATTGGCGCGGCATACGCAGGCGGTACTCCTTTCCAAGCGGAAGTATATTACTTCAACTTGGCGAAAAACATGGAAATTCCATTTACAATTCCATATTTTCGTATTGTTCCTGCGGAGCCTGAGTACAAGGCATACGATATAGAGGTAGCGATAAAAGGAAGCCTTGTGTTTGAAGTTTCTTCGCAAAAGGAATATATCAAATACATGTTTGAAGCATGGGGTGGTAATGACACCACGCTTGAGGAATTGGAAAAACAGATGAAGAGTTTGTTGACACAAGAAGTTAAACAAATCGTTTCCAATGCAGCAAAGGATACTGGAATTTTTGTCATGCACTTTAACTCTCTAATTGGAGAAATGGGACAATACATCCTTGCTCGTTTACAAAACAAGATTGCTAACCGTTTTGGTGTTCTTGCAACTGATTTGACTATTTCTGACATTCGCTATGATGATGAATCTGAAAGTTATCAGAATCTTAAACGAATTACTGAGAAACAAGCGCATCTGTTTAACCTTGAAAATGAAAAGAATGCATTACTAAGTTATCAGATTCAGCGTGAAACAATGCGAACAGATGCGGATATACGTAATCAATCCGCAGCACGCATGGCCGAGATGCAACTTGAACACCAAAAAGATATGATGGCTCGTATGCGCGAGGAGAGCCAATTTGCACAACGTCAGCAAACGATGGCTGCAGCACAACAAGCACAACTCATGAACCAAGCCGCCGCTAACAGAGCTAATGTTGCAACAGAAACAGCACAACATAGATCTAATCTTGCATCTGAAACACAATTCATAGGTGCACATCAAGTAAATGTTCAGGCAGATGTTATGAAGACGGGTCTTAATAACATGGGCGAAATGGGTGCTATGAATCTTGGGGGAGGTGATGGTCATATGAATCCAGCAGGAATGATGGCCGGAATGATGATGGGGACTGCAGTTGCAGGTCAAATGGGACAAATGATGAATAATATGGGCAGCTCGCTCAACCAAAATATGCCCCAACAAACACCTACACAGCCAACACCGCCACCTATGCCAGGAGCCACACCGCCACCTATGCCCCAACAAATAAATGAAGTGTTCATTAGTATTAATGGTCAGCAATATGGACCGTTTGATAATGCGACACTTATGCAAATGGTTCAACAAGGTCAAATAAATCAACAAACTATGGTATGGATGAATGGAATGCCTCAATGGGCGGCAATAGGAACAATACCTTCTTTTGCCCAATTATTCCAAGCAGGCTCCGTCCCTCCTCCAATGCCACCTAAAATGTAAATAGTATGGAAGCAATGGATTTTGATGCCTTGGTTTATAAGAATCAAGGATTCAATACATTGGATAATTTTGCAAACTCTGCTGTGACACAACAAATGTCGCAGCAGACGCTGCAAAACATCCAAACGATGCAGACCCCCATGCCGCAAGGGCATGTCCCTCAGCATGTGGTTCTTCCTGTATTTCAGAAACAGGCGGAACAGCATAAATCAGCTACGCCCTTATTCTTTGTAGCACTTAATGGGCAACAGAAAGGTCCGCTCACACTCGAACAACTTAAAGGTTTAGCTGTGTGTGATATCATAGATGAGAATTCTCCTGTATGGATGCAAGGAATGGCGGACTGGACGGATTTGAAAACATGTTTATCTCAATTAAAACTCAAATAATATGGCAGACGATAGTATTTTTGATAAAATGATTGAAATGGGAATGGGAATGTCCATTGCCAATCAAATACCACGAATGATGAATTCGGTAATGCCAGATCAAACTCCTTCTGCTACACCTCCTCAGATGCCAGCGGCGGCTCTACAAGTATATGCATTTATTGACAATAGACAAGTTGGACCGTTGAATGAACAAGAGTGTATCGCTTTGATTCAGAAAGGAATGATTGTTGATAGCACTCTTGTATGGAAAGCAGGTTTGGCTAATTGGGTAACTGCATGCCAGATTCCGGAGATAGGAAAGTTATTGCTTTTGCACAAAAAATAAGGAATATGAAAATCAATTGGATTAAGTGTGTACTCGCACTATTAGTATCTGCATTATTCGGTTTGTTATGTTTTGAGATAGCAAAAGATGTAGACTCTCGCAATTGGATATCCTTAACAGTCAGTGGGATAACAACGTTTATTTGCCTTGCTTCAGCAATCGGTCTGGAGATGTCCGATAAAAGAATTGTGAATATCAAAGTTAATGCTTGGGTATTTACGGTGCTGGTTGCTTTAGTGAATATCATCTTTTGTTGCTTTGTATACAATATTATCTTTTATATTGTTGTAGTAGGCTTACTGGTATTGCTAAATGTTGGAATAGTTTATGCCCTATATCCCAAGCAACAATCGTGATGAAGTATGAAGCAACGTGGTAGATTATATTATGCCTTTAAACCACTTCTGCAGAAGCCAAAGAAGAATGAAGCATCATTCTATGCCATCATAGAAGGAAAACAAGCAGGTCCAATAAAAGAAAAAGAGTTAAAGAAATTCATTTCAAATGGTGATATAAAGAATGACACTTTAATGTGGACGTGCGGTTTATCTGAATGGCAACCAGCAAATCAGTTACCAATCGTTTATAAATATCTTCTTTTGGCTAGCAATAAACGAACTCAGAAATCTATGGATGTCATTAACAATTCTTCCTTGCGAGAAGATATTTTGAAGGCTCTCGTAGCTTTAGGCTACAACAAAACTGATTATGCTACCTTGGTTGATAGAGTAATTCAAAATAATCCAGAATTGTCAATGGAAGAAATGTTAAAAGTAATTATTTCGGGAAAGGGATAAAGTTCCGTAAATAATTGGTTCGAGTCCGGCATCCTTGCAGGCTTGTGCAAAAAAAATCACATTCCAGTGTTAGTTGCCCAACCTTGCGCATGAAACGTTCGTTTTGACTTTTCAGTTGCTTGACTTCGCGCTTGTCTGCTGCAATGGACTCGAACGTTTTAGAAACCGCGAGATGCATTTAGATTGGAAGCCAGAAGCTGATCCCCAAAGTGCAAAAAGCGGCTTTCAAAGTGCAAATGAATCGGTACAAAGTGCAAATCCTGCACTTCCGCTACCTCCAAAGTGCAAAAATTGCACTTTGGAAGAGATTGCTGTACTTCGTGTCATCCGGCAAGAGCCCGCCGCAACTCAGAAACACATTGCCACAGAAATAGGCAAGTCAGAGCGAACGGTCAAGTCTATCACTGCCCGTCTTACTGAACAGGGCATCCTGGTACGCAAGAATGGCAAACGTAATGGATATTGGGAAATCGTTGAATAGATAATAGAACAGATATGTTGATACCCGTCCTCAGTTGTCCGGTTTCATTGACATCCAGGGCAAAGCATCGTCAACGATTAATGCTATGATTGCAGCTACTGCATGGAATCTGATGAAGAAGATGAGGAAACTCAAGCGTCTTTTTGCAGATTTTTGGATGACAATTTTAAACTACCTATATCAGCCTATGCTCCAGCGTACCAAAGGTAGAAATTAAGGAGCGACTATTTATGGCAAAGAAGAATATGATTACAAAGGAAGAAATACGAGAATTATTAAAAAGCACTGAAACGTTTAGAATAGAACGTACCACGTCACTTAACTTGGTCACTGATGAAGAAAAAGTGACTAAGTCAGTGACTAAGTTAAGTGATATTTTTAACGAAATAATGCTATATTGTTCCACTCCTCGAAGTATGGCTGAGATTATGGAACATCTTGGTCTTAAACACAGATATAACGTAAAGCATCGCTATATTGACCCACTTATAGAGGGAGGATTCCTGGTAATGACGATTCCCGAAAAACCTAATAGTCGAAGCCAAAAATACGTACGGGCATTGACTTAGTCACTTTACTTGGTCACTCGTAAGTGACTAAGTTGATATTGTAGAAAACCTATTGTGACTACAATGCGGTAGTCGTTGAACGAATCGGTAGTAGGGCTCTGCCCGTTATTGTAAAATTGAGCTTGCTTTTTGTTGCTATTTAAGAATAAAGGTCAATGTAACCATCTGGAGATCGGTAGTTGCGTTGTAGTGCATATAGAAAGGACTGTAATTCCACATGGAGTTACAGTCCTTTAGTATTCTATCACAGCAATGGAGCGGTATACAGGAGGGTAGTGTCGGCGTTTGCCTAGCCCATAATCATCATGCAAGTATTCTATCAGCCAACTGATTCTTCCGCGTAGAAGCAAGTGAAGATTATTTTATCCTCATTTCGTAATCAATGGTGCATGGTTGTTGTGAATGCATTAATCCAATAAAGTTATTACTGTAGATTTTTTGTAAATTCTTTTTTTATTAGCCAATACTTAATTTTGTTTTTATATTTACAATATTTTTTGTAACTTCGCAAAGAACTTACGGTCTCTTCTATGTTAGCTATAGTTATGTAGAATGATGCATGTAATTTACATAAGAAAAATTTTAGTAAGTAATGAAGATGGATATTGATATACGAAAACTTATTGGTGAAGCTACAGCCTACGACAAAAAAGAAATGGTAGAGGTGAAACGCCCGAAGAGTTGGCTTAAGAGTGTATCGGCCTTTGCCAACGGTGAGGGAGGTGTGCTGGTTTTTGGTATTACCGATGATGATGTTGTCGTTGGGCTCGCCCATGCAGAAGATGATGGGGAGACAATCAGCGAAAATGTCAAGACAAAACTCGATCCTGTACCAAACATCAATTTGGAATATAAGGAAGTGGAGGAGGCTAAGTTGATTCTCCTTCATGTGCAATCCAGCGACGAGACACCTTGTTATTATATTGGTGACAAACAACGCATAGCATACATCCGTATTGGAAATGAATCGGTTGTTGCAGACCGCACCCAGCTGCGCAACCTTGTTATGAAGGGAACCGGCCGCTCATACGATACACTTCCTTCTGCTTATCGTTTTGAGGATATGGCCTTCTCAAGACTGAAGTCTATACATTTCAAGCGTCTAAACCGTTCATTTGAAGATAATGAGTTTATATCATGGGGTATCATAGGTGAGGACGGAAGGATGACCAATGCAGGTGCATTAGTGGCTGATGACTCCCCTATACGCCACTCACGAGTCTTCTGCACAAGATGGAATGGCCTGACCATGACAAGCGGATTGGGCGAGGCTATTGATGATGTAGAACTTGAAGGTTGTGTTATAGGACAATTGCAGGATGCAGTAACGTTTGTGAGAAATAATTCTCATAAGAAATGGTGGAAGGAGGCTGACCATAGGGAGGAACTGCCCGACTATCCGGAGAGAGCAGTGACCGAGAGCATAGCCAACGCCATTATTCACAGAAGCTACATGGAAATTGGTAGCGAGGTTCATGTTGATATGTACGATAATCGTATTGAGATTTATTCACCTGGTGGAATGATGGATGGCAGCCTGATACAACAGCTTGACCCTCTCACTGTCCCTTCAAAACGCCGCAATCCGTTGCTTGCCGATATTTTCAGTCGTCTTGACTTGATGGAGCGCAGAGGTAGTGGAATGAAGAAAATCATTGATGCCTATAAACGTTATGAACGATTTCCAAATTATCACGCACCGGAGTTTTCTTCTAATGCGTCAGAGTTCCATGTCACACTGTGGAATCTGAATTATGAACAGTTTTTAAAAGATGCCACTAAAGAAGGAAAAGAGTTCCTAAAAGAAGGAAAAGAGTTCCTAAAAGAAGGAAAAGAGTTCCTAAAAGAAAAGAAAGAGTTCCTAAAAGAGGAAATAAAATATAGGAAAGAGTTCCTAAAAGCCCAGCGTGGTATATACAAGATAATACTTTTAGATCCTCATACAACTATTGCTCAGATGGCGGCAAAGCTCAATCTGTCAGACAGGCAGATTCGAAAATATATCAAACGTCTTACCGACATGAATCTAATCGTTCGTGAAGGAGGAAGGAAAACCGGCATCTGGAAAATTAAGGATACAGATTATGACAATTTCTTTGCACCTGAATAACGACATGTTAATTGCTCATAATACTAAGTGACTAAATTTACTTTTCTTCTAGTGTGCGGCAATTGTCAATCAAATGATTTTTTGTAAATTTAGGCTGTAATTTTCAAAAAAATTGTACCTTTGTAGTTTGTAAAATGGCAGATTATTTTCTTCTTGATAATTAACAAGTAAGATGATGATATACGCCGTTTTACTTTGTGTTGTGGCTCTAATAATCAGATAGAAATGATATATATTTATAATTTTGCTTTATGGCTCTATAAAATAGCTATTCGTTTTGCCGCCTGCTTTAATGCAAAAGCGAGGTCTATGTATAATGGGTGGAATGAGGCTTTTGCTAAAGTAGAATCTCTTAAAAATGAGGATGTTATATGGGTTCATGCGGCGTCGCTCGGCGAATTTGAGCAGGGGCGACCTCTAATGGATAGAATACGTAAATTTCATCCGGAATATAAGATATTACTTACTTTTTTCTCCCCTTCGGGCTATGAGGTGCGGAAGAATTATCCGGGAGCCGATGTCGTGACATATCTCCCTATCGATACTCCCAAAAATGTGACTGCTTTTATCTCGGCAGTAAAGCCTAAAAAGGTCTTTTTTGTGAAATACGAATTCTGGTTGAATTACCTGAATACCCTGCGTAAATGTGGGGTGGAGACCTATATTATCTCTGCTATATTTCGCGAAAAGCAGGTCTTCTTTGCTTGGTATGGCGAAATTTTCCGCCGTGCTCTTATGGCGTTTCGTTGTCTGTATTTGCAGAATAATAAGTCGGAAGAGCTGCTTCAGATTATCGATATCAACAGCACTAAGGTGGTGGGAGACACCCGTTTCGACCGTGTTGCCGACATTGCCGCACAAGCCAAAAAGCTCCCTATCCTCGACGCGTTTGCAAAAAATAACGACCTCCTCGTTGTGGGTAGTTCTTGGCAACCCGATGAGGAAATCCTTTTCGATTATATAAATAATATGCCGGAGGGCAGAAAGGTGGTTATTGCTCCTCACCATGTAGAGCATCTCCGTATCAAGTTTCTTACCGATCGCCTTACTTGTAATTACGCTTTGTATACAGAAACGAATCCGGAAGCGGTGGTGAATGCCAAATGCCTAATTATCAATACTATCGGTTTGCTTTCAAGTGTTTACAGCTATGGTAAAGTGGCGTATGTAGGTGGTGGTTTTGGCGTTGCCGTGCACAATACCCTCGAGGCCGCCGTTTGGGGAATGCCGGTGGTTTTCGGACCTAATTTCCATAAATTCAATGAGATAATTGAATTGATAGCTTGCCATGCTGCTACTCCTATTAATAGCAAAATAGAGTGTGAAGCTGCTTTGGATTATTATTTCGATAACCCTACTGATGCGGGAATTGCCGCCAAGAATTATGTTATGTCGCATATCGGGGCTACCGATATTATTTATCACGACGTGTTTGGAGATAATTGCTGATTCGGATGGCGGGTATAAGCCCTCTAATGGCGAGATAACCATAGAGGTCCACGACCTCAAAGTAAGAGTTCAGTACCGGAGGATAAGCCCTCTGGCCGAATAAGAATTCCACCGAAGAATGTAGCATCTATTGGCGATAATTCGTGCTTTTATTGATTTTTTGAAAAATTTAAAAATAACTATATATGACAAAACCTTCTATCCCAAAGGGTACTCGCGATTTTTCGCCGGAAGAGATGGCGAAACGCAACTATATTTTTGATACTATTCGTTCCGTTTTTTACACTTACGGTTTTAAACAGATAGAGACTCCTTCGCTCGAAAATCTCACTACGCTGATGGGTAAATATGGCGAGGAGGGCGACAAACTCCTTTTTAAAGTGCTGAATTCAGGCGATTGGACTGCGAAGTTAAATGATGAGGATTTGCTCTCTCGCAACAGCATCCGCCTTACTAATATGATAAGTGAAAAGGGCCTTCGTTACGACCTTACCGTGCCTTTTGCCCGCTATGTTGTGCAACACCGTGATGAGATTACTTTCCCTTTCAAGAGATTTCAAATACAGCCTGTGTGGCGTGCCGACCGTCCTCAAAAAGGGCGTTACCGCGAATTCTTCCAATGTGATGCCGATGTTGTAGGCTCCGACTCCCTAATCTACGAGGCGGAATGTATAGAGATGATTGACAGGGCGTTTGCAAAATTCGGTATCGATGTGGTGGTGAAGATTAACAACCGTAAAATCCTTGCCGGTCTCGCCGAATGGATAAATGCCGCAGATAAAATTATCGATATCACTGTGGCTATTGACAAACTCGATAAAATAGGCCTCGACAATGTAAATAAAGAGCTCGAAGAGAAGGGCCTCGCCGCTGATGCTATTCAAAAACTGCAACCTATCCTCCTCCTCGAGGGCTCTAATGCCGAGAAAATAAATGTCCTTAAAGAGGTGCTTAAAGATAGTGAAGTGGCTCAAAAGGGTATTGCAGAGCTCGAAGAGGTGTTCGGTTATCTTGCTGATAGTGACATACAATGCGGAGTGGAACTCGACCTTACCCTCGCCCGCGGATTGAATTACTATACCGGAGCAATACTCGAAGTTAAGGCTCTCGGCGTGGAGATGGGATCTATCTCCGGTGGCGGTAGATATGATAACCTCACCGGTATTTTCGGCCTTCCGGGCGTTTCCGGTGTCGGCTTCTCTTTCGGCGCCGACCGTATCTATGATGTGCTTACAATGCTCGATAAATTCCCGAAAAATGCGTCTCAAGGTACTAAAATTCTGCTAACCTATTTCGATAAAGAGGGGCAAGACTTCTGCCGTAATAAGGTGCGTATCCTTCGCCGTGCCGGTATCCCTGCCGAAATTTATCCCGAAATTACGAAATTTAAAAAACAGATGTCGTATGCCAATGCTTGCAATATCCCTTTCGTAGCTATTGCCGGCGAAACCGAATTGGCTGCTAATGCGTTGATGCTGAAAGATATGGAGACGGGAGAACAGCAACTACTCTCTGTGGAACAAATTATTGATAAAATTAAATAGCATTAAAATACTCTATTAAAATGATGTATAGACAATTAAATGAATCAGAGAAGGAGGTATTGATAAAAAACGGATGCTCTGCCGATAATTGGGAGAATATCCGTGTAAAAGAGGATTTTAACCCCGCTTATGTGAAGAATGTGGAGTTTTCCGGCAATATCTCTCTCGGTACTTTTACCCGTGATTTTGACCAAGCAGGCGGGTTTAAAGTCCATTCCGGAATTTTTGATGTAAGACTGCATAATGTGTCGGTGGGCGATGATTGTTATATCCATTCCGTACACAATTATATTGCAAATTATAATATCTCTAACGACGTATTTATCGAAAATACAAACCTTATCGTTGTCGACGGGGAGTCTACTTTCGGTAATGGTGTGCGCGTGCCGGTGATGAACGAAACCGGTGGTAGAGAGGTCCCTATTTACGACTACCTTTGTGCCCCGTTGGCATACATCCTTACAATGTATCGCCATGATACCGAGCTCGTTGAAAAACTCGAAGAGATGATAAATGTTTATACCGAAAAGCAAAAAAGCTCTGTAGGATATATCGGTTGCAATGTAAAGATTGTCAACTGCGGCTCGATAAAAAATGTGCGTATCGGCGATTATGCTACCCTGGGCGGTGTGTCGAAACTCAATAATGGCTCGATAAATTCGAATCGTTATGCACCGGTGCATATCGGCTCGGGTGTGAAGTGTAACGATTTCATCCTCTGCTCCGGAGTGGATATCACCGACTCCACCCTCGTCAGTTGCTGCTTTGTGGGGCAAGGCACTGTTATGGGTAAGCACTATTCCGCTCTCGACTCGCTCTTCTTTGCAAACTGCCAAGGCTTTCATGGTGAGGCTACCTCTATTTTTGCAGGCCCTTATACCGTTTCTCACCATAAATCAAGTCTCCTTATTGCCGGTATGTTCTCCTTCCTCAATGCAGGGTCGGGATCAAACCAGAGCAACCACATGTATAAATTAGGACCTATCCACCAAGGTATGGTGGAGCGTGGTAGTAAAACCACGAGCGACTCTTACCTGCTTTGGCCTGCACGTATCGGCGCTTTTACCCTCGTTATGGGGCGACATACAAAACATTCCGATACTGCATCTCTCCCTTTTTCTTATCTTATCGAAAATGCTACGGAGAGTTACCTCGTGCCGGCTGTCAATTTGCGTAGCGTAGGCACCATACGCGATGCTCAAAAATGGCCTAAACGTGATAACAGAAAAGACCCCGTTCGCCTCGACCCTATTAATTTCAACCTCCTTAGCCCTTATACTATTCAAAAAATGTATACCGGCATCGACGTGCTTCGTAATATTCAATCCCTTGCCGGTGCAAACAACGAGATTTACTCTTATCAAAATTGCTATATCCGTGCATCAAACCTCACGAAAGGTATTGAGCTCTACCGCATTGCAATAATGAAATTTATGGGTAACTCCGTTATTTCGCGCATCGGCCGCAAACCTCTCTCTTCGGTGGATGAGTTACGCAAGCGTCTGATGCCGACAACAAAAGCAGGTAGTGGCGAATGGGTGGATTTGAGCGGACTTATTGCACCGAAAACCGTTATCGACGATTTTATTGTCAAAATTAAAAAAAATAAATTTACTGCCGACGAAATTTATTATCGTTTCGCCTATATCCACGAAAACTATTATGATTATGAGTGGACTTGGGCGTATAAAAAAATGCTCGACTACCTCGGAAAGGGTATTGATGATGTCACTGTTGAAGATATTATCATGATAATAACCGAGTGGAAAGCCGCCGTTACTACTCTCGATAAAATGCTCTATAATGATGCCCGTAAGGAGTTTAATCTTAACTCTAAAACAGGCTTTGGCGTGGATGGCGACGATGTAGTAAAAAGTATGGATTTCGAAAAGGTGCGCGGTTCGTTCGAAAAAAATCAATTCGTTCAAGAGTGTATGAACCATATCGAGCGTAAATCCGCATTGGCAAAAGAAACTATCGACCTTCTTAAAAATATTAAATAGCTATATGTATCTATCTCATCTATCGTGTATTAATTATAGAAATATCCGAGAATGTGACCTTACTTTTTCCGAGAAATTCAACTGTTTTCTCGGGGATAATGGCATGGGGAAAACCAATCTTCTCGATGCCATCTATTACCTCTCATTCACAAAAAGTCACCTCTCGGCAATCGACTCTCAGCTTATTAATCACGATGGGGAGTTCTTTATGATACAGGGCAACTATATGCGTAATATGCAGGAAGAGACAATAATGGCAGCGGTAAAACGTCGCGCCAAGAAGCAGTTTAAGCGCAACAAGAAGGAGTATAGCCGCCTCTCCGACCATATCGGTCTTATCCCTGCAGTGCTCGTTTCTCCCGATGATAACTACCTTATTCAAGAGGGTAGTGACGAGCGCAGAAGATTTATGGATATCGTTATCTCTCAATATGATAAGGATTATCTACATACCGTGATGCGATATAATCAAGCCCTTCAGAGCCGAAATGCTTTGCTTAAAGCCGATGTTATGCCCGATGCCGAAATGCTCGATATCTACGAGATGCAGATGGCGCATGAAGCGGATTATATATATAAAAAGAGATGTGAGTTCGTTGCTGAATTCACACCTCTTTTTAAGGATTTCTATGCTAAAATTTCCGGCGGTCGTGAAGAGGTGGATTTGAAATATACCTCACATAACGAGCAAGGCGATTTGAAACCTCTTCTTGTAGAGTGCCGTAATCGTGATTTTGCTATAGGTTATACCACACGAGGCTCTCACAAAGATGATTTACAGATGCTCCTCGATGGCTTCCCTATCAAGCGCACAGGGTCGCAAGGGCAGAATAAAAGCTATATCGTGGCTATGAAACTTGCCCAATATATCTATTTGAAAAAAGCTACCGGCGTATCCCCTCTGCTCCTTTTAGATGATATCTTCGACCGTCTTGACTCCTCCCGTGTGGAGAATATCATCAAAGTGGTATCTTCGTCGGACTTCGGCCAAATTTTTATCACCGATACAAATCGTAATTATACCGATAGTCTTATATCAAAAATAGCGGCAAAAGCCGCTATCTATACTATTTCTGAGGGCGTTGTTTCCGCTCTTCAGCCATTTTAGCCAACTCTTTATTATATACTCGCTGTGCTGTGGCTTTGTCGATATGCGTACAAGGACCTGTTACACATCCGCCTTCACATGCCATCACTTCGATGAATTGACTCGGGCATTTACCTGTCTTGGCAAAGCCTTTGAGTAGGGCTATGTTCTTCTTATTCAAGTTGCTGAGGAGCATAGCGTTGATATCTTGTCGGTTGTAAAGCACTTTTACCGCATTACTTACACCGCCGGTTTGTCCGTAACCGTGGCTCTCTACGTATGCCTCTTCCTCTATATGCCATGGTGTTACTTGGTCGAGCTTGATTTCAAGACCGTCGAAAATAGATCCAAGCTCCTCGAAAGTCATCACATAGTCAACAGTCTCTGTATACTCAGCCTCTTTGCGTTTTGCAATACATGGTCCGATAAATACTACTTTCGCATCAGGGAATTTCTTCTTGGCAATCTCGGCGGCATAGTACATAGGGGAGCGAGTGCTAGAGACGTATTTCTCTATTTCCGGTACGTGTTTCCTTACAAGTTGTATGTAAGAAGGGCAGCATGAGGTGGTCATAAAAGGTTGTCCCTCTTCGAGTTTCTCTATTAACTCGGCACCCTCGCGGCGGGATGTCTCGTCAGCACCAAGGGCTACTTCCATCACTTCGTCAAAACCTACCTCTTTCAATGCTCCGTAGAGATTCTCAAGGGTGGTGCCGAATTGTGAAAGTATCGCAGGGGCTACTATTGCCACCATCTTTTGTTCCGGATTCTTGATATTTTGTAGCACGTCGAATACTTGTGAAATTTCGAAAATGGCTCCGAAAGGACATGCGTTGATACATTTTCCACAATAAATACATTTGCTCTCATCGATATGCTCTACTCCATATTCGTCTTTGGAAATAGCTTTCACAGGGCATACCTCTTCGCAAGGTATCGGTACGTAGATAATTGCGTGATAAGGGCAACTTTGATGACAAATACCGCAAGATACACAAAGGTCGTGGTTGATTTCCGCTTGTCCGTTCGGCTTGAAATTAATAGCGTTTTTCGGACAGTTCATATAGCAACTGCGTGCCACACATCCGCGACATAGGTTCGAAATCTCGTAATTTACTTGTACACAACTGGAGCATGCCTCGTCCATCACACACATTATATTCTTTTTCGTGCGCTCTTTTCTTTCCAATGCCCCTTTGGCATAGTATGACAGTGGTGTTAATTCGTCGGTCTCGTCAGACATGTCGTAACCGAGTAGTGGAAACATCTTGTATTTCCATACGGCACGCTCTTTATGTACACAACAACGTCCTCTTACTTTTGACTGACGTGGGGTTAATTTAATTGGTAAATGGTCTATGTCTTCTACAAGACTATTCTCTTTCCAGAGTTTTACCAGCTTTGCCAACAAGCCGTGGCGAACAATCATCACATTGTTAGTAAATGCCATAACTATAATTCTGTTGCTTTAATTTGTTGTTTTACTATTTATTGAATTTGGAGTGCAAAGGTACAACTTTTTTTTGTATTACAACTTATTTTTTTGATGCTACTTTCATTTTGATATTATTTTTTCTCTTTGATAATCAGTGAAAAATAAAAATATCATCACTTTTTCTTTTAATTCGTTGTTTATTTCTATACCACTTGTTAATTTTTTGTATCTTTGTAGTTTAAATAATTATTTTTTATAACGCTATGAATAAACTCTTTTTGGTAGATGCCTACTCGATAATATATCGCGCTTACTATGCTTTAATGCGCTCTCCTCGTATCAATTCCAAGCATTTTAACACTTCCGCCGTTTTTGGTTTTGTCAATATTCTCAATGATGTGCTCTCTAATGATGAGTTGACACATATTGCCGTGGCTTTCGACCCCGCAACGCCCACTTTTCGCCATAACGATTTTCCGCAATATAAGGCTAACCGTGATGCCGCTCCCGAAGATATCCACCTCTCAGTGCCTATTATCAAGCAGATTGTTACCGCTATGAATATCCCTATCGTAGAGGCTGATGGCTTTGAGGCTGACGATGTTATCGGTACTCTTGCCCATCAAGCAGCACAAAAGGGCTTCGAGGTGTATATGCTTACCCCCGATAAGGATTATGGTCAACTCGTTACCGATAAAATAAAGATTTATAAACCTCGCTACGGGGAGGGTGGATATGATGTGCTCGGCGTGCAAGAGGTGCTCGACAAATGGGGTTTATCAAGCACTGCCCAGGTGATAGACTTGCTCGGCTTGATGGGCGACTCTTCAGATAATATCCCCGGTTGCCCGGGCGTGGGCGAGAAAACTGCCGTCAAACTGCTCATGGAATACGGCTCTATCGATAATCTTATCAATAGTGTACAGGATATGAAAAAGTCCGCACTTAAAGATAAAATCCTGAATAATATAGATAACATCCGTCTGTCTAAATACCTGGCTACCATACGCCTCGATGTGCCCGTGACTTTCGATGAGGCGGCTACAGCCCGTAAAAAACCCGATTACCCTAAGTTGGTAGAGATATATAAAGAGATGGAATTTAATTTTTTATTGAAAAAATTATCCGCCGAGGGCGTCGATATAGGCTCTTTAGATTTCTCTTCAAAAGCCTCTACTGTCAACTCTCATGGCAAAGTATCCGGCACAACGGAAAATATTTCAAAACCCTCTCTGTTTGATGATTTTAATGATACCAAGTCGACTTCGATAGATGCCTCAACCGGTGGTATAGATGATAATGCTTTACAAGGGAAAAAGGCTATAATAGACTCCGATACCGCTATGGTTAATGCCCATAATGCGTTGCAATATTCTATGACGGTAGGGCAACAAAACGAAAATCAGCCGGGTCGTATCCTCGATACCATAAATAGCGTTAAGCATGAATATTACAAAACCGCTACCGTGGCGGAATACGAAGCCCTTGCTGCAGAGCTCAATGCCGCCGCCTCTTTCGCTTTCGATACGGAAACTACCGGTGTCGATGTGCACAACTCATCTCTTGTAGGTATCTCTTTTGCCATTAATCCGCATCAAGCATATTACATTCCTCTGCCTCAGGAAATAAACGACGCGGTAGAGATTCTTTCTTATTTCAAAAAACCTCTCGAAAATAGTGATATCGAGAAATGTGGCCATAACATCAAATTCGATATTATGATGCTTGCCAAATATGGTGTGCATGTGGCGGGTCCGCTTTTCGACTCAATGATAGCTCATTACCTTATTCAGCCGGAGTTGTACCATAATATGGACTTCCTTGCGGAGTTACTTCTTGGATATAAAACCATTCATATCGAGGAACTTATCGGAGAAAAGGGGAAAAATCAACTCAATATGCGGCAAGTGAATATCGATAGAGTAGTGGATTACGCTGCCGAAGATGCCGATATTACACTGCAGCTATGTAATTCTTTGAAACCGCAAATAGAAGATTTACAGTTACATACTCTCTGTTATGACATAGAGATGCCCCTTATTTACGTACTTGCAAAAATGGAGATGACGGGCGTTATAGTAGATGATTTCTCCCTCGCTCAATCGTCACAAATCCTTACGCAACAGATGCTTGCTATTGAGAATAACATCCGTAAAGAGGCGGGGTTCGCTATCAATGTGTCGTCGCCGGTGCAGGTGGGCAAACTGCTTTTTGAGGTCCTTGCTATCAGCGATAAACCGAAAAAAACAAAACGCGGACAGTATGTAACCGACGAAGATACCCTTGAGTCGCTGCGATATAAACACCCCGTTGTAGGAGAGATACTCGAATATCGCGGGTTGAAAAAGTTGCTCAGCACCTATATCGATGCATTGCCGAAATTGATTGATGAGAAGTCGGGAAGGATACATACCTCTTTTAATCAGACTGTTACTGCCACGGGGCGACTCTCGTCTTCTAACCCTAACTTGCAGAATATCCCTATCCGTAATGAGGATGGCAAAGAGATACGCCGTGCTTTTGTAGCATCGGAAGGGTATAAATTCCTATCGGCGGACTACTCTCAAGTGGAGTTGCGCATTATGGCACACCTGTCGCAAGATGAGAATTTGGTAGAGGCTTTTGTTAAAGACTATGATATTCACGCCGCTACGGCAGCAAAAATTTTCAAAGTGCCGATAGAAGAGGTTACCTCTGACATGCGCCGTAAGGCAAAAACAGCCAATTTCGGCATCATCTACGGAGTGTCGGCTTTCGGCCTCTCGGAGCGTCTCGGCGTTTCTCGCACCGAAGCGAAGAAACTTATCGACGACTACTTCGTAAATTTCCCGGGAGTAAGAAAATATATTGATGATAGTGTAGACCTTGCACGTAAAAAAGGTTTTGTAGAAACGATAATGCACAGGCGCCGTTACCTGCCTGATATCAACTCACGCAATAGTAACGTTCGCGGATATGCCGAGCGAAATGCCGTCAACGCCCCTATCCAAGGGTCTGCCGCCGATATCATCAAACTCGCAATGGTGAAAATCGACAGCCGATTACAAGCAGAGCAGCTCCGCGCCGAAATGATTCTGCAAGTGCACGACGAACTTAATTTCAACGTGCCGGAGGATGAAGTCGATCGCCTCACCGCCATCGTGCGCGAAGAGATGGAGAACGCTATCCACCTCTCCGTTCCCCTGAAAGTCGACATCGGCATCGGCAACAACTGGCTCGAAGCTCATTGATGTTCTTGCCGTGAATAAGTATGATTGGTTTAAAACAATAGTTGTCTCTATAAACAATTAATTGTAGATGAAATAAATCTTTTTGGAAATTACAAACGAAACAAACGTGGTCGGGGTACAGGAAAGACTCCAGTTGTAGGTGTCACCGAGCGTGACAGCGGCAGGATATATACAAGTGTTGCACTATAATTTTTAAAAAAAGAGTTATACTTTAAAAGTGTCAGCCTATTCTTTTTGCTATGCTTTTTTTATTGAAAATTAGGTCTATATCAAAAATAATTCTTACCTTTGCAAATTATTTAATGGTAAAATTCATGAAATATAGTATTAGTTTGGCTTTGTTATTATTTTTGCTTACTTCTTGTGGAGGAGTGAGAAAAAATGCAGAGTATTATATAGAGCAAAGCCGGTGTTATTATGCAGCCGGTAATGATACTCTTGCCCTTACAATGCTTGATTCCGTGGCTATTTTGTTCCCGAAAGAGATTGAAAATCGCAGAATTGCCGACACTTTACGTTGGGAAATCCAAATGAAGCAGTGTGTAACTTCTATCCCGATGCTCGACTCCGTTATTGAAATTGCCCAATATAAGCTCGATTCTTTAGTGAAATTCTTTAAATTTTACAAAGATACATTATATCAAGATATCGGCACTTATGAGCATCGTATCCTTACTACCGAGCGGAATACAAGTCGCTGTTACCTAAAGCCTTCCGTTGATGAAAACGGGGCTGTTACAATCACTTCGTTCTACTATGGTGCTCGTGCACACCATAATCAACTCAAGGTTTCCGTCGACTCTTTCTTTGTAGAAACCCCCGTTATCCCTTCCGAGAATATCTCTGATTTTCAACTCGATGAGAGCGAATATAAGGAGGTTATTATCGTCGATAGCACCTATCTTAATGGTATTGATGAGTATATTGCCGCTAATGCCGATCGGAAAATACGCATCACCCTGAAGGGAGAAAAACCTTATGTCTATTACCTCAACGGCACGGAAAAAGAAATTTTTTATACAACGTATCAATTTGCTAACATATTATCTATATACTCTAAGACTATAAATCAAAAATCCAAAGCTATACAAAAAATAGAAATTCTTAAACAACGAAATATTAAGCTATACGATTATGAGTAGTCTTAAAATATTACAAGATGATACATATTTGCAGCCTTTTGAGTTTGCTATTACCGGCCGTCATGATTATGCGGTGCGTAAAGAGCAGGAGCTGCTGGGCGAGGAGAATAAAACTCTCTCGGATTTTGCTTCCGGTTATCTCTTTTTCGGAATGCATAAAATTAAGCGTAGCTGGGTAATTCGTGAGTGGGCTCCTAATGCTACGGAGCTCTATTTGATAGGAGATTTCAATGGCTGGCAAAAGAATGATAAATTCAAATTCGAAAGAAAAGATAATGGTATTTGGGAATTAAAGGTCGGCGAGCGCATGTTGAAGCATGGCGACCTCTATAAATTTATCATCGTATGGAATGGCGGTGAGGGCGAGCGTATCCCCGCTTGGGCAAGATATGTGGTGCAAGACCCTGTTACTCATATCTTCTCCGCTAAGGTTTGGATGCCTGAAAATCCCTATAAATTTAAAATACGTAAATTCCGCCCTACTACTTCCCCTCTGAAAATTTACGAATGCCATATCGGTATGGCCACAGAAGAGGAGAGAATAGGCACTTATGATGAATTCCGTATCAATGTGTTGCCTCGCATCGTGAAAGCGGGGTACAACTGCATCCAAATAATGGCTATTCAAGAGCACCCTTATTATGGCTCTTTCGGATACCATGTGTCGAATTTCTTTGCGGCTTCTTCCCGCTTCGGTACTCCGGACGAACTTAAACAGCTTGTTGATGAGGCTCATAAGAATAATATAGCTGTTATCATGGACCTCGTACACTCTCATGCCGTGAAAAATGAGGTGGAGGGTCTTGCCCGTTTCGATGGCACCCCTTATCAATATTTCCATGGCGGTGAGCGACGTGAACATCCCGCTTGGGACTCGCTCTGCTTTAATTACAACAAGAATGAGGTTTTACACTTCCTGCTCTCTAACTGTAAATTCTGGCTCGAAGAGTATAAATTCGACGGATTCCGCTTCGATGGCGTAACTTCTATGATTTATCGTAATCATGGCCTCGGCCAGGATTTTACCAATTATAGCGACTATTACAATCTTAATCAAGATGGCGATGCTATCTGCTATCTCACTCTTGCTAACAAACTTATCCATGAGGTTAAACCCGATGCTATAACTATTGCCGAAGAGATGTCCGGACTTCCGGAACTCGCTGTGCCTTTCTCCGATGGCGGTATCGGTTTCGACTATCGCCTCGCAATGGGTATTCCGGACTTCTGGATTCGTTATATCAAAGAGGTGAGAGACGAAGATTGGAAAGCCGGCCATATCTTCTATGAGATGACCAATCGTCGCGCCGGTGAGAAAACCATCTCCTATGCCGAATCGCACGACCAAGCCCTCGTGGGGGATAAAACAATTATTTTCCGCCTTATCGACTCCGATATGTATTGGCATATGAAAAAGGGTGATGAAACGCTTTTGGTAAATCGCGGTATCGCTCTCCATAAGATGATTCGCCTTATTACCCTCGCTACAATAAATGGCGGTTACCTCAATTTTATGGGCAATGAATTCGGACATCCGGAGTGGATCGACTTCCCGCGTGAGGGTAATGGTTGGTCGTATAAATACGCCCGCCGTCAATGGTCGCTCGAGGATAGAGAAGACCTCCATTATGCCGACCTTGCCCGCTTCGATAAAGCGATGCTGAGCCTGATTACCGAAGAACGTAAATTCTCCGAGTCGCTCATTGAGAAAATTTGGGATAATGAGGGCGACCAACTCGTGGCTTTCAAGCGTAAAGACCTTATCTTTATCTTTAATTTCAACCCTAATAAGTCGTTTGCCGACTATGGTATCCTCGTCAAAAAGGGTACTTATGATGTGGTACTCGATACCGATAGCGTTGAATTCGGCGGCTTCGGATTTTCCGACAATAGCGTAGAGCACCGTACTATGCCTTCGCATCTGAAAAATAAAGAGTGGCTTAAGGTCTATATCCCGGCTCGCTCCGCCCTCGTACTTAGAAAGATAGAGTGATGAAGTCTCTTTTTTTGGTTTTTTGGTAGTTGACATAATAATATTGTAATGAGTTTGGATTCGAGATATAAAGATTTGGATGATGATATAATAGAAGTATTGCGCAAGTTCGAAAAAATGGTGGAGAATGGTAAATATTCTTACGTAGATTACGACGATTGCGAGGTAATTCTAAACTCTTTTATATATATCGAAGATGAAGATATGGCTCAAAAAGCCCTCGACTACTTCGTAACTTTGTATCCCGATAAGCAAGCTCTGAAAGATTATTATCCGGTATTGGCTTTTTTTAGCGGCGATTATGATAAGGTTATCTCCCTTGTTCCGGATATGGAAGAGGTAAACTCCCCTATGGTTCTTTCTATTCTCGCAGAGAGCTATGCTCATAATTTATGCCCCGATAAAGCAAAAATCGCCTTTGAATACTATTTACTTAAGGAGAATAATCAAAAAGATCTCTCCTCTTCTATCGAAAAAATCGGCGCCGTTTTTAATGAGAATTTTTTCCCCGATCATGCCCTTCATTTCCTCAATATCGGATTGAAATTTTTCCCTGATAATGAGGATATAAAGACGGAATATGCCCGCTCTTATTATGTAAAAGGGAATATGCAAAAGGCGAAAAAGATTTTGTCTGAAATTTTTCAAGATAATAAATACCCTTATTACTCGGTAAAGTTATATATATCAATTTGTTTCGTGCTGGAACAGTTTGCCGAAGCACTAAAATATATTGATATCTGCCTCGATATGAAGCCTCTTGATTTTGACTTGATAGTAAAAAAATCGCGGGCACTATTCAATACTTCACACCAAGCGGAGGCGATTTCGCTACTCGAGAAGTTCAACGAAGAGCATCCGAATATAGAATTGATACAGAGTAATTTGGCAGAATTATATCTCTGCTCGGGGAAAGACGTAAAAGCTTTTGTGTTGTTTGAAAGTCTATATGCCGAACACCCATATAATTTACGTTATATCTCTTCACTTGGTATACTTTTTTTTAATTCGTCGAACTATAAAAAGGCGATACCCTTTCTGATACAGACTTTCGAAGATAACCCTTCCGATGCCGTGGCTTTCTGCCTTGCCGTATCTTTCTATTCAGAAAACGATATAGAAAACTCATACAAATATTTGAAGATTGCCACTGAATATGATAGCAATCTTTACAATGATTTTTACACCCTTTTCCCGGAGGCAAAACAAATAATAAATAAAAAAGAGTTATGAAATATACCATTATTAAACGATTTATTACATTTTTACTGCTTCTTACCATTGTAAGCGTTGTTAGTGCCGAAAATGCAACACCTGCAGATACGATAACTACGGAAGCAGGTTATATACAAAAGATTACGAATTGGTATAGTGCAAATATGAACTACTATACAGTGGCGGGCTTGATGGCAATCGAGAGCTCTTTTATCCCATTTCCATCCGAGATAGTGGTTCCCCCTGCAGCGGCTGTATCCGTATTGCCGGGCTCAAAAATGAATATTATCCTAATAATCTTATTTGCTACTTTAGGCTCGCTTATCGGAGCCTTGGTGAATTATTTCTTGTCGATGACCCTCGGTAGAACTATCATCTATAAGTTTGCCGATAGTAAATTGGGTCATCTTTGTTTGTTGAACAGCGATAAAATCCGTAAAGCGGAGAATTATTTTAACGACCATGGTAAGGTGTCTACCTTCATCGGTCGCCTTATCCCCGGTATCCGTCAGCTGATATCAATACCTGCCGGGTTGGCTCGTATGCCTCTATTCTCTTTTATGGGCTTTACCGTGCTCGGTGCCGGAATTTGGAATGTAGTACTCGCCCTTATCGGCTATATCGTAGGCGATAATGTGGATCTTATCTACAAGTATTCCCACGAAATCGGTTATTTAATCATCGCTGTTCTCGCTGTTGTGCTTTTGTTTTACACTGTTAAGTATCTTATTAAAAGAAAAAAACAATGCAAACAAAAAAATTTGGATTAGTTGGCAGAAGTCTTGCTCACTCTTTTTCTGCCAAATATTTAAACAAAAGATTTTCGGAGTTGGGAGTCGATGCGGAGTATAAACTTTATGACTTGCCCAATATTGAGCGAATAATAGATTTTGCTTTTGATAATAATCTCGATGGCTTTAATGTAACAATGCCTTATAAACAAGAGATTATGCCCTATCTCACCTCTATTACCGACGAGGCTCTCACTATCGGAGCAGTGAATACCGTTAAGGTAAAAGATGATGCTCTTATCGGGTATAATACCGACTGTAAAGGATTTGAGAATACCTTTTTACCCCTTTTGCCCAATAATAGGGTAAAGGTGCTCGTGCTCGGTAATGGCGGTGCCTCAAAAGCCGTGCAGTATATACTTAAAAAGCATAAAATAGATTTCACAATAGTGTCGAGAGTGCCTAATATCAATACTATAGGATATAGAGAGGTGACTTCGGATGTGATAAAAAAGCATAAGGTTATTATCAATACTACTTCGCTCGGAATGTATCCCAATAGTGATGTGTACCCGATAATACCGTATCATGCTATCTCTTCAGGTCATATATTATATGATTTGATTTATAACCCGGAGGTAACCCCGTTTTTGCAGTTTGGTATCGACAAAAAAGCAGTAATAAAAAATGGTCTTGGTATGCTCCATCAGCAAGCGGAAGCCTCGCTCGCTATTTGGCTCGAATAGTTGATAACACTTAAGCCCGCATGGCATCACAGCC
>JAEDFN010000056.1 GCA_016292775.1 Paludibacteraceae bacterium
CATTAGAGCATAAATCTAAATCTAATTCCATGCAGCCAATAATGGAGCATTTTGTATTGTTCCCCAGATTTTAGCCACCAAAGTTTTATCGACCAACTCTGTCATATTTGTTTTACAGGTAGGGAAATACTTAAACTCGGTTTCTGCGAATTCTTTATTGATTCTAACTATTTTAGAAACAATAGATAAAGAACATATGTACTCACTTTCATTTCTTTTTTGTATATTTGAAAAAGATATTTTAAAGTGCGATTTTATTTTGTAACGAAATCGAGATTTGCTGTAAATTGTGCGCTTTTACCCTGTTCTACACCAATTCTGCGCATCTCTGTAATCTTGTCTTTTTCCGACATTTTGTTAGATTCTGCCTCTTTCATTTCAAATTTCCACTCGTCGCCGATTTGCTGTTTTACCAATTTGCAGAAGTCCACAGCTTGGGTGTAGCATTTTGCTTCGGTATCGATTTTAGCCAAAAATTCAGCGGCTTCGTCGGCACCTTTTATGGTTTTATTAGCCACCCATACTTGGCGGGCATAAGCGAGGTTGACGTCGCCATTGTTATCAAGGTATTTTTGGTAAATTGCGAGGCCTGCACTTATTGCGTCGTTGTAATATTTGCATTCGGTAGGGATTGTAACTATAAGGCTAAGAGCCTCTTTATACAATTTTTGAGATGCCAGGTTATTGGCTTGTTTTAAGATATTCGGGGTTTCTTTATCGTAATATGCAAGGATTTCTTTAGTAGCTTCGTTGAGGAAACGGGCTAAATCCGGAGTTTTAGGGTTTATTTGGCGGAGAGCGTAGGTGTAGCGTTGTGCTTCGTCGCTTCCTACAGCGCGAACGTAGAATTTAGTGGTAGTTATCACCTTTTGGTTTTTGTAGTCGGCGATATACATATTTATCTCTATAATATCGTCAGAGTTCATTCCCTCTTTTTCCAATTTCGGATTGGTAACGATATTTGCCGTGATAAAGAATTGGCTTAGATAGTCGAGCGGTGCGATTTTGTTAATCATAAACACTTGGTTTATTTTGTGCTTGAGTTGCTGTACCGCGATTTTAGGCATACTTGTATCCGCCTCGTTAAATACGATTGCAAGAGGGAGAATTTTTTTTTCTATTTCAGGCATACCCACTGTTTCCGGGTGATATTCATACTTTTGTGCTTGCAAGCCAAGTGCAAAAAATACACTTATCAGTAGTAAAAATTTTTTCATGATCAATGGTATTTTATGTTCAACATAAAGGTAAGTACTTATCGTTGGTTTATCTTTGCAAATTTATAATAAATTTTTTAAATAGCAAAAAAATCACGCCTTGTATATAGGTGCTTTTTGATAGTAGGTTAATGTGCATTAGGCACTCTTTTATTCCCAATTAATCGGAGATATATTTTTGCTTTTAAGCCATTGATTTACAGCTAAGAATTGGTTAGAACCGTAGAACGAATTATTGGCGAGTCTGCCGTAATTATTTTTAATAAACGGCACTTCCGACAGCCCTGTTTCGCCGGTGTTTTTCACTAATATTTCGCTTCCCTTCATCTTTTCGGGATTAGAGGTTTTGCCCCACGACAGCCCTGACGGGTGGGTGGATGAGAAAATAATATGTTTTGAAGTATCTATATATTGCGATAGTTTTATTGCGCTGTTACCCCAAAGCATAAAAGCTATATTGCAGTAATTATTACTTAGTTGTTTTATAATTTCGGCAGTGAATTGTTGCCAACCGAATTTCTCGTGGCTACCTGCTTTGCCCGCTTCAACGGTAAGAGTGGCGTTTAATAACAGCACCCCTTGTACAGCCCATCTATCCAGGTTCCCCGTTGGTAGAGTGGCGATGTTGAGCTCCATTTCTATCTCTTGAAAGATATGGTTTAATGATCCCGGAATTTTAACCCCATGAGGTACGGAAAAGGCGAGACCATGTGCCTGTCCCGGTTCGTGGTAGGGGTCTTGCCCTATAATCACTACTTTTACATCTTTTGGTTTGGTGAGCTCCAATGCCCGAAAGATGTTCTCTTTTTTCGGATATATGGTGGCATTGGAATACGCATTTTCCACTTTTGCAGATAGAGTACAAAACTCTTCGCTTTCGATGCAGCGGTGTAATAGTTGTTGCCACTCGGCGGGGATTAGGTCGGTAAGCATGAGAGAATAATTTTTATTGCAAAAGTAATATTTTTATTTGATACGATAAATTGCTTTTGGTGTAAATATAATATTTTGGCAATCAGAAGCAACAAGCTAAAATATTCGTAGAATTTCTTAGCATAAGAGAAAAAGAAAATGGAGGGGATTTTTCTATCAAAATCCCTCCATTAGTACTAGCAAATTCGGCTTTGCCGATTACTTTTATAAATAAAAATGGATTATGTTATGAAAGATAAAATGAATGAGTTATTTTTAATAATCTAAATATTTGAGTTAAAATGAGTCACCCATTTCGTCATAATCAGACGACATGTTCATATTATTTTGGTTGCCATTTGTTTTACGTTTTCCTTGAGTATTTCCGAAGTTGTATGTAAGTGTAAGAGAGAAAGTTGTACCGCGAGGGATAAATTCGGAATATTGCCAGAAGTTGTCGCCATAAGTTGTATTAGCCCAGCGGCGGGAGTTAAGAACGTCGCGAACTGATAATGCGAGGTTTAATTTCTTATTGAGGAAGCTTTTTCTAACGCCGAGGTCGATAGAGTAGCTGCCGCGACTGGTACCTTGAGCCACTACTTGCGGAGAACGGTATCCGCCGGTTAGCTGTGCCGAGAAGTTTTTCGGCATAATGAAATTAGCCATAAGACGGATATCCCAAGAAAAATTGTCTTGAGCTTCGTAGAGTAAATCAGGAGTGCCGTCAAGGTCGGTATCGTAGTATACGTCATTCATTTTAGAGTAGTAACCGTTGACGGTAGTAGTAAGGTTTATCCATTTGCAGAGTTTGTTTTTTGACACGAGTTCGATACCGAGGGATTGTCGCTTGGAGATGTTTTCGAAAGTAGTATACATCACATTGTCATCATCGAGGTATCGCACTCTTTCTATTACATTGTCGGAGAAACGGTAGTATAAACTGGCACTGAGTACATGTTCTTCCCATGATTTGATATAGTTAATCTCTACTGCAGAAGAGATTTCAGGGTCGAGGAGAGGGTTACCGAATTCGATATTTGTAGAGTCGCTGGTATTACGGAAAGAGTTCAGTTGTCGTCCTCTCGGGCGGTTGATACGGCGGGTGTAGTTTGCTTGTAATTCGTGGTTGTTTTTAAAGGCATAAGAGAGGAAAACGGTAGGGTACACCTCCCAATAATGTCGATTTGTGTATGTATAGTCATCGGTTTCGTTGTCACGAGTGGCTACTTTTGTGTTTGTATATTCCGTTCTAAGACCTGCCGACATGCTGAAGCCTCCGAATTTTGCGCCGTAAGTGGCATAGAAAGCTCCAATCCATTCATTGTAGTTAAAGTCGTTATACTGTTCGAGTTCCTGAGAGCCGTCGGGCATCTCGTTCCATGTGCGGGAAGGAGATTTACGGTTATCCCATTTACCATAAAGTCCTGCCTCCAACTTCATATTAGTACCGAATTTTTGAGTATAATCCACCTTGGCCTCTGCATTGTGGTTTCTACCATCAAGGCGTTGTATTTGGTTGTACTCGGCAATGTCACCTTTTTGTACAGTTTGAGTATAGTAATAATCGCCGGAGCGTTTGTGACCGCCGTATGAGACCCCGGCACGTATTTCCGACCCCTTACTATCTATTTCATATAAATAGTCGAGACCTACATGGTATGATGGATGCATACCTTTTTGAGAGTTGGAGCGGTTATAGATAGTAGAGTCTAATGCTGCCCATGCTATCTGTGTGTAGTCGGTAGAATTCAACGATTTATTCATACCACCGTGGCCCATGAACGATATGCTGAGGGTATTTTTCTTGTCGAGATGGAAGTCGGCACCCATCCGTGCAAAGAGTCCGCCTCCGAATCTACTTCCTTTAGTGGTGTTGTTAAGAAAAGATATGGTGTCGAGCATGTTTGTTCCCGGAGTGAAAGAGTAGCGGTCGGTGAGACTCCTTGATGTAGAATTCATCAAACGAAATCCGATGTTGGCATAGAAGTCCACCTTCGAAGAGTTATAGTTGAAATTGGCACCCACATTACCCTCCGGCTTTCCGTAGATGTTGATATTTCCGCCCAAAGAAACGGAGCCGTAGTATCCGGCTTTTCTATCTTTTTTAAGCACTAAGTTGATGATACCGGCGGTGCCTTCGGGATTGAATTTTGCAGATGGGTTTGTAATCACTTCCACCGATTCAATACTTCCTGCCGGCATCTGCTCGAGTATCTGAGCGCGGTTGTCTTCGGTAAGTCCGCTCGGTTTTCCGTTAATCCATACCTCTACGCTGCTGCTGTTTCGGAGTGATACATTGCCATCGTTATCTACCTCTACTGATGGAATATTTTGGAGCATTTCGGAGGCAGAAGCTCCACTCGCCGCCAAATTTTGGTCTACATTAAATACTTTTTTGTCTATATCAAAGCGCATCTGACTTGCTTGACCTACTACTTCCACCTGGTCGAGAAGTTTCGCATCCTCCTTTAATACAATCTCTTTTACGGAAACAGTGCTGTTTTTGTCGGTAACTTTGATATTTGTAACATACGATTGGTAGCCGATAAAGGATGCTTCGAGGATATATTCTCCGGGGGCTACGTTGGTAATCACATAATTACCTATAGAGTCGGTAATAGAACCTGAAAAAATTGATTTGTTGTTTTTTTGAGTGAGGGATATACTGACAAATTCCAAGTTTTCGCCTTGTTTGTCGGAAATATGACCCTTTACTATCGCTGCTATCGTGTAGTTGCTTATAGATGTCAATGCTAATAAGCATGTCAGGGTGTAAAAACGGATTATTTTATTCATTTTTATTTTTCTGTTTTTTTTCATTTGCATAGACGATGAAAAATCAATTCGGTTTAATCGTATAAGCGAGATTTTTATTGTTTTTAATTACTTTTGGGTTTTTTTGGCTGTTAGCTGTTAGCCGTTGGCCTTTAGCCGTTAGCCATTAGCTGTTGGCTGTTGGCGGTTGGCTGTTAGCTGTTGGCCGTTGGCTGTTAGCTGTTAGCTGTTAGCTGTTAGCCGTTAGCCGTTAGCTGTTGGCGGTTGGGAAGAAAAAAGGACTTGATTTTTTATTCAAGTCCCTATGTATGTTAGGTTTTCTATTACTGAAATGCAATAGATAGTAATTTTTGCTAAAGGGTAGAATGTTGGTTTTGAAGTATTTACTTATACTTATTTATAAAAAAATCAACAGCCAAAGAGTAGCCTATAGTTCCGAACCCGGAGATGATACCGGCACTATGCGGGGCGATGAGGGAAACGGATCGGAAAGCTTCGCGGGCCAAGATATTTGACAAGTGTACTTCTACAACGGGAGTTTGTATCGCGGCAACGGCATCGGCTATTGATACAGAGGTGTGAGTATATCCACCTGCATTTAGTATTATACCGTCGGCGCTGAAGCCATATTCGTGGAGCATATTGATTATTTCGCCCTCAACATTGCTCTGTAGTGACACGAATTCTACATCAGGATATTTGGTTTTTAATCCATTGATGATATCATCGAGAGTCTCATGCCCGTAAATTTCAGGCTCTCTCGTGCCTAACAAATTCAAATTCGGTCCGTTGATGATTACAATTTTCATTACTGATGTTATATTAATAATTGCGCAAAAATATTACTCGCAAAGGTACACTATTTCACAGCTTTTGGAGTCCAGCATTGGAGGAAGCGGAGAACTTTTTTGCGGTCGTAACTTTTGTCTTGCTCGAGGAATGCAGAGTCTTGAAGATGAATAACTTCGCCCTTTTCGTTTAGAACTATAAGTACGGGGTAGCCGAAGCGTGATGGATTGCCGAGTCGCTTCAATAGTTGCGCGTTCTGCTTTTGTATCTCTGCGGTAGTGGCATTTTTAGGGTTGTAATTTACATGAATATACACGTAATTATCATTGATAAAGTTGTTTATCTCTTCGTCTTTAGTAATAAAATCGGCAAGGCGAAGGCACCAAATACACCAATTACCTCCGAGCTGACAGATGACGTGCTTCTTCTGTTTTTTTGCCTGATTTACTGCATTTTCTATCTGTGTAAGCGGATTGATAGTTTCGTTGTAAACTTTTGTCAGTTTCGTTTGAGCTTCAACACTGAATGCGCATAAGGCGGCGATGAATAAAATCAATATCTTTTTCATAATATCAATCTTTGTTATTTAGTAGAAGTGCTTTTTTTCGTTGTTTTCGCGGTTGTTTTTTTGGTTGTAGTTTTCCCTGTTTTTGCAGAGGCTGATTTAGCGGCTGTTTTAGCGGCTGTTTTTGCAGAGGCTGATTTAGTGGATGTTTTTGCAGATGCTGATTTAGCGGATGTTTTTGCCGTGGATTTTGCTTTTGTAGTAGTACTTTTACGAGAAACCTTACCTTTTGCTGCTGATGTTGGAGTTTCTTTTATTTTTTCAAGGCAGAATTCAAGAGTAAGAGCTTCTTTCTCAATATTTTTCGGCAGTTTATAGTTGTTTCCGGCATGAGAGATATAAGGTCCGAATCTGCCGTTAATCACCTCTATATCATTATCAGGGTATGAAGCAAGAATTTTTTCGCGGTCGGCTTGTCGTTTATTCTCGATAATCTCCACGGCTCTTTCGTAAGATACATCGAGAGGGTCTTCTCCTTTAGGAATGGAGAAGAATTCGTTGCCGAGACGCACGTAAGGTCCGAATTTACCAATATTTACGCTGACATTTTTTTCTTCAAAAACCCCGAGTGTTATCGGTAATTTAAAGAGTTCGAGGGCTTCGTCGAGGGTGATAGTTTCGATAGATTGGTTTTTACGAAGCGAAGCAAAACGCGGTTTTTCACCTTCATCGCTTTGCTCACCAAGTTGAATCATAGGGCCGAAACGTCCGATTTTTGCATATACCGGTTTACCGGAAACGGGGTCGATACCAAGTTCTCGTTCTCCGACTTTTCGCCCTGTACTATTATCCGCCTTTTCCACCATCGGGTGAAATTGTTTATAGAAATGGTCGATATCCACCGTCCATTTTGATTCTCCCTCTGCAATGGCATCGAATTTTTCTTCTACCAAAGCGGTGAAATTATAGTCCATTATTTCAGGGAAATTAGCTATAAGATAGTCGGTTACCACGGTGCCGATATCCGTTGGGAGTAATTTTCCTTTATCTACAGTAGGTTTGTCGGTATTAATTTTATCTGAAATATTATTTCCTACAAGAGTAATTGTATGGTATGGCATATGCACGTTTTCCACCTCTCTTTTTTCCACATAACTGCGGTTGATAATAGTGGAGATGGTAGGGGCGTATGTTGAAGGGCGACCGATACCGAGCTCTTCGAGTTTTCGCACAAGCGATGCTTCGGTATATCTATAAGGGCGTTGTGAGAATTTCTCTATTGCTGTAATATCTTTTGTATTAAGCATTTGACCTTCTGCAATTGCTGGTAATAAACCTTGAGACTCCTCTTTGATATCATCAGTGCCCTCTTTGTACACTTTAAGGAAACCATCGAAAGTATTTACTTCTCCTGAGGCGACAAAAACGTAATTTTTACCTGTCGCGTCAAGATCCGATGGGGCAATTGTAGCGAGATGAGCACTATTTTTTGCGTCGCTCATGGTTTCCGCCGGGATAATGTCAATATTTATATCTGTTTTTTCGAATTGAGCATCAGCCATTTGACTGGCAATGGTGCGTTTCCAAATAAGTTCGTATAACTTCACCTCTTGAGGAGTTCCGGTTATTGTATGATTGCTCATATAAGTAGGACGGATAGCCTCGTGAGCCTCTTGTGCGCCCTTGCTTTTTGTGGTATATTGGCGACGTTTATAGTAATTTTCTCCCGCCATGGAGATAATCTCTTTTTTAGCGGAAGCAAGAGCAAGGTCGGAAAGATTAACGGAGTCGGTACGCATATAAGTAATTTTTCCACTTTCGTAGAGCGACTGAGCCACCATCATGGTAGTAGCCACGGAAAAGTTGAATTTACGAGCCGCCTCTTGTTGTAAAGTAGAGGTAGTAAAAGGGGCTGCCGGGGCGCGGTGAGTCGGGTGTTTTTGTATGCTGTTAACGCGGAAATTTGCACCTATACATCCTTCGAGGAATGCTTTCGCCTCTTCATAAGTGGAGAATTTCTTGTTTAATTCCGCCGAGAATTTCGCTCCGTCGTGTAGGAAATTGGCAAAAACACGATAAGATGCTTCCGGATTGAAACTTGTGATTTCGCGTTCGCGCTCTACCACCAAGCGTAGTGCTACAGATTGTACACGTCCTGCCGATAATTTCGGCATAACTTTTTTCCATAAAATAGGGGAAATTTCAAAGCCTACGAGGCGGTCGAGTACCCTTCGTGCCTGCTGTGCATCCACGATATCCAAATTTATTGAGCGCGGATTTTCAATGGCATGCTTTATGGCAGATTCTGTAATTTCATGGAATACAATGCGGTGCGTTATCTTGTTCTTCAAATCGAGTACTTCATACAGATGCCATGCAATAGCTTCTCCTTCACGGTCTTCATCGGATGCGAGCCAGATAACCTTTGCTTTTGATGTAGCATCACGAAGTTCTTTGACTAATTTCTCTTTATCCTTCGGTATTTCGTATTCGGGAAGATAATTATTCTCTATTTCTATACCCATGCCTTGTTTCTTCAAGTCGCGAACGTGTCCGAAACTCGACATCACTTTATACTCTTTTCCCAAAAATTTTTCTATAGTCTTTGCCTTTGCAGGAGACTCCACTATCACTAAGTTTTCTTGCATACTAATTTTTTCTTAAATCAAATAGAGGTTACACATTATATATATGACCCCAAAATTGGCGCAAAGTAACAATAAAATTTTCAAACAATAATAATGTTATAGCTACAATTAATATTATTTAACATTGCGGTGTAGTTTTATGTATTGATAATCAGAAATATAAAAATTTTTGTTACAACGAAATTCGTGTAAATATTTTTGTTTTAACGAGATATTCAAAGGGGAATAGATAGATTTATTAATTTGTAAAGAGGCTTGTAACGACTTGAAAGGAAATCCAATGAGTTATTTTTTCTCATATTGTCACTAATTTTGCAGTTGCCCCCGGAGGAGGGGGAGAAGAGAGTAGTGGGGTAGAGAGAAGGGGTTGTAAGAGAAGAAAAAGAGATTAGGTGTGAGTAGAATTGT
>JAEDFN010000057.1 GCA_016292775.1 Paludibacteraceae bacterium
ACTTTAGCAAGATAAGGAGCTGTGGCTCCGATGCCCCTACGAGCAACCTCTTCAGGGGTTCCTTCAGCCACTATCAAGCCTCCGTCTTTACCCGCTTCCGGTCCCATATCTATCAAATAATCAGCCTGTTTCAGTACATCTAAATTATGCTCTATAACGATAACGGTATTACCCTTTCCTATTAATTTATGGAGCACATTCATTAGCACCTTAATATCTTCGAAATGCAATCCTGTAGTAGGCTCATCCAAAATATATAATGTACGTCCGGTATCACGTTTGGATAATTCCGCAGCCAATTTGATACGCTGACTTTCACCGCCGGACAACGTTGTGGAACTTTGGCCCAACTTCAAATACCCGAGGCCAACATCTTGCAGCACTTTGAGTTTATGGGCAAAAGAAGGGATATTCTCAAAAAATTCCACCGCTTGATTTATGGTCATATCGAGTACATCAGCGATAGACTTACCTTTAAACCTCACCTCAAGGGTTTCACGATTATATCTTTTACCGGCACAAGCCTCACAAGGCACATAGACATCGGGTAAGAAATTCATCTCTATACGTTTCAATCCATTACCATTACACACCTCACACCTGCCACCTTTTGCATTGAAAGAGAATCTACCCGCCTTATAGCCACGTATTTTTGCGTCGGGGAGCGATGCGAAAAGGTTACGAATATGGTTAAAGATACCGGTATAAGTAACCGGATTAGAGCGTGGAGTACGCCCTATAGGTTGCTGATCGACAGTGATAACCTTATCGATATTCTCCAATCCTACAATCTCATTATACGGCAATGGTTCCTCCTTGGAATGGTAGAAATGCCTTGTCAATACCGGGCGGAGGGTGGCATTAATAAGCGAAGACTTACCGCTACCCGACACACCGGAGATACAGACAAGCATTCCAAGCGGAATTTTCAGAGTAATATTTTTCAGGTTATTACCTGTAGCGCCGGACAAAGTAAGCCATTTACCATTTCCCTTTCGACGCTCATCAGGCACGGGGATAGAAAGTTTCCCGTTCAGATATTTGGCAGTAGTGGTGTTGGTTTTCAGCATCTGAGCGGGCGTACCCTCAAAAACCACATTACCACCAAGTCGCCCTGCGCCGGGACCCATATCCACAATATAATCGGCGGCACGCATCATATCTTCATCATGCTCCACCACTATTATCGAATTACCTACATCACGCAACTCTTTTAAAGAATTGATAAGGCGCACATTATCACGTTGGTGCAAACCGATACTCGGCTCATCAAGAATATAAAGTACATTCACCAACTGACTGCCTATCTGGGTAGCGAGGCGGATACGTTGACTCTCGCCACCGGAAAGAGAAGCTGAAGAGCGCGACAAAGAGAGGTATCCCAACCCCACATCGAGCAAAAATTTCAACCTCGTGCGTATCTCTTTGATTATTTCAAAAGCTACTACATTATCCCTTTCACTCAAATGATGAGAAATATTTTCAAGCCAAAGGTACAAATCATCGAGCTGCATATCGCTCAATTCAGCAATATTCTTTTCTCCTATTTTAAAGCTTAAAGCCTCGGCATTCAACCTCTTACCATTACAAATAGGGCAAACGGCAGGAGTAAAGAAAACGTCACTCCACCGTTGCTCATTCTCCTCACCCTCTTCTTGTTGCAGTAAAAGATAATGTATAATTCCTTCGTAATGAATGGCATTATACACCCCATTATGCACGGAGGAGAGCACCGACAAATTGTCAGTAGAGCCGTAAAGAATTTCATCAACACACCCTTCGGGCAATTTTTCGATAGCGGTATTTATATCTGCATTCCATTTATCGAGAATATTTCTAATCTGATCGAAGAAGATAGATTTTTTCTCTTTACCAATCGGAGCAATACCCCCTTTTGCAATCGACAAACTCCTATCCGGAATAATTTTGTCCACATCAATTTTATTGATAACGCCAAGACCTTTACATTTAGGGCAAGCACCTTTCGGGGAATTAAAAGAGAAATTATGCGGAGCGGGCTCGCTATAAGAGATACCCGTAGAAGGATCCATCAGATGACTGGAGAGAAACCGCACCTCTTGAGAGTCTTTGACAAGAATCATAAGCATTCCATCACCCATGTCCATTGCTCGGGCAATACTCTTTGAAAGGCGATTATTATCCTTACCATCTACGATAACTTTGTCTATAACAACCTCTATATCATGATTTTTATATCTGTCAACCTTCATTGCCGGGGTCACCTCACAAAGCTCTCCATCCACACGCACATTGATAAAACCCTTTTTCCTAACAGATTCAAAAAGTTCTTTATAATGCCCCTTACGATTACGAACAAGAGGAGCCAAGATATACAAAGCCTTTCCGAAATAGTCCGACAAAATAAGGCTCAATATCTGGTCGTTAGTATATTTTATCATAGGCTGACCGGTGATAAAGCTATAAGCCACACCGATTCGTGCATATAAAAGGCGGAGAAAATCGTATATCTCAGTGACCGTACCAACGGTAGAACGAGGATTTTTATTCGTGGTTTTCTGTTCAATAGCAATAACGGGACTCAATCCGGAAATTTCATCCACATCCGGCCGTTCGATATTTCCGATAAAATGGCGAGCATAAGCGGAAAAAGTGTCAATATATCTGCGTTGCCCCTCGGCATATATAGTATCGAAAGCAAGAGAAGACTTGCCGCTACCACTCAACCCGGTAACAACGGTAAGCTTATTTCTTGGTATAGAAACATCGATATCCTTTAAATTATGCACACGTGCACCAAAAACCTTAACCTCTTCTTGCATATAATATGGTATTTAACAAGGTGCAAAGGTACAAAAAATAAAGCAGACTATATATTAAACGGCAGTAATAATAGAATAATATAAATAACATCTAAAAAGAATAAAGCCGACAAAACAGAGGGTTTTATGAAAAATTAAGTAAAAATACGAATGGTTAAAACTGCGATAAATATCTGAAATCCAATAGATAAAGAATAGCAAAAATAGAAAAGGAAAAATAATTTGAAAAAAAGCGTTTTTTATAATTGTGATTGAGAAAAATTGTGTAAATTTGCACAACTATTCAAGAGTAGCCTAATATGATGAGTTGCCTCTATCAAAAGGCATCTAAGAGGGCTAAAAAAAGAGACTTTAATAAGTAAACACCAATAGATAATTAATTTATGGAAATAAAGAAATCTAAAGGGGCAAACCTTGAGAACCACAGACTTACCTATTTATTGATGGGTTTTGTTTTTGCTCTGTCTGCAATTTACGTTTGTTTTGAGTATACAGACAAGGAAATAGAAATATACAATAACCAAACCGTTGCAGAAATCATTGAGGAAGATATTCAAATAGACCAAACTATCCAAGAAGAGACTCCTCCACCACCACCTGAACCTGAAGAGATTCCTGACGTAATCGAAGAGATTAAAGTAGTGGAAGATGACGTTAAAGTAGAAAGTGTTGACTTCAACTCGGAAGACAAGAAAGACGAAGTGGTAGTATTCCACGAGATGCCAAAAGTTGAAGAAAAAGTAGAAGAAGAGGTAGAAGAGGTATTTATGGTAGTAGAAGAGGCAGCTGAATTCCCTGGAGGAAATACCGCTCTTATGAAATACTTCGGAGACAACATTCGCTATCCGGTAAGTGCATCCGAGAACGGCGTACAAGGTCGTGTTATCTGTCAATTTACAGTATGGAAAGATGGTTCTATTTCCGATATTAAAATTCTCAGAAGCGTACACCCTGCTTTAGATAACGAAGCTATCCGCCTTATCAAAGGTATGCCTAAATGGAAACCGGGAAAACAATTAGGAAAACCGGTAGCCAGTAGGTTTACTCTCCCTGTATTATTCAGATTACAATAATACACGATATAAAGTATATCAAAATAGTCATGAAATAAAACTCATGACTATTTTTTAGACTAAAACGAAACATGTGTGTTTTTGACACACAACAAGTTGAAACACTACTCGTTGTGATTAAAATATGAAAACCTTATTAGAAGTATTGAATCAGCAATCTCGACCGGTGATTACTGTAAACTGCGTTATATTTGGTTTTGACGGAAAAGATATTAAAATTCTACTTATCAGAAGAGACATTCACGACCACAAAGAGAAATGGGCTCTACCGGGATCTTTAGCATCAATGAACGAATCATTAGAAGATACCGCACGTAGAGCATTATTGGAAGAGGTAAATATCGACAAGATATTTTTAAAGCAGTTCGGAGTTTTTAGCGATGTAAACAGAGTACCCAACGAAAGGGTTATTTGCATTACTTTTTACGCCCTGCTCCAAAAAAGCAAATACCACATTAACGTAGGAAACGACGCCATAGAAGCAAAATGGTTTAGTTTCCACCATCTACCTCCGATGATTTTAGACCATAAAAAGATAGCAGAGGAGGGATTAACAGCTCTAAGAAATAAGCTACATATCGACCCCGTAGCATTGGAATTCGTTGAAAGCGAATTCACTTTAGGGGACTTACAAAAAATATACGAAATAATATTTGAAAAGAAATTAGACAGAAGGAACTTCCAACGTAAACTTCTCAGTTCCGGACTGTTTATCTCTAAAACGGAGAATACTATAAATAATCTCCCTAAAAACTCTACTATCAAATATTCTTTCGACCGTGCAAATTACGATAAAATAAAAATGGAAATTAAAAGAAATCCGATAGATATATAACCTATAAATATCGGAAATAAATTTTCCAATGTAGGCCAAGAAACAATATACAAGCAATTTAATATAGGGATTGTTTTCTAAGGTTGATGTCGATTAGATATAGATGCAAACAATAATAATGATAGACAAATGATCCCTACACAACTAAAGGGGCTTGAGTATCACTACTCAAGCCCAACTTTTTTACATAAACGAATAACAAATTATTTTACTATAACTTTTTTAACGGTAGTGCCTTTATCGCCATTAACGCGAACCATATACACCCCTTTTGTCATAGATGAAACATCAATAGAACCGAAATTATTCATAGTGCCTTTGTAGACCAATACACCATCTAAGCTATACATCTCTACATTGCAAGTACCCTCCATACCGGTAATATACAAGAAATCGGTAACCGGATTCGGATATAAAGTAACATTAATTGTCTCAACATTTACATTTGTCTCTACAGGACGTGTAGCATTGAAGTCATTATAGCAGAAATAAGTAGGAGTAAGAAGTCCCCATTGGTTTGTTTTTGTACCGTCAAAAGCAAATTGTATTCTATTTACTTTACCAAGACCGGACAAATCTATCCATTGCCAAGTATTCACAACCATCAAAGACTCGCCACGGAAATCCGCCAAATAATAATCTATTGTATCCGTAACGGTATAGGTGGTATCAGTACCTTCTACATTCATTTTCTCACCAATAATCATCACCTTAAAATAATCTCCTTGAGCAAAAGCGGAAGTCATTGCATCTCCATTTACAACAGAAGAGTAAGTCCACACATTATTAGTAATATACATACCATTAACAACTTCACCTTCCGGGTTATTCACAAGAATAGGGGTATCACTACCACCATAATATACGGCAAATACATCATTGGCATGCATCGGGCCCGCTATTGCACGGAATTGATGTTCTACATATTCATTCGCATCAAAAGCAGTATCGGTGACATTAGAGAGCATTGTACCACCAAAAAAGAGGTAGTCCGACCAAAGATAAGTAGAGAAAGTAAAATTGCCTGAAGTCCAATAATTGGTAGTTTGATCTACAAAAGTAGTGTCGGTCAAAGAGGTGTGACTCTCGGCAGGTAATTGAAAATCGTCAAAAGTTACTACCGAAGATTGAGCATTAACAACAATAAATGAGGCCACTAAAGCCACAAAAAATAGAGAGAAAAATCTTTTCATATTACATAAAATTTTAGTTATTAATATTCTTATGTCATACGAAAGGATTATTACATACAAGGCATAAAAAAACCCTTTCGTGTTATTGAATAAAAAGTACGGTAATCAATAACGCAAAAGAGCAAATACAATATGCTTCAAAAAAATGCTATATGACAAGCGACACACTTTAACTCCCGAAAGCGACACGATTACCGTAGAGGCAGGTCTTCTGACTTATCTCTCCTTTTTGCGCCTTCCCGGGGAAAACCCAGTGACATTTGTGCAAAAACTCAACGAGAATTACAGCAGCGGGTACTGTTGCCGAATTTCACGGCATTCCCTAACTCCTTTACATGGTGCAAAGGTACAACATATTTTTTTATCGGAAAAGAAAAAAGAAAAAATTTTTTCAAATAACGATTTTAAAAAAATAAAAGATTATAAATCAATAGATTATAGTATAAACATCTAATAACAAAAATAATTATGTATAAACATACACGAAAAAGAAACAAAGAGCAGAGTACGAAACTATAATTATAAGAATATGGTGAAAACTCGCGTATCTTAAATAATAAAACGAAATGAATAATGAAAGGGGGAAAAACTACACTACCGAAAACATTAACACAAAAAAAGAGCAAGTAGTGTTACTTGCTCTTTGTCGGGATACCAGGATTCGAACCTGGGACCCCCTGCTCCCAAAGCAGGTGCGCTAACCGGACTGCGCTACATCCCGAATGATAAATTTATTGTTCTTTTAACTTTCTCCCGAAAGCGTTGCAAAGGTACAACAATATTTCTAACCACCAAAACATTTCAAAGAAAATTTTACATAAAAATTAAAAAAATATTTATTACAAAATAATACCTTATAAATCAAACGATTACTACTTCAAAAATCATTATCAAAACACAAAAAGCCTCTTTAAAGAATGGAAATACAAGCTTTATTCCGAAAAAATTAGTACCTTTGCACAGAAAAAAAGAATTAAAAAAATCTTAGTTTTGCAGAAAACCGGTGATAAAATCGATAAGAAACCAAAAATCGAGCCCTTACAATCCGGACCGAAGAAAGATTTAGCATCGAGGATCAAATCGATAAGAAACGGAATATCGAGCCCCTACAATCCGGACCGAAGAAAGAAAAAGCACCGGTGATAAAATCGATAAGAAACAGACAATAAAAAGAAAACTGAGATAGTAAAGCAATAAAAAATGGAAAGATTTCAGATAGAGATATGTGCCAATAGTGCCATCAGTGCATTAAGAGCACAAGAAGGCGGAGCAAACAGGGTGGAATTATGCGCCGGTATTCCTGAAGGTGGTACCACTCCATCTTTTGGCGAAATTCTTATGGCAAGGAAATTATTAACGACAACAAAATTACACGTCATTATTCGTCCTCGCGGTGGTGATTTCCTGTATAATGAAACGGAAATAGATATTATGCTTCGCGATATCGAGGCATCACGTAATGCCGGGGTCGACGGTATTGTTATAGGCTGCCTTACAAAACATGGAGATATTGACACAAAAGCCAACAGAAGGCTTATTAAAGAGGCCGACGGATTGAACATTACTTTCCATCGTGCTTTTGACATGTGCAGAAATCCGAAAGAGGCTTTAGAAGAGATTATTGATATGGGATGTAACAGGATATTGACATCAGGGCAAAAAAACAATGCATACTGCGGTATTGAAGAGATAAAAGAACTGATAGAATGTGCTCAAAACAGGATAATAATCATGCCGGGATGCGGTATTAATCCCAACAATATCAAAGAAATAGCAGAGCGAACAAGGGCGAAGGAATTTCACTTTTCGGGCAGAACGACTTACGATAGCAAAATGCTATATCGAAATCCTGACGTTTCTATGGGAGGCACAGTAACTATCGACGAATACAAACAAGCAATCACTGACCCTGACATCGTTAAAGCTGCAATAAAAGCACTTTCAAATAATTTATAAAATTACTATTACAAAATAATATTTACAATCGAGTAGGAGGTAAACACTAATCATAAGGTGTTTATCTCCTATTTTCGTGTTTACCGACCTCTCACACCACCGTACGTGCCGTTCGGCATACGGCGGTTCTTAACGCGGGTGCATTTTCTCGTAATATTCCGTAAGCGTGGGATAGTGCGCTCGTTTCAAGTTCTCATTGGATATAGCACGTGTAAGTATGGGGCTATGGACGGTGCGCCAATAGCCTTTTCGGGTATTAGCCCAGACCTGCGGACATTGTCACTCTGCCTGCAGACAGCGTCCCTAGAGAGGTCGCACTTCACTATAAAACAAAACGCTATCGCTACCTCACTTGCCCGAGAATCACCTCAGGCGAAGTGCCCATCAGCGTGATGGCCGATATCTTATGTCCTCCATTGGCATTCAGCGAGTGGCCACAGTGGTAGAGTTTGTCATCGACTACCAGCCAGCGGTCGTGACTCTCCTTCTTCCATTTCCGGATGTCTATATGCTCCTCGGGCGAAGGAAACAAGCGATCGTGCTCCTGCATCAATCGTTGCATGCCGGCACCCACTCCCGAGGTATATATTACAGCCTCCACACCCTTGGTGCGCACATCCAGTATGTCGAGCGTGAGAGACGACACATATCCATCAATGATTACCACCCTGTGCAAGGCCGACTTCACCAGATTCTCCAAGGCAGCACGTGCCGTATAGAAGTCACCCTCGAAGAACACCATCTCGGCAGGAGGAGTAGAAGTGCGGATAAAGAAATCCAGCTGCTCCTGCTGTCTATCTTGACGTTCTCGAATCAGTCGGATTTCATCATGTTGTATAAGCAACTTGTCGTCTACCCGTTGCTCCAATAATTTAATTTGCTGATGAACGGCATAACCGCGAAGAAGATACTGCTTTAACACGGAATTAGCCCATTGACGGAATTTTGTTCCTACAATACTCTTAACGCGGTATCCAACAGAAATTATCACATCAAGATTGTAGAATTTTGTACGGTATTTTTTACCATCTGCAGCAGTTCGTAAGGATTCCTTACATACTGAATCTTCATCCAGTTCACCCTCGTTAAAAATATTGCGGATATGTAGAGTAATATTGTTGCGAGTAGTACTAAACAACTCGCTCATCTGCTGCTGCGTGAGCCACACAGTCTCACTCTCCACCAGCACCTCGATGTGTATGCTCGAATCCGGCTGATAGAGCACCACCTCAGCCTCTGCATTGACACCCAAGTCTTTCTTGATAATATCCATTATAGTATGTTAATGATTATGTTATTTTTATGATTACCTCCGCAAAAGTACTG
>JAEDFN010000014.1 GCA_016292775.1 Paludibacteraceae bacterium
ATTGGTAGTGATGATAAGATTAATGCCTTTATTAGAGTAAAGCAACTTCAAGATGAAGAGTTTAATACATCTCATAATTTAATTTTCTGTACAAAACAAGGTATAGTTAAGAAAACTGCACTTGAAGCATATTCCCGCCCTCGACAAAATGGTGTAAATGCAATTACTATTAGAGAAGATGATCAAGTAATACAAGTACGATTGACTAACGGTGATGATGAAATAATCTTAGCTTCTAAAAATGGTAAAGCAATTCGCTTTAATGAGCAGACTGTTCGTGTAATGGGTAGAAATGCAACCGGTGTAAAAGGCATGACCTTGGAGGATGAATTGGATGAAGTAGTCGGTATGATTGCCGTACCTAAAGATAGTACTGATAGCGTACTGGTTATTAGTGAATTAGGTAATGGAAAACGCTCTTTACTCGAAGATTACCGTATTACAAATAGAGGTGGTAAGGGAGTAAAAACTATCAATATTACTGAAAAAACCGGTAAATTGGTTGCAATAAAGAGTGTTAACGACGATAATGATATTATGATAATAAAGAAATCAGGTGTCACAATTCGTATTCATGCAAAAGATATAAAAGTAATTGGTCGTGCTACACAAGGAGTTAACTTGATTACATTAAAAGATGGCGATCAAATAGCTTCTGTATGTAAAGTGATTGCGGAGGAAGAAGATGTGATAGATAATATCAATGAATCAAATGAAACCGGTATCGATACTGAAAAAACGGAATCATAATAAACAATTAAACTCATGCACATTAATAAAGTCAAAAATAATAGAAATTGAAAAATTAAATATTATGTATATGAAAAGATTATTTTTAATTTTAGCGTCATTATTTTTTATAGTAGTCGCAGGATATTCACAAAAAAGTAATGTGAATGCAGCAAAAAGCAAAGCATCTTCATTAGAAAATCCTGATTTTAATACAGCAAAGCAATTGATAGAAGAAGCTTTGGTTAATGAAGAGACAAAGGGTAGTGCAAATACTTGGTTTGTAGCCGGTTATGTTTATGAAACTTCATCAGATGCCGAATTTACCAAAATAAAACAAGGTTTAGGTGGAGATATGGTTCTTGCAGGTGAAGATGCTTTAAAGGCATATGACTACTACTTAAAAGCTTATGAATTAGATCAACTGCCTAATGAAAAAGGAAAAATAAAACCGAAATTTTCTAAAAAGATTCAATTATCCTTTTTAAAGTTCTATAGAGAAGATATTTTTTATTACTACGGAGCAGAGAAATATAATAAACATGAATGGTTAGATGCTATGAAAGCATTTGAAAAACATACGCAAATATTGGATATTCCATTTATGTCTACAGTTAAAGATCTTCCTTTGAAAGACACATTATATTATGAAAAGAAATTTTTGACTGCTCAGAGTGCATGGGGAGGAAATCAATTTGCTGATGCTGTTCGTGTTTTTACAGAATTGAAAGATAAAGGATATCAAGAAAATCGCGTATATCAATCAATATGTGAAATTTACAAAAACGATTTAAAAGATACAGTTAATTATTTTAATACATTGTTGGAAGGAAATAAAAAATTGCCTCATGAATTTTATTATATCGGTGGTATTATCAATCATTATATAAAAATTGGCCAACCGCAAAAAGCTATAGAGTATCTGGATTTAGCTATTAAAGATAATCCAACAGATGCACAATTATATAATGTATACGGTACCATATTGGAAGAAGAAAAAGATTTTGATGGGGCAATGAAATATATTGATAAAGCTTTGGAATTGGATTCTAATAAATCTGAATTTTGGAATAACAAAGGTAGATTAATTTATAACAAGGCATTTATGTTGGAGCAAGAGAGCTTTGACTTAACAGGAAAAGAGTTGGCTTTAAAAGAAAAAGAGTTTGTAGATCTTTATCAACAATCTATCCCTTATTTCCAAAAAGCAATTGAATTGAATCCTGATGATTATGAGTCTTTGAAGACTTTAAAAAGTCTTTATTACAGATTATATTCTCAGTTCCATTTAAATCAGTATCAAGAGTTGTATAATCAGCTTTCTAATTAATTATAAATATTTTTTTGATGATAATAAAAAGCTGCACCAAAAAGGTGCAGCTTTTTTTTCTTGAATAGTATTGATTGGTTGGTTGAGTATGGTTAATCAAGTTTATATAAGTCTTATTTATCATAATGTAAATTATGATTATTTTGGGTGACATTTGAATGTATCAAGTTATTTATAGAGGTTTACGATAATTTATATGTATAAGAATAAAGAACAGCTAGAATAATTTGTTGGAAATTATTGAGTAAATTTACTATGATAATAAAAGAAAAATACTAACTTTGTATTTTGTAACAAGCGTAAATAATAATTCTAAAATACTAGAAATAACTGATTGAAAATGAATAAGAAAAAGATTTTATTAATCGTGTTGAGTATACTTTTAGTTGGTTTTTTAGTATTCTTTTATTTCCGTTTTTATTTTGTATTTGGAGAAGGTGTTAAAGCCGGTCAGATAAATTATGTGGAAAAGAAGGGATACATTTTTAAAACTTATGAAGGAAAAGTAATACAATCCGGATTTAAAAGTTCAAAGTCAGGTAACTCTACTATCCAAAATTATGAATTTCGTTTTTCAATAGAAAATTCAGATCTGGCAGATTCATTAATGAGATGCTCCGGCAAAGAGGTTGAGTTACATTATAAAGAGTATTTCGCTCCCCTACCTTGGCGAGGATATAGTGAGTTTATAGTAGATAGTATAGTTGCTGTACATTAAATTTTTTATATAACAATGGAATTAGTAAGTAAATACGAACCACAAGAAATTGAAAATAAATGGTATCAATATTGGCTTGATCATAAATATTTTTCCAGTAAACCTAATGGTAAAAAACCTTATACAGTTGTAATACCCCCTCCTAATGTAACCGGTGTGTTACATATGGGTCATATGTTGAATAATACTATTCAAGATATTTTGGTGCGTCGTGCAAGAATGAATGGATTTAATGTATGTTGGGTGCCTGGTACAGACCATGCTTCTATTGCTACCGAAGCTAAAGTAGTTAATAAATTGTCTTCTTTGGGTATTAGTAAAAAAGATATAACCAGAGAGAAATTTTTAGAACATGCATGGGAATGGACTAATGAACATGGTGGTATTATTCTAAAACAATTGCGCAAGCTTGGTGCATCGTGTGATTGGGATAGAACTACTTTTACTATGGATGATGTTCGTTCTGAATCTGTAATAAAAGTTTTCTGTGATCTGTATGAAAAGGGATTGATATATAGAGGTGTTCGTATGGTTAATTGGGACCCGAAAGCTCTAACTGCTCTATCGGATGAAGAGGTAATTTTTAAAGAACAACATGGAAAATTATTCTATTTAAAGTATAAAGTAGTTGGAGAAGATACATTTGCTATAGTGGCAACTACACGTCCTGAAACTATTATGGGAGATACAGCAATGTGTATCAATCCGAATGATCCTAAGAATGCACATTTAAAAGGCAAAAGAGTAATTGTTCCATTGGTAGGCAGAGAGATACCGGTTATTGAAGATGAATATGTTGATATTGAATTTGGTACCGGTTGTTTAAAGGTTACTCCTGCACATGATGTTAATGACTATATGTTAGGAGAAAAATACAATCTTCCTTCAATAGATGTATTTAATGATAATGGAACAATAAGTGAGGCTGCCGGTATGTATATCGGTATGGATCGTTTTGAGGTTAGAGAGCAAATTGTAAAAGATTTGGATAATGCCGGTTTATTGTATAAAGTGGAAGATTATACAAATAAAGTTGGTTTTTCAGAGCGCACAAATGTTGTAATAGAGCCAAAACTCTCTATGCAATGGTTCTTGAAAATGCAGCATTTTGCAGATTTGGCTTTACCTCCTGTGATGAATGATGAAATTAAATTTTACCCTTCAAAATATAAAAATATATATTCTCATTGGTTAGAAAATATTAAAGATTGGTGTATCAGTCGTCAATTATGGTGGGGACATCGTATTCCTGCATATTATTTGCCGGAAGGTGGTTTTGTAGTTGCTGAAAACATCGACCAAGCATTGGAAAAAGCAAGAATTAAAACAGGAAATAATAATTTACAGTCATCAGATTTGCGTCAAGATGAAGATTGTCTTGATACATGGTTTTCTTCATGGTTATGGCCAATTTCTATTTTTGATGGAATAAGAAATCCCGGCAATGAAGAGATTAATTATTACTACCCTACTTCAGATTTGGTCACTGCTCCTGATATTATCTTCTTCTGGGTTGCACGTATGATTATGGCAGGTTATGAATATTGCGATAAGATGCCATTTAAAAATGTATATTTTACAGGAATTGTTAGAGATAAACTGGGTCGAAAAATGTCAAAATCTTTAGGTAACTCTCCTGATCCATTGGTTCTTATAGAGAAATATGGTGCAGATGGTGTACGTATGGGTATGATGCTTTCCGCTCCAGCCGGTAATGACATATTATTTGATGAGGCCTTATGTGAGCAAGGTAGAAATTTTAACAATAAAATTTGGAATGCATTACGTCTTATAAAAGGTTGGCAAGTTGTTGATTGCGAGCAATCTGAATGTAATAAATTATCAATACAATGGTTTGAAGAAAAATTAAAACAAACAATTGTTGAGATAAATGATGATTTCAGTAAATATAGAATTTCTGATGCATTAATGCTTGTGTATAAGTTGTTTTGGGATGAATTTTCCGCATGGTATTTGGAAATGATTAAGCCTGCTTATCAACAACCTATCGATAAAGTTACTTATGAAAAAACTATTGAGTTTTTTGAGATATTAATGCAACTCCTCCACCCTTTCATGCCTTTTATTACAGAGGAGATTTGGCATATTCTTAAAGATAGAACGGAAGATGATTGTATAATGATATCTCAATTACCTAATGTAGATGGTTTTAATGGTTTTATAATATCTGATATCAATATTGTTAAGGAAATAATTGTAGGTATTCGCACTATCAGAAAAGAGAAAAATATTCCATTTAAGGATGCAATTACTTTAGCTGTTAAAGGTAATCATAATGATTTGTATAATTCTATGATTATTAAAATGGGTAATATTAGTAATATAGAAAAGGGTGAAGTTTCCGGAATTTCAATGTCATATATGGTAGGTACTTCTGAATATTCGGTAGTTTTAAATGAGAATATTGATGTAGAAGCCGAGGTTAAGAAAATAGAGGCAGAAATTGAATATTTAAAAGGATTCTTGGCTAGTGTGATGAAGAAGTTGAACAATGAAAAATTTGTTGCAAATGCAAAACCGGAGATTGTAGAAATGGAAAGAAAGAAACAAGCGGATGCAGAAAGCAAGATAAAATCATTGACAGAGAATCTAAATAAATTAAAGTAAAAATTTATTTTTCTAATATAAAGGAGGTTGAATATTAATTTCAATCTCCTTTTTTATTGTGGTATATTTATGCAATTAATAAGATATGAGCACAAAAAAATAAAGCTGCACTATAAGTACAGCTTTATTTTTTATTTATGGAATAGGTAATTACCAAAGTTTTTCGATAATTTCACCACCTTTAATCATAGCAGCTTCGTTAGCAGGCAATAATTTGTGGTGACGTTCAGGTAATGATTTCTTTAATCCAAGCATTACGTTATCCATGTCAACAACAGGATCTATTTTAAGAAGACCACCTAAAACAAACATATTGAATGTTTTGTTTTGATTAAGGGCAGCGGCAGTATCTGTTGCAGCAATGCGATAAACACTAATATCTTTACGTTCAGGAATACGAGTCATACCATTAGGGTCGAAAATAAGTATACCACCCGGTTTTACTTTTGGCTCGAATTTATCCATAGAAGGTTGATTAAGAACAACCACGATATCATATTTTTGGAGTAAAGGAGAACTGATTGGGTCATCAGACAATATAACTGTTACGTTAGCAGTACCTCCACGTTGTTCTGGACCATAAGCAGGCATCCAAGTAACTTCTTTGCCTTGCATCAAACCTGCATAAGCAAGAATTTTACCCATAGATAATACGCCTTGACCACCAAAACCAGCTATTATAATTTCTTTTTTCATATTTCTTATAATAACCTCAAATAGGGAAACCTAAATGAGAAATTTTACGGTTAAAACTATATTAAAATAATAGTAAGAGAAATTATTTCTCTTCATAATGAGCTTTTTCAGTGTCTTTAATGTCACCGAGAGGATATTTAGCAAACATATGCTCTTCCATCCAAGCATTAGCTTGAACTGGAGACATTTTCCAACCTGAGTTACAGTGAGATACAAATTCTACGACAGAAGTACCTTTACCATCGATAGAGTTTTGGAATGCTTTACGAATAGCTTTTTTGGCACGAATGATATTCGCGGTTTTGTGAACTGATTGACGAGTGATATAGCAAGTACCATCAATTTCTTTCAAGAGAAGAGAAATTTTGAGAGGGAAACCATATATATCAGTATTACGGCCATAAGGGCAAGTAGCAGTTTTCATACCCTCAAGAGTAGTAGGAGCCATTTGACCACCGGTCATACCATAAATACCGTTATTTACGAAGAAAATTACGATATTTTCACCTCTATTACAAGCGTGGATAGTTTCTGCAGTACCGATAGCAGCTAAGTCACCATCACCTTGATAAGTAAATACAACTTTATCAGGCATAAGACGTTTGATAGCTGTAGCTAAAGCAGGAGCACGGCCGTGAGCGGCTTCTTGCATATCAATATCAAGATAGTTATAAGCGAAAACTGAGCAACCTACAGGAGCGATACCAATAGTTTTATCTTGAATGCCCATTTCTTCAATAACTTCGGCAATTAATTTATGGATAACACCATGAGAGCAACCCGGACAATAGTGCATTATATTGTCAGTTAAAACTTTAGATTTGCCATATACTAAGTTTTCAGGTTTAATGATATCTTCTTTAGTCATAGCTATGAAACTTATTTAATAATTTGAGATTTTAAAGCTTCAAGGGCTTCTTCGGCAGAAGGAACACTACCACCTTGACGGCCATAGAAACCAACAGGGCGTTTACCATTAACAGCAAGGCGAACATCTTCTACCATTTGACCTGCACTCATTTCTACAGACATAAAACCTTTGACTCTTTCTGCTAATTCTTGAATTTTCTTTTTAGGGAATGGGAATAAAGTAATAGGACGGAGAACGCCGACTTTAATTCCTTCAGCACGAGCAATTTCTACAGCGTGTTTACAAACGCGAGCAGAAGAACCGAATGCAACGAATACATATTCTGCATCGTCAAGCATGTACTCTTCGTATCTAACCTCATTTTCTTCAATAAGTTTATATTTAGCTTGAAGACGATTGTTTGTTGCTTCCATTACTTCAGGCTCAAGAGCAAGAGAAGTAATAATGTTTCTTGGACGGTTAACTTTACCGGTAGTAGCCCATGGGCATTGAGCGATAAGCTCTTCCATAGAACGACGTGGTTTGAATGGAGGGAGAACAACTTTTTCCATCATTTGGCCGATAACACCATCAGAAAGCATAAGAACAGGGTTTCTGTATTTGAATGCCAAATCAAAACCAAGACTTACGAAGTCTGCCATTTCTTGAACACTTGATGGAGCAAGAACAATCATATGATAGTCACCATGACCACCACCTTTACAAGATTGGAAATAATCGGCTTGTGAAGGTTGGATAGTACCAAGACCAGGACCTCCACGCATTACGTTAAGAATTAAACAAGGAAGCTCTGCAGCTGCGATATAAGAAATACCTTCTTGTTTAAGTGAAACACCCGGAGATGAAGATGATGTCATAACCATTTTACCGCAAGCAGCACCACCGTAAAGCATATTGATTGCTGATACTTCACTTTCTGCTTGAAGAACAACCATACCAGTTGTTTCCCAAGGTTTTAGTACTTGGAGGGTTTCCATAACCTCAGATTGAGGGGTAATAGGATAACCGAAATAGCCATCGCAACCGCTACGTACAGCAGCATGAGCGAAAGCCTCATTACCTTTCATTAATTTAATTTCTTCCATGACCTTTGAACAACTTTTAGAGTGTTACTTTATAAACAGTTAAACAAGCATCCGGACATACATAACCACAAGAACAGCAACCTACACAAGCGTCTTCATTGACCATTTCTGCATAGTTGTATCCTTTGGCATTTACTTGAGATGCTAATCCCAAAACTTTAGATGGGCATGCTGCTACGCATAATCCACATCCTTTGCAGCGTTCGCGATCAACGACTACTGCACCTTTGAATTTTGCCATAGTATTAAAAATTTGTTAAAGTATTTGTTTTATATTTTGTGCTTTATACTGTTGCATAATTCACACCGCAAATATAAGATTTTTTTTTGAGATATTAAATAGATTCCACTATTTTTTTTATTATATCATTTTGATATATATTTCTCTTTATAATGGCTGTTTATCTATTATTATTTCTAATTCAATTCCATTTTTGATACTATTTTCAACCTTATAATTTTGATGTTATAATATTATATGAAAAAAAGGTCTTTCACTTTTATAAAAAAAAGGAAAGACCTAAAATTAATTATTGTATTTTTTGAATATTACCAGATAGAAACTCGTTTTTCAGGAGCTAAATATAATGCATTATCAGGGGTAATATTGAATGCTTCATACCATGCGCTGATATGAGGAAGAGCTCCGTTTACGCGCCATTTTCCGAGAGAATGAGGGTCTACTTTTGTACGACGAACAACCTCTTCATCACGAATATTTCCGGCCCAAACGTTAGCATAAGAGATGAAGAAACGTTGTTCAGGTGTAAATCCTTCTTTTACTTCCAATGGATTCTCTTTAGTTGCATTTTTAAATGCATGGAAGGATACTTGTAATCCACCATGGTCTGCAATGTTTTCACCAAGAGTAAATGCACCGTTTGCAAATAGACCAGGAGCTACTTCTATTCCGTTAAAGTATTCTTCCATTACTTTAGTGCGTTGTTTAAAATTCTCTTTATCAGCGTCTGTCCACCAATTTATTAAATTACCGTCTTTATCGAATTGAGAACCTTGATCATCGAATCCGTGTGTTACCTCGTGTGCAATAACAACACCGATAGCGCCGTAATTAAATGCATCATCAGCTTCCATATCAAAGAATGGATATTGAAGGATACCGGCAGGGAAGCATATTTCATTTGTAGTTGGATTATAGTATGCATTCACTGTTTGTGGTGTCATATACCATTCATCTTTATCAACCGGGCGATTTAATTTGTCCATCATGAAATTAACTTCAAATTTAGATGCTTTTTTCACAATTGACCAATAAGAATCTTCTTTGCGAATTTCGAGCGGAGAATAATCAATCCATTTATTTGGATAACCTACTTTTACATAGAATGTTCCAATTTTTTCTTGAGCTTTTGCTTTTGTTTCTTCGCTCATCCAATCGAGATTGTTGATGCGTTCGCTATATGCTTTAAGAAGGTTTGCAACAAGTTTTTCCATGCGAATTTTAGCATCTTCATGGAAATATTTATCACAATAAATTTTACCTACAGCCATTCCTAAAGAACCATTTACTACGTTTACGGCTCTTTTCCAGCGTGGTGATTGTTCTTCACTACCGGACATTATTTTACCGAAGAAAGCAAAATTTTGAGCGGAAAATTCATCACTTAAATAAGATGATGCACTATTAATTAAGTGCCATTTGATATAAGTTTTAATCTGATCGATAGGTGTATCATTGATAATTGCAATAGCCTCTTTAACGGCGCTTGGTTGTGAAATACTAATCTCTTTTACTTTAACATTCATAGTAGAGAATAGTGTGTTCCAATCAAAATCAGGATACTCTTTAAGGAGTTCTTCGTAAGTATATTTGTTATAGTTACCTTCAGGATCGCGTAATTCCACTTGAGAGAAATGGGATTTAGCAAGGCGTGTTTCGATATTCATTACAACTTCAGCATTTTTTGCTGCTTCTTCTGTATCGATACCTACCATTTCAAACATTTTTTGAATATGTTTTACGTATTCATTACGGATATTAGTGATAGTTTCTGTAGTATCCAAATAGTAGTCTCTTTGACCCATACCTATACCGCTTTGGTAAGTTTGTAAAAGATTTTTCTTTGCATTTTTGATGTCAGCATCAACATACATTCCAAAGAATATATCTACATTGCTCATTTCGCCCATAAAAGCAGCAATGTTAGATGCATTATTGATATTGTCGACTTTCTTTAAATCTTCAACAATAGGGCTAAAACCTTCATTATTAAGACGGACGCTATCCATAGCTACCATATAGAAATCAGCAATTTTTTGAGCATCGGAACCATAACCGAGTTCTTTTCTTTTGCTAACTACTTCATCAAAAATAGCTTGTAATCTTTTTTGATTATCTTCAGCTAATTTATCGAAAGAACCATAACGTGAATATTCAGCAGGAATAGGATTTAATTTCATCCAACCGCCGCAAGCATATTGATAGAAATCATTGCCCGGAATTGCAGTTGTATCCATATTTTCCATTCTAATACCTGCTGATAATTTTTGCTCTTCATTGTTAGAATTAGAGCCACATGCTGTAAGAAGTATTGCAGACAGCATAATAAAGAAATTTAATTTTTTCATATTAATAAACTATTAAAAATCACTCATCATAGATTTAATAATGTCGTTTACCATATCTGCGAATTCTTTTGGAGTTTGCTCTCCTACTACCCCTTCGCCTTGTTTGCGTACGGAAACTATATTATTATTCATTTCATTTTCGCCGACGATAAGAAGATAAGGAATACGTTTTAATTCATTATCACGGATTTTTCTACCGATTTTTTCATTTCTATCGTCAACGAAAGCACGGATATCGTATTGAGATAATTCGTCAGCTACTTTTTGTGCATAGTCGTTAAATTTCTCGGAAATAGGTAAAATAACGGCTTGATCTGGAGTTAACCAAAGAGGGAATTTACCGCCGGTATGCTCAATAAGTACGGCAACAAATCTTTCCATAGATCCAAAAGGAGCACGGTGAATCATTACAGGACGGTGTTTTAGATTGTCAGCACCGGTATATTCCAAGTTAAATCTTTCAGGAAGGTTATAATCAACTTGGATAGTACCTAATTGCCAACGACGACCGATTGCATCTTTAACCATAAAGTCGAGTTTAGGACCATAGAAAGCAGCTTCTCCCAATTCAACTTTTGCTTTAAGGCCTTTATATTCACAAGCTTCGATAATAGCAGATTCTGCTTTTTCCCATACTTCGTCAGAACCGATATATTTTTCTTTATTGTTAGGGTCACGTAATGAAATCTGAGCTTCAAAATTATCAAAATTCAAAGCCTTAAAGATAATGAAAATAATATCCATTACTTTCATAAACTCCTCTTTAAGTTGGTCCGGACGACAGAAAATATGAGCATCATCTTGTGTAAAAGAGCGAACACGCGTCAATCCATGAAGTTCACCGCTTTGCTCATATCTATATACAGTACCGAATTCGGCATATCTCAAAGGGAGGTCTTTATAAGAGTGAGGAGAAACTTTATATATTTCACAGTGATGAGGACAGTTCATCGGTTTTAATAAATACTCTTCACCCTCTTCAGGAGTATGTATAGGTTGGAACGAATCTTTTCCATATTTTGCATAGTGACCGGAAGTAACCCACAACTCTTTTTGACCGATATGAGGGGTCATAACTTGTTGGTAACCAAATCTTTTTTGAATTCTTTTTAAGAATTCTTCCAAGCGTAAACGTAGTGCAGTACCTTTTGGTAACCAAAGAGGTAAACCTTTACCTACTGCGTCGGAGAATGCGAACAACTCTAATTCTTTACCGATTTTTCTATGGTCGCGTTTTTTTGCCTCTTCCAATAAAACTAAATACTCATCGAGCATTTTCTTTTTTGGGAAAGAGATACCATAAATACGCGTCATTTGAGGGCGTTTTTCATCACCTCTCCAGTATGCACCGGCAACGCTGATAAGTTTTATAGCTTTGATATCTGCCGTATTGATAAGGTGAGGTCCACGACATAAGTCTGTAAAATTACCTTGAGTATATGTGGTGATAGTTCCATCCTCAAGGTCGTTAATTAATTCACATTTAAACGTTTCGCCTTTGTCTGCGAACATTTTAAGAGCATCGGCTTTAGAAATTTCTTGTCTTACAACATTCTCTTTGCGAGAAACTAATTCAGCCATTTTTTTCTCAATAGTCGGAAGATCCGATTCTTTAATGACTACACCTTGAGCCGGCATTACATCATAGTAGAAACCGGATTCGATAGCAGGACCGATACCGAATTGAATACCCGGATAGAGTTCTTGTAAAGCCTCTGCCAATAAGTGCGCTGAGGTGTGCCAAAAAGCGTGTTTTGCTTGTTCGTCGTCCCATTTATGAAGCTTTATTTTACAATCAGCGGTAATAGGACGGTTAATTTCAATGATTTCGTCATTGATACTAGCGGCAAGTATATCATTTGCCAATCTTGGTGAAATAGATTCTGCTATTTGGTAAGCAGTAGAACCTTTTGAATACTCTCTTACAGAGCCGTCAGGAAATGTTACTTTTATCATATATTTATTATTTGTGTTAAAGGATAATTCCAACCATTTCATACAAGCGAAATGATTTACAAAAAACTATCCCACAATAGATTTTTTTTCGGCGTGCAAAGTTACGATTTATTTCGGTAATAAGGTGCTAAATAATATTAATAAAACATTAATTTATTTAGATACTACACCGGCAATATGAGGGTATGGATTATAATTTATTAATTGAAAATCTTCGTATTTAAAATCAAAAATATATTTTACTTTATCGTTAATAACCATTTGCGGTAAATCGCGAGGAGTGCGTTGAAGTTGAAGTTTAACTTGTTCTATATGATTATTATAAATATGTGCATCACCCAAAGTATGGATAAATTTACCCGGTTTAAGGTTTGTTACCTGAGCTACCATCATCAACAATAGAGCATAGGAAGCGATATTGAACGGAACACCTAAAAATGAATCCGCACTACGCTGATAAAGTTGTAGTGACAATTCACCATTAGCCACATAGAATTGAAAAAAAGCATGGCACGGAGGTAAATTCATATTATTTAAATCAGCTACATTCCAAGAACTTACAATTAACCTTCTGGAATCCGGATTTTTTTTAATCTGTTCTATGACATCAGAAATTTGGTCGATACTGCCCCCATTATAATCAGGCCAAGAACGCCATTGATAGCCGTAAATGTGTCCTAAATCTCCATTTTCATCAGCCCATTCATTCCAAATTCTAACGCCATTATCTTGAAGATATTTGACGTTAGTATCACCATTTAAGAACCATAGTAATTCGTAAATAATCGATTTTAGGTGAAGCTTTTTGGTTGTTAATAAAGGAAATCCATTATTTAGGTCAAAAACCATTTGATGGCCGAAAATACTGATTGTTCCGGTACCTGTTCTATCTTCTTTATGTACCCCTTCATTTAGAATTCTATATAATAAATCGTGATATTGCTTCATAATCAATATAGTTTATATGTAGTTTTAATAACTTTAAATTCAGTACGTCTATTTATTTGGTTACAAATTTCTTGTTGCTCATCGGTTAGATTAACAATAAATTCCGGAGAGAGTACATCACCTTCTTTTAGGAATTTGTATTTTTTTGCTAATTCAGCAGAAACAACAACAGGTTGTGATTTTCCGTATCCTTTTGGTTGAAGTCTCTCTTTATCAATACCTGCTTTTATTAAATAATTGACAACCGATTGAGCTCTTTTTTGCGATAATTCCAAATTAGTTCTTTCATTACCTACCATATCTGTATGTGCAGATAACTCAATGACTATATTTGGGTTATCATTAAGAATCTTAACTAAAGCATTAAGTCCCGCTTCTGAATTTTCCGTAAGAGTCCATTTTCCAAATTCATAGAAAATATTATCCATCTTCACCGGTTTGGATATGGAAGAAAGCATAAAATCGTTCTTAAAAATCTTACTGTCGTTAAGGTCGAAAGTATTCAGAATATGTGATGCGTTAAGATATCCTTTATGAGACGCCATCATTACGTATTTCGTATTGAGATTTAAGTTTATCCTATATGAACCATCTTTTTTAGTGCGTACTTTAACAATATCACCATTATCACCGACAAGGCGAATTATTGTTTCTCCAAGTAAGTTACCATCTTGATCAACAGCGTGACCTTCAATGGCATATACAAACGGAGGATATTCAAATTTGTATAGTTTATCAATAAATTTTTTCTGATTTCTATTAGAAGAGAAATAACCGAAATCATTGTTACGACTAAAAGTAATACCAAAGTCATCATTAGGAGAATTAATAGGTGCCATCATATTAGTAACGGTCCAATTTCCGGTAGAATCTTTTTCTGCCATATAAATATCAAGACCGCCGAGCCCGGTATGTCCATTTGAAGAGAAGAATAATACCCCATCATGCCTGATGTATGGAAACATCTCATTACCGGATGTATTTATTTGAGAACCAAGATTTTGAGGAATACCCCATTTACCTTCTGCAAAAGTAGAAACATAAATATCTTTTTGTCCGTATCCGTCTTGCGCATCACTTACAAAATATAGTTGCGATCCATCAAAAGAGATAGAAGGATGTGCGCAAGAAATAGAGCTATCAGGAAAAAGAGTAATTAATACCGGTTCGCTCCATTCACCGCCTGATCGTTCGGATTTCCAAATTTGAGCTGCCTCAAAATCATCTTCACAGCGAGTAAAATACATAGTTTTACCATCGGAAGTAAGAGAAATTGCACCCTCATCTGCGGTAGTATTAACACTTCCTTCTATAGGCGATACGTCATCCCATTTGCCTGATTTATTTTGTTTTGAAAAGTATATGTTATTATTTTGAACTCCGGTAATTGGATTTATTGAACGGATATTTTTTGTAGGTCTATTAGAAGAAAACATGATTGAATTCGACTCCTCGCCTATTAAAATCGGACAGAAATTCGAACCTTTTTTGCTATTAAATTCTTTTGCTTCCGATACTTTATACCTGTTAGGGTTTCGCAATTGTATTTGGGCTTTTTTTGCCGAATATAGTCCGCATTGGGCTTCATAATCATTTGGATATGACTTTAAATACGTCTCGAAATGCTTTTGCGATTCTTTATATTTCTGAGTAACTAACAGGCTCTTCGCAATATTGAGGTACATTATTGAATCAGGATACTTATATCTGATAGCGGAATTATACGCTCTAATAGCTCTTGGATGATTATTTAAATTACGATAGCACTCCCCCATTTTAAAATTAACGGAGGCTTTTAATTTTTTCTGCTTTTTAGAAGATAATTTATTTTGCAGCTTTTTATATTTTTCACTTGCAGCATAATATTCCCCATTTTCATATAATTTATCTGCTTTTTTTAAACGCGCAGCAGTACTGCATCCTACTAATGCCAGTAAGATTAAACATAAAAAAAGAATATATGAAGAATATTTTTTCATAAGAGTGATTGTTATTTTTCTGATATAATTGCGATGTAACCTTCTGTTGTTGTTATAGCCCATTTATTATCAGAAACGGGAATAATAGTATTTATTATTGAATTACTGAATTTATGTTTCCAAATTATATTACCGGATTTAGGATTAAGAGCGACAATTAATCCGTTTTTTGTAGTTAATAGTAAATGATTTCCATCATCTATCAACATCGAAGAATTATGGTCATACCCATATTCTGCATTAATTTTCCATACGACATCAGGATGCGAAGAGGTTGTAGAAATAGCAACAACGCTGTCATTCATGCATTTTGCATATACAAGTTGCTTATCTTTAGAAATTCCTATCGACTCCCTAACTGTATGATTTTTAGTTCTCCAAACGGTTTTACCTGAGTTGATGTCAATAGCGGTAAAGAATCTATCTGGAGCAACTATAAATACTTTTTCATTTGCAACAACGGGCCATACGGCAGCAGGTGAATAATGAGGTCTTTCATTTCCGTTATTCCATTTCCACAATAAATTACCGTTTGTTTTATCAAGGCAATATAAATAGCTATCCCAAGCTCCGAAAATAATTTTATTGTCTACAATAACGGGGCGTGATTCTTGATAATTATTTAATCCGTTGAATGACCAGATTAAATCTCCGGTTTCAATATTAATGGCTCTAAAGTATCTATCACTACTTCCGATATATACGATATTATTATCTACAATAGGTGAACCTAACACGGCATTATTAGTTTTAAATTTCCATATTAGTTTGCCGGTATTTTTATTAAGGCAGTAAATATAAAAGTCGCAAGAGCCGAAAACTATATAATCGTTATAAATAATAGGCGTTGAAGCAATTCGGTTTAAAGTGTTATACGACCATATTTTTTTACCTTTATTTAGTGATAAACAATGCATTACCCCAAAATCGTCACCAAAATAAATATTATTTTCATCTACTGCGGGAGATCCGTAAATACCTACTTTATTATTAACGACCCACTCTTCCTTAATATTTTTATATACATTGTTTATGGAGAAATCCGGGCGTTGATTGGATTTTGTATTACCCTCTAAATATATTTTTTGTTCTATTGCTAATTTAGCCCATTCACGTTGTGGCAAACCGATAATTTTTTCATTAACAGAAATAGAATCTTTAAAAACATCATATATAGTATACCCACCGATAGAATCATTAGCTCTTAGTGTAGAACGACAAAGTATTCCCGGTATTTCGTCGTAATTATTTAAAAGATTTCTGTGATAATGACCACCTAAGAAGGCTTGAATATTATATTTTCGCACTGCATCGGTTAAGTTATACCAATTATCAACGTCACCACCTTTTAAAGGGTAATGAGTAACTAAGAAAACAGGAGTTTTTTTCCCTATGTTTTTTAATTGACGTTCAACCCATTGAATATCTTGTGGAGCAATGTGACCATCACCCATTTTAATAATAGGACCGGAATTAAAACCGAGGAAAACAAAACCATTAAATTGCAGTCTGAATTTATCATCACCAAATATGCGAATAAAATCGGTAGCTCCGGATTCGCTCCATTTTGTATCATGATTACCGGGGATGATAAAGTATGGGCAGTTTAGTTTATCCAACTCTTTTTTTGCAAGATTAAGTGATTTATAATCACCAGTTTCGGCAATATCACCGCTGACAATAACAAATGCGATATGCCCTTGTTTGTTTATATCATTAACGGCATTCGCTAAATCTTCGGTATTCTGAGAATGTGTAATTGATATATGAATATCTGTAAGTTGTGCAAAAGAAAAAGTTACGTTAGAAGATATCGGAGATTTATAATAATCAGCAATAGAGTTATCTTGCTGTTGACAATAAACTGAAATTGAAGACAACAGCAAGAATATTAATATAAATATTTTATTTATTTTGTTGATATACCGCATATTACGACTAATTTAGTAATTTATTTTATCCATGCAAATTTACTTAGAATTATTGATATTAACAACACCTGTAAAATAAAAAAAGGTTACATATTTCTACGTAACCTTTTTTGTTATTATCAAATGATAATATTATGCTTTATAAAGATTTACATCATCAGCATTAAAATTGTTTATAAAATGCAGATGTTTAGCAAATTCTGTTTGAGCGTAATTGAAATATACTCTTGCCGAGTTATCGAATTGATTATCTCTAGTTGCATCAATAATAAGCAAGTAAGTCATAATAATATGTCCTGCCATTTCCACTAAGCGACGTGCAATAAAGTCGGTATACTCTTGATTTTTAAGTTCCACTACTCTATTAACCACCTCTTCATATTGATTAGTCATATTAATAAGAGCATTTTTGATATTATCAAAACGTGTATCAATATTTTCGGCTTCATATTTACGTATTTGTTTTAAATAGCTATGAGTGGTGACGTGACGAATAGCAGCTACTGTTTGAAGTTGTGAAGTGCCTTCGTAAATAGTGAGGATGCGTGCATCTCTATAAAGGCGTTCACAAGGATAATCTTTCATAAATCCGGAGCCACCATGTACCTGTATACAATCGTATGCATTTTGATTTGCAAATTCAGAAGCAAACATTTTAAGCATAGGAGTGAAAGCATCGGCAAGTTTTTGGAAATCTTTATATTCAGCTTTTTCCTCCGGAGTTAATTTTCTTGTAGCTTCGATAGCCTCATAAGCTTTATAAACATCCACGAAACGAGTACATTCGTAAAGGATAGCACGAGAAGCGTCCAATTTAGCTTTAATAAGAGAAATCATCTCAAATACGGCAGGGAATTCGATGATAGCTTTACCAAATTGGCGACGATCTTTAGCATAAGCCAAGGCCTCTTCATAAGCAGAGGCAGAGAGACCAACAGATTGAGCACCAACGCCAAGGCGAGCACCATTCATCAGCGACATCACATATTTGATAAGACCCATACGGCGAGTACCAATAAGTTTTGCCGGTGCATTAGTAAATACAAGTTCACAAGTAGGAGAACCTTTAATACCTAATTTATTTTCGATACGGCGAACTTTAATTTTGTCATTATGTTTATTATCGCAAACGAAATATGAAAGTCCGCGACCGTCGGTAGTACCCTCTTCAGTACGTGCAAGTACTAATTTAATATGTGCATCACCATTAGTAATAAAGCGTTTCACACCATTAAGATACCAAGTTTGGTCTTCTTCGTTGAAAGTAGCTTTTAATTGCACAGCTTGTAAATCGGAACCGGCATCAGGCTCGGTAAGGTCCATAGAGCAAGTTTCACCGGCGCAAACTCGAGGTAAAAATTCAGCTTTAATATCATCAGAAGCGAATTCAGCAATAGTTTCCGCACAATCTTGCAATCCCCAGATGTTAGCAAAACCGGCATCGGCTCGGCTTACCAATTCTGCAGCCATAACATAAGGCACCATAGAGAAGTTCAAACCGCCATATTGGCGAGGAAGAGACATACCATAAAGGCCGGCTTTAGCTAAAGTTTCATGATTAATTTGAGTGCCCGGAGCATATTTTACTCGATTGTTAATAACTTGAGGTCCGTCATGATCAACACCTTCTGCATTAGGAGCAATAATTTCACCGCATATTTCGCCGATAATTTCAAGAATTTTATCATAAGAGTCGATAGCATCTTCAAAATTTTCCGGTGCATAATCATATTTATCTTTATCCTCGTAATTTCTCTCTTTAAGAGTAACGATTTTCTCCATTAAAGGATGAGAGAGTTGAAATTTTAATGCAGGATTTTCTTTATAAAAGTTCATAATAAAATAAGATTAATACGGTTTTTATTTGGTGTTAGCTTTATAATATTTAATGAGTTTAGGAACGACATCCTCCACATTACCGGTTATCACATAATCGGCAATAGTATTGATAGGAGCATTAGGGTCGTTATTGATAGCGATGATAATAGAGCTATCTTGCATACCGGCAATATGTTGAATTTGACCGGAAATACCACAAGCGATATAGAGTTTAGGACGAACGGTAACACCAGTTTGACCAATTTGGCGTTCATGTTCGCAGAAACCTGCATCAACAGCGGCACGAGAAGCACCTACTTCGCCACCAAGCACAGAAGCTAATTCATAAAGCATATTGAAGCCCTCTGCACTTCCCATACCATAACCACCGGCTACGATAATAGGGGCGGATTTGATATTTAATTTAGACTTTTCGATATTACGATTGATAACCTCAATAGCGAAATCTTCGTTAGAAACATAATCGTTTACATCAATACATCTCACTTCACCCTTGTAGTTATTATCGAGAATTTGTTTTTTCATAACGCCTTCTCTTACTGTAGCCATTTGAGGGCGACATTCAGGGTTTACGATAGTAGCAACGATATTACCACCAAAAGCAGGGCGAATTTGATAGAGTAAGTTGTCGTAATGTTTGTTGTTTTTCTTATCCTCGTATTCACCGATTTCGAGCATAGTACAATCGGCTGTCAATCCACTAAAGAGAGCGGAAGAAACGCGAGGACCCAAATCACGACCAACGGAAGTAGCTCCTAATAAAGCAATTTGAGGTTTCTCTTCTTTAAAGAGTTTGACTACGATACTTGTATGAGGTAAAGTAGTATAATATTTTAATCTTTTATCATCAGCAATTGTAAGACGGTCAACACCATAAGGGAATACTTGAGCTGCTACACCATCGAGATTGTAACCAATAGCAAGAGCCTCTAATTTACAACCTAATTTATCGGCCAAAGTACGACCCTTTGTAAGTAACTCAAGACTGACTTCAGCAACAATGCCATCTTCAATTTCCAAATATACAAATATATTATTCATTGTATTAAAAATTTTACATTAATAAACTGTGAAAAAACAACTGTAAACATTAACCGATAGTGTGGTTTACAATTAATTCTTTCATTAAAGCATCAATCTCAGCATCTGTAGGTTGTAAACGTTTACTCTCTTTAGCTGTAAATACCACGCTCTCAATTTGTTTCACCTTAGTAGGAGAGCCTGACATACCGAGCCATTTAGGGTCGTGATCGATATCAGCAACACTGAGCTCGTTTATTTTTAAGTAAGGTTTTTTACTCAACAAATCGGTATAATCCAAACCGGCTTCTGCAATTTCAGAAGGAGTTTTAGCCAATTTATATTTCATAGTCAGTTTTGCATGACGAGGGCGACATGGCGCAGCAGAACCATTTACTGTGACGAGCATAGGTAATTTACCTTGAACTACTTCAGTACCACGTTCAAGACGGCGTTTAACAATGATAGTATTATCTTTTACATCAACAATCTCTTCCGCATAAGTTATTTGAGGGATAGATAATTTTTCCGCTACTTGAGGGCCAACTTGAGCAGTATCACCATCAATAGCTTGTCTACCACAGATAATAATATCTATTTTTCCTATTTTACGAAGAGCACAAGAGAGTGCATATGAAGTAGCTAATGTGTCAGAACCGGCAAATTCACGACCACTTAACAGGTATCCACCATCAGCACCACGGAAAATACTTTCACGAATAACTTCTGCAGCACGTGAAGGTCCCATAGTTAAAATATGTACAGTTGAACCTGGATTTTTTTCTTTCAAACGTAATGCTTGTTCCAAAGCATTTAAGTCCTCCGGGTTAAAAATTGCAGGAAGAGCAGCACGATTTACGGTACCATCCTCTTTCATTGCATCTTTTCCTACATTACGTGTATCCGGTACTTGTTTGGCAAGTACTACAATTTTTAATTCCATACGTATAACTTGTTTGGTTAATTTATTTCTTGGATAAAAATTTATAAGCATTATCCGTTGCAAAGTTACCAAAAATAATTTATATATCAATATTCTACCTTTAACATTTTAGTATTCAAGATAAAATAAGTACTTTTGCAAACAATTTTTACTGTAATGATGATGGATGAAAATACTAAATTATATATAAAAAATCATTTGAATGATGATGTTTTTCAATTGGCGCTTGATAATAAACGTACTGATATTGATATTCAATTGGCATTAAGGCAGATATCCGGCTATCAAATTTTAAAGCGCAAAGTGCCTGCATGGACAGAATTTGATAATTTACTTTACCCCGTACATCTCTCATTAGAGCAATGTTCGAGTGAGAACACGGCAAAATTCAAAGCAAAAGTGATTACCGATTTGTTTTCTGATAAAGAATACACATTATTGGATATGACATGTGGTTTTGGTGTGGATGCTTATTATATTTCACAAAATGCATCGTCAGCGATTTTGATTGAAAAGGACAAAGAGCTATCCGAGATAACAAGACATAATTTCGAATTTTTTAATAGACATGCGGAAGTAATTAACTGTGACGCTGAAGAATTTTTAAAAACAAATAGTAATAAATATGATATAGTATTTATCGATCCGGCTCGAAGAGGTAAAAATGGAGAAAAGGTAGTACTTCTTGAAAACTGCACTCCAAATATATCGTTATTGATTCCCGAGATAAAAAAAATCACTAATTACTTAGCTATAAAATTGTCGCCGATGTTTGATATTAAACAGCTATTATCTCAATTGCATTGTGTAAAAAGTATCTATTCCATCGGTGTTGACAATGAATGTAAAGAGATTTTCGTTATCATAGATTTTTGTACAACAGATAGTAATACCAAAATAGTAGCTGTCAATATTTCGGAATCTGATAATGAGATATCCATTATGCAATCTGATTTTTTTGAAGAGGCATCTATAGAAAGTGTATATCCATCTGATTTTGGAAAATATTTATACGAACCATACGCCTCTTTTTTAAAAAGCGGATTGTATAAAACTATTGCTAACAGATACGATGCAAACAAAATTGATGTCAATTCGCATTTATATACTTCAAACGAAATAATTAAAAATTTTCCGGGAAGAAAATTCGAGATAGTTGATATAGTGGAGTTTAACAAGAAAGAAGCGAAACAATTTTTTAAAAAATATGAGAAAGCCAATATTACGGTAAGGAATTTCCCTATAACAGCAGATAATCTTCGTAACAATTATAAAGTAAAAAATGGAGGGGATAATTATGTATTTGCTACCACAATTTTCCCCTCCAAACGAGTATTAATTAATTGTAAGAAGATTTGATTATTTCAATATTTCTATAAGAGGAATTTTAATTGAATCAAATTCAGCCTTTAGATTATCAGGAATTGGTTCTACAGGAGGAGATTCCAATTTCAGCGGGTTGATAGGTTCTCCGTTTTTCCATACTCTAAAATCAAGATGAGGACCGGTAGAAGAACCTGTGCTACCGACATAACCGATTACCTGACCTTGACTTACATGTGTACCCTCTTTTATATTTGAAGCGAATTTGGAAAGGTGTAGATAAGCGGTGGTATAAACGGAATTATGCCTTATTTTAATGGTGTTTCCACCACCACCCTTATATCCCTTGGCAATTACTACCCCATCGCCGATGCTCATTACCGGAGTACCTGCCGGAGCAGCATAATCCACCCCTGTGTGAGGACGCACTGTTTTGTATATCGGGTGCTTACGAGCATAAGTAAAATGGCTGGAGATTCTTGAAAAACTCAATGGAGCCTTTAAAAAAGCTTTTCTTAAACTATTTCCTTCCAAATCCCAATATCCTTTAATATCTTCTTTTTCAAAATATATAGCGTAGTAAGGATGATTTGCATGGTAAAAAATTGCTGAATAGATAGAATCAATACCTATCGGCTCATTGTCGATATATAATTCGCTATAGTATACAATAAAACTATCCATCTTTTGTAGACCGAAAAAGTCGATACTCCATGCATATATATCCGATAATTTCAGCGCCAAATTGATGTCCAACTCCGAGTCGCTGATAGCATTCCATAACGACGAAGTTATTACTGCACCGGAAACTCGTTTTTTAGAAATTGCAGGTTTCGAAAAAATTGAAGCTATAATAGTATCTTCTAAAAATTCCAATACAACAAAATCTTGTTTTGATTTATGATAAACAAAATATCTTAAAGTGTGAGCAGAATCGTTTACATTATATATAGTGTACTTATTACCGGCATTAATTTTTCTGGGATCTAAAATAGAATCCGGAACCAAATTCAGATTATTAATACTATTCGCATCCGCTCCGCTACTCGATAAAATATTTGAAAGACTATGACCCGGAGAAATTGTGTTCTCACTCTCTATTAAATCCGTAACATCCACACCATATTTAATTATTTTAGAATGACTAACGGCATTCACTGATGTAGAATCATTTTCAGACGAAGAGTTATTATTTGCATTTTTATCCTTACACGCAAAAAATAATAAGGATAGAACTAATAAAGTATAAAATCTATATCTCATTTTTTATTCACTTTAATACAATTACAATCAGGAAAATACAACAGATAACCATCTACATTTTCGTAACCCATATTTTTTACTACACTGATGTAATTCCTTATTTGATTTTCATATATCTTATTAATTTTTCCAAACTTATAATCAATAATAATTGCATGATTATCCTTTATCATTAGTCTGTCACACCGATTAATACAATCATCTATGCTATTAAAAATTTCAATCTCATTATAGACCTTGAATCCATTATCATCATCAAAAAAAGTAGATACATCACTATTACGTATTTCATCAATGTATTCGTAAATCAAATTTTTATCTTCGATAATACCATCAGAACAAAATTGATTTACCACCCTATCGATATCCGAAAAATACTTAATATTTTCGAAAATTTTATGCATGATAATACCATGCTTTATTTTCAACCGTTCCTCTTCGGTAAGAGTACTTTGCCCCTTTTTAACGAATAAATTATTATCAATATTGTTTTTATAGTTGATATCTATATAATTAAAAACCTCTGATTCCTTATTATTATTTTTATTATCATCTTTAATTTCAACTAATTCACCACAAGTGTATGTATCTAAATTAATATTCATTATTTCTTTCCCTTCGTCTTCATCCAAAATAGATTTAACCTTTTCTCCAAGGCTATCTTTCTTCATTTCAAAATTAATAAACAGATACTTCGTAGGACGAGTAACGGCAACATAAAAAATATTCAGCATGTCAGACAGCTTATCTATCAAATTGCTATCATACAGTGAATTAAATGCTGAATTTTTTAGTTTCTTGTTATTAATATTCAGAATAACCTTGTTTTGTTTAAAGTGAGTGAAAAGGAATTCTTTGTGAAAACTATCTACAATACCATCTTTAGTGGCTTTAAAGTTGATAAAAGGTAAAAACACTGCATCAAATTCTAATCCTTTTGATTTATGAATAGTAATAATCTGAATAGCATTATTAGCATTAGGCATAGTAATGGAGATATTATTCGATTTTTCGCTCCAATATTTCAAGAAATTTGTAATATTTTGATACTTGAATTTTTCTGAAAAAGCATTGATATTATCCATTAACGACTGAATGAAGAGATAGTGTTGTTTACTACCATTCAAATTAGATAAACCAAAAAATTTATCAATATTTTGTACCATCGGCAGTAACGACATTTTACTGATTTTCTTTATCTCATTCACCTTATTAGTAATGGCATTGGTATTATTATTTTCAAACCAAATTCTTAACCAAAAAGAGAGCCACTCATCAATAGAATTTGTATCTACACACATCCAATCTATTTCAGATATGTTTTTACCAAGTAAATAATATGTGTCGACTAATAAGTTTGCACGAAACAATAAATTCTTCATATCAGTACAGAACTCCACAAGCGACAAGATAAATTTTACTGCATTATTATCCGATGTTTTTAGTGCATCTGCCGAATAGAAAGGGATTTTCTCTAAAAGCAATCTGTTCGCTACTACACTACCCTCATTATTACGACGAACGATAATGGCCATTTTTGAAAAAGGAACATTGATTTCACGTAAAGCTCTGATATTTTCTATTAATTTATCAAGAGCAATATCTACAAATTTATCATTCTTGTCGGGAGTAATAAAAGAGCAAGAAACAAAGCCATCATTAGAGCTTCTTGCATTTTGTTTTGTTTCGTCAACATTATACAAGTTGCATAATTCAGGATCGATTATTTTAGGTAGTTTAGTAAAAATCAGATTGTTAAAATTTACGATATTCTTTGCACTTCGGAAATTATTATCCAGCGATTGGATATTTACAAGTTCGTTTTCATCTTTAAAATCCTTTCCCTTACCAATATTATTAAGAATATTCCAATCACCATTACGCCATCTGTAAATACTTTGTTTCACATCCCCCACGATAAGAGATTCGTAATCTTGGCTGAACGACTCTTTAAGCAACGGGATAAAATTTTTCCACTGCAGTTGTGAAGTATCTTGAAATTCGTCAATCATATAGTGACGAATAGAAGAGCCTGTTTTTTCGTAAATAAAAGGCACATCGGAATTGTCGATAATTTTTTGAATAAACTCATTGGTAGAAGAGAGAATAACACAATCATTATCGAGGCATACTTGATTAATATTCTCCTGGAGAGTTTGAGTAATACCCAGAATATAAATATTTTTATTAATCTCCTTTAGAGTATTATATATTTTTTTCTGCTCGGAATCCTCCTTAATTAAATTCAATACATTATTTATATCTACTTTTAATTTATCAATGAATAAATTATCCAAATATTTTTGATTGGCTTTATTATACCACCAATCATTATCATTATCCAGGGCATCTTGGATTGTTTTTTTTATTTCAAAAGAATCCGGATTATCAACAACGGAAGACAACTTTAAAATTTGTGTTTTCAAAGTAGATTTAATATTCGAATTCTCAATCTCCTTCTCATATTTTTTGATTTCATCACAAGCATTCGAAAGTAATGTCAAATATTGAGTTTTACCAATACTGATAAATTTTTTCAATTCGGCTAACGTGTTAATATTAAAACTTTCGGAGTGTTGTGTTTCCATTCTGAAAGATTCTTGATTTATAATATCTTTCAGAGCAATAATATCTTTACGGATATTCCAAGATTTTCCTTCACTGATATTATCTTGAGAAAAAGTGAGCATCCAATTAATAAATTCTTGGGAATTAACCTTTTCATTAAGCATATTATCAGTAGCCTCTTCGATGATAACATCGGTATCCAATTCTACACGATAATTCATATCAATATTCAACTCTTGGGCAAAAGAACGAACAATTGATTGAAAAAAACTGTCGATAGTAGAAACTCTGAAAGATGGGAAATCTTGTAATAAATCAGATAGTAATCTACCGGCAACAGAGCTAAAAACCGAGTCGTCTTTATCGGCGAGAAAATTGCAATCGTGTTTTAATTTTTCAACATAATCAGCAATTTCACCAGAGAAATTATTTTTAGATAATTTAAAAAGGCGGTCAAGAATACGTGTTTTCATTTCATCGGTAGACTTATTGGTAAAAGTAACCGCAAGAATAGTACGATGAGCATTAGGGTACCACTTCGATGAGTCGTCATCCATTATATAAGCCTCTTGAGCCAAGAATAAATATTTTATATAATTGTAAGCCAGTTGATACGTTTTACCGGAGCCTGCAGAGGCTTTATATACTTGAAGCAATTGGTGATATTCTTGATTTCTAATCATATAGCGATGTAATAAATTAACGTACAAAGGTATGATAAATAATTCAAAAATAAAAATTTCGGTATAATAAAAAGCATAATTAATAGTGTAACATACATGCGTAATAACACCCTGAAAAAAAGGGAAGAAAAAGGTAATATTTTTTTAAAATTTTTTTGTAGTTAGCAAATAAAAGGGTAACTTTGCACCGCGAATGTTTTATGAAAAAATATATATATAAAATAATTAACTATTAATTTTAAATCTTTATGAAACCAACTCACATTGAACATCTTGGCATTGCTGTAAGCAAGCTAGATGAAGTAATTCCTTACTATGAGCAATTACTTGGTACAAAATGTTATTCTATTGAAGAAGTAGCTGATCAAAAAGTAAAAACAGCCTTTTTCAAAGTAGGACAAACAAAAATTGAGCTTTTAGAGCCGACATCAGAAGATAGTACAATTGCAAAATGGTTAGAGAAAAATCCACGTGGAGGTGTTCACCATGTAGCATTCTGTGTAGAAAACGTACAAGAGGCGTTAGATGAAGCAGCTGCAGCAGGCATCCAATTGATAGACAAAGCTCCACGTAAAGGTGCTGAAGGTCTTAACATTGCATTCTTACACCCGAAATCAACACATGGTGTATTAACTGAGATATGCGAAAATCCAAACAAGTAATTTCTAAAAAGAAAATATAAATTTTATTTACAATGGAAAATAAAGAAAAAGTAAAACAACTTATAGATTTACGTGTTCAAGCCAAATTAGGTGGTGGACAAAAACGTATTGATTCACAACATAGTAAAGGTAAGTTTACTGCACGTGAACGTATCACAATGCTTCTTGATGAAGGTTCATTCGAAGAGTTGGATATGTTTGTAACTCATAGATGTACAAATTTCGGACTTGAAAAAGAGAAATATTTAGGAGACGGTGTAGTAATCGGACACGGTACAATTGAAGGTCGTTCAGTATATGTATTTGCACAAGACTTTACAGTATTCGGAGGATCACTTTCAGAGACAATGGCACAAAAAATCTGTAAAGTAATGGATCTTGCAATGAAGATGGGAGCACCTGTAATCGGTATCAACGATTCAGGAGGTGCACGTATTCAAGAAGGTGTAACAGCATTGGCAGGTTATGCTGAAATCTTTGAGCGCAACATCCTTGCATCAGGTGTAATTCCACAAATATCAGCTATTTTCGGTCCTTGTGCCGGTGGTGCAGTATATTCTCCTGCATTGACCGACTTTATTTTGATGACAGAAGAAAACAGTTATATGTTCGTAACCGGTCCGAAAGTAGTAAAATCAGTAACCGGAGAAAGCATTTCTACAGAAGACCTTGGTGGAGCAAAAATTCACGCTACCAAATCAGGTGTTGCACACTTCCGTGTTGAGAACGAGCAAGCCGGTATCGAGAAAATCCGTGAATTGATTTCTTATTTACCACAAAACAACCTTGAAGAGGCCCCTGTAGTTCCATGTAACGACCCTATCAACCGTCTTGAAGACGAGCTTAATGAAATTATCCCTGATAATCCTAACCAACCATACGATATGAAACGCGTTATCAATGCTATCGTTGATAATGGTAAATTCATGGAAGTTCACGAGAACTATGCTAAGAATATCATCGTAGGTTTTGCTCGTTTCAACGGTGTATCAACAGGTATTATCGCAAACCAACCGGGCTTTATAGCAGGTATTTTGGATTGTGATGCATCACGTAAAGCAGCACGTTTCATTCGTTTCTGCGATGCCTTCAACATTCCATTGCTTACATTGGTAGATGTACCGGGCTTCTTACCTGGATCAGGACAAGAGTATGCAGGTATTATTATCCACGGAGCAAAACTTATGTTTGCATACGGTGAAGCTACAGTGCCAAAAGTTACTGTAACATTACGTAAATCATATGGTGGTGCTCACGACGTTATGAGTTCTAAACAATTACGTGGTGATTTTAACTACGCATGGCCAACAGCAGAAATCGCAGTTATGGGTGCAGCAGGTGCTATTGAGGTATTGGAAGGACGTACTATCAGCAAGATGGAAGACCCAGAAGAGAAAGCTAAATTCATTGCAGAGAAAACTGCAGAGTATAAAGACAAATTCTCTAATCCATATCAAGCAGCAGCTTACGGTTACATCGACGACGTTATCGAACCAAGAAATACTCGTTTCCGTGTAATTCGTGCATTCCAAGCTTTACAAACTAAAAAGCTTTCTAACCCATTAAAGAAACACTCTAATATTCCTTTATAATATATGGTACTTGCATCAATAAATTGGGGCAATGCTCTTATAATTACTTTTATGGGTATTGGCATAGTATTTATCGTACTCGTATTTTTGATTTTCATTATCAGCTTATTCGGCAAAGTAATGGCACCAAAAGTGAGTGTAAAGAAAGCCAGTCAAAAAGAGAAATCAGGAGCAGATCAAAATGTAATAGAAGAGACTACTATTGAGCATATTCCTGCTTTAGACAGTGCTGCTATTGCTACTGCCCTACATCTATATTTCGACGATGTACATGATGAAGAGAGCCATATTATTACGATAAAGAGCGTAGAGCGTAGATATTCCCCATGGAATTCTAAGATTTATGGTTTAAATAATAATCTTATTCGTAGATGATATGAAAAAAATTAATTTTTCAATCGAAGGCGTAAAGTTCAACATACAAGTAGACGATAATGATGAAATCTCTGTAGACGTAGCATTATCCGACAAATGTTGTAACAAACCGGCGCAAGTAATTAGCGCAAATGGTGTATCTGACCTTGATAGCGTTGCAATAGCAACGGCATTAAGTCTTTATTTCAACGAAGAAGGTTGTTATGAAGAAGAAGTACACGATGAAGAGAGCGGTAAACTAACTATCAAAACAGTAGATAGAAGAAACTCTCCATGGAATTCAAAAATTTTCGGGTTTTATAATCTTTAATAGTAAAAATTAAATGAAGAAATTCAAATTCTCTATAGACGGAAACAATTTTGAAGTTTCTGTAAATGAATTGGACAACAACACAATGGACGTTGTTGTAAACGGAAGTAACTACACAGTAGTAGTTGACAAAGAAGTAAACAAAGTATCTAATGCTACTGTGGCTGCTCCTGTTGCAAAGAAAACTCCTGGAAAAGTAGATCCTATACCTGCACCAACCCCAAGTTCATCAGCTAAGGTTGTTACAGTAAAATCACAATTACCGGGTAGCATCATCAAAGTGATGGTAACAGAAGGCCAATCAGTTAAGAAAGGTGAAGTTATCATGACCATCGAATCAATGAAGATGGAAAACAGCATTATGGCAGAAGCCGACGGAGTAATCAGCAAGATTTATGTAGAGGCCGGCAAGAGCGTAATGCAAGATGATAAATTAGTAGATATTGCTGTTTCCGGCGCACCTGTAGCAGCTCCTGCTCCTGCACCTGCAGCTCCTGTTGCAAAACCTGCTCCTGCACCGGCACCTGCAGCCGCTCCTGCTCCTGCTGCAAGCGCAGCAAATGCAAAACCGGTAAAATCACCACTTCCGGGTAGTATCATCAAAATTTTAGTTTCTGAAGGTGAAAGTGTTAAACGTGGTCAAACACTGCTTACAATGGAATCTATGAAGATGGAGAACGAAATCAAAGCAGAGAAAGACGGCGTTGTTACAAGTATTAAAGTTACTCCAGGTCAAAACGTAATGCAAGAAGACGACTTGCTAATGATGGCATAAAAATCAAAATTATAAAAGTATATGAAGAATATATTAAAAATAGTTTTGGTTTTGATTGTTTTCCTCTTTTCTTTTGGTGGAAACAAAGTTGTTGCGCAAGACGTTGAGAAATCGGCTGTTGCAGCAAACGTAGAAGTTGTAGCTTCGGAAGTTTCCGACGACATTGCGTCAGAAGAAGTTGAAGAGCCGATAGAATTAGGAAAATCAATATCTAAGTTTGCTAAAGACTCCGGTATCTATTCACTTTTTGCAGATAAATACGGGTGGAAATATCTGGTAATGATATGTATTGCTTGTTTATTATTTTACTTGGCAATAGTAAAGAAATTCGAGCCGCTATTATTATTACCTATAGCATTTGGTATGTTACTTACCAACATACCCGGTGCAGGATTATACACTCCTGAATTATTTGCAGACGGACATGTACATTGGCAAGAATTTGCTAATGGTGCAGGATTATTAGACTATCTCTATTTAGGTGTAAAATTAGGTATCTATCCTTGTTTGATATTTATAGGTGTAGGCTCTATGACGGATTTTGGACCGCTATTGGCGAATCCAAAGAGTTTGTTACTCGGAGCGGCAGCACAGATTGGTATTTTTGCCACATTCCTTGGAGCGAGAGCAACCGGGTTATTCTCACCGGCAGAAGCTGCATCTATAGGTATTATCGGAGGTGCTGACGGACCAACAGCTATCTTCCTTACATCAAAATTGGCACCACAACTTTTAGGACCAATTGCGGTAGCTGCATACTCTTACATGGCACTTGTACCTGTAATTCAACCTCCTATCATGAGAGCGTTGACAACAAAAAAAGAGCGTGCGATACAGATGAAGCAAATACGTACGGTATCCAAAAAAGAGAAAATTATTTTCCCTATCATGGTTACTATCATCGTAGCATTATTATTACCGGACGCTACTCCACTTTTAGGTTGTTTGATGCTTGGTAACTTGATGCGTGAATGCGGCGTGGTAGATCGTTTAACAAAAACGGCACAAAACGAACTTATGAATATCTGTACGATATTCTTAGGAATAACGGTAGGTGCAACTGCTACAGCCGATGCATTCTTGAATGTAAGAACCCTTATGATACTTGGTATCGGTATCCTTGCATTCAGTTTGGGAAGTGCATCAGGAGTATTATTAGCAAAATTCATGAACTTGTTCTTAAAGAACCCTATCAATCCTCTTATCGGCTCTGCGGGAGTATCAGCAGTACCGATGGCAGCACGTGTTTCACAAACTGTAGGTCAAGAAGAGAATCCAAGTAACTTCTTGCTCATGCATGCGATGGGACCAAACGTAGCCGGTGTGATAGGCTCTGCAGTAGCGGCAGGTATCATGTTGAATATGCTTGGATAATATAAATTATTATATAATAAGGGAATCTTTATTATTAAAGGTTCCCTTATTTTTTATCTAAAAAAACTATGAAGAAAAAGATTTTTTGGATAGTAGGGATAATTATTTTACTATCAGTAATAGCTATAATAGTAGTAGATCAGTGCAAAGTAGTAAAAGAATATAAAGTAAGTCTGCATCGCAATTATTTTGAGATAGAGGGATATAATTCAAAAGAAGCAGTGGTAACTTTACCATTCGAAGTGATGCTTTTAGATTTTGTTACCGATACTACCTATAGTAGTGATAGTTATTTCAAAGCTACTGTATTATTACGACCATTACACTGTAATGATATCGACAGTATAAAAGAGATAACATTAGAGCCCTATCAAGTTGAGACATATAATAAGCATCGCATATATATCAGCGAATATTATTACAATAAAAACGAGAATCAATTGCGAGTATTATTACAAATAGAGCAACGCAAATATCAAACTTATTGAAGAACAAACAGATAAAAAATACAATAAAAATGCTTGTAATTAAAGAATAAATTGTAACTTTGCAAAGTGAAAACGCACTGCCCTATTGTGTAATGGTAGCACAGCAGATTCTGGTTCTGTATGTCTGGGTTCGAGTCCTAGTGGGGCAACAAAAAAGCGGATACTGAATAAGTCAGTATCCGCTTTTTTGTATTGTTTAAAATCCTTAATTATCAACTTAAAAAAGTTTTCTAATTTTGTCATTTGTAGAATCATATTGTTTATCAGATTCTCTTATATCAATTACTTTCCCATTATCTAAGGTAAGAATTACCATATCATAACAACCATAAGCATTTGGTTTTACTTCAACAGAAACAGCATAAGTTTATTCAATTTCATAATCTTTCTTACTGATTGCTAACTTAATTTCCTCAATCTTTTTTCAATGTCTTCCTTTGTCATAATCATAAAAATTTAAATTATTAATATCTAAGATGATCTCGGTTGCAAAATTAGACATGTATTATGAAATCTATTTTCATAAAATCAAAAAAAATTTCGTATTAATTATTCAATTCATTAAACCATTCCAAAGCAACTTTTATATCTATGTGATTTATATATCTGATAGTATATTTATCAAGTAAAAAATCTTTTGATTTATTTAGTTCAGATTTTAAATAGTACCCCTCACATTGTCATAATCCTTGTTTGTGTGGAAGTTAGTGTGTGAGTCATATTTCTCTTTTTTATTGATACCCCAAGTAATGGGGCTGATTAATATTTATTACTATATATAATTACGTTTATTATTTTTCTAAGTTATTATATTTACATATTGATAATGTATTATAAATCAAAAACATACATAGAACCATATTGGCAACAAAATCAAAAGTAAAGGTATTGAAATTTTCCAAAATAACGAGTAGCATTTCATTATTTTTTTCTTATATATTTCTTCATCTTTTTTTGCTTGTTGATAAGTTTTAGTCTTTGCGGTATAAACGTAGTAATCAAAAGATTCTATTTCCCAATAATACCAAACTATCTTTATAAATAATATCATTAATGTAATCATATTATTTCCCCCAAAAATCTTTATCACTATTACTTATAAACTCTTTTACTACAGCACATAATAATGCGAAAAAGACAAGTATTTTCATTATAATTCCCATATTAATCCTCCATATATATCTTGTTAATTGTTACTACTTGTGACATCAATCTATTTGTATTATAAGCCAATTAAAATAGTGGTGTCGGGTATTCGCCTTGTTGGATGAGGGTGTTGAGTTTGTCGACTACGGTAGTGCGGTCTTCGGCGTAGGTGACTCCGAACCATTTGGAGGTGGTGTCGAGTACTTTTACTTTGGCTATGCCTTGATTGATAAGGTTATTTACTACGGTTGGTATATAAAACTCGGCTTTATCGGTATGTAATTTTTCTTTTAAGAAGTCTACAAAATAGTTTTCGGAATACTCGAAATAATCCGGAGTGAAGCCCCACATATTCATAGATACAAGGGTGTCTTCGCCTAAAACTGTCTCTACTCCGTTTTCCGTATTTGTAATCACTCCATCTTTGCGCTTGATGGATGTATGCTCTACTACGGTAGTAAGATAGCCGGATGAATCTTTGGAGCATACTCCACGACTCACCGTGCCACTCTCACTGAGAGTGTTACCGACATAATACCCTACCATGCAATATGAATTTTTTTTGTTTTCCATAGATATCAGCTCCGATGCCAATACTTCAAAACTGTTTCTGCCATAAAAATCATCTGCATTGATCACTGCAAATGGCTCGTGGATAATATCTTTGCCCATCAATACAGCATGATTTGTTCCCCATGGTTTTGTTCTTCCTGCAGGACAAGTAAAGCCTTCCGGCAATTTATCTACTGACTGAAAACAAACGTCTACCGGTATGTGATTTTGATATTTACTTAATACGATTCTGCGAAAGTCTTCTTCAAAATCTTTCCGAATTACAAATACTATTTTCCCAAATCCCGCACGAATTGCATCATACACAGAGTAATCCATTATAGTTTCTCCATTCGGGCCTAATGTGTCAAGCTGTTTTAATCCGCCATATCGGCTTCCCATGCCCGCTGCTAAAATAAATAATGTTGGTTTCATCTTTTATGTTATTTTTTTGTATCTGCAAAGTTAATAATTTTTTACTAATGGCAACTATAATTATATCGATTATTTTTTGCTTATCAAAAATTTATTTATATTTTTGTTGCTCAATAATATTACTATATGAGGCATATATGTTTTTTAGTTTTATTGCTTTTGTTCATTAATACGAATACAATTTCTCAAACGATGAAGATAATGACTTATAATGTTGAGAATCTGTTTGATACTCAGCATGATGAGGGTAAGAATGATTATGATTTCCTACCTGATTCTAATAGAAAATGGAACAATACTCGCTATTACAAGAAAATCCATGATGTGATGAAAACTATCACTAATATTGGTGGATGGGAGCCTCCGATGTTGGTGGGTTTGTGCGAAATAGAGAATGATAATGTGCTGAATGCTCTAACAAAAAATCCGCCTTATGCTAATTTAAATTTCAATTATATACATTTTGAAAGTCTTGACAATAGGGGTATAGATGTTGCCCTTCTATACAATTCCGATTTGTTTTCTCCTTTACATTCTGAACCTATAATGGTACAACTTGATGATAGCACTTTCAGTCGCGACATTCTATATGTAACAGGTACGGATTATCTTGGAGATACTCTTCATATTTTTCAAGTTCACTTCCCTTCTCGCCGCGAAGGTGAATTTGCTACAATTTCAAATAGAGTTACTGCGGCTACTATATTAAAGGAGCGTATCGACACTATCTTTTTTAACAATCCTAATGCGGGAATAATCATTATGGGGGATTTTAATGATAATCCTTCTGATTTTTCTCCTACCACTATATTGGGTGCGAAACCTTATAATTTGGCGAAATTTGAAAATAATTCGCTATACAATCTTTGTTGGGATGGTTATATGTATGAAGATAAAGATGAGGGAACTTATTTCCATAATGGTGAGTGGGATTGCCTCGACCAAATTATTGTATCAGGGGCTCTGTTAAATGGTAAATTGAAAATAAAATTCCATAAACATGCCAAGATATTTAACCCTACTTGGCTTGGTAAATGGAATAAAAAAATTAATGCCAACGTGCCTAAAAGAACCTATGCAGGACCTCATTATATGGGTGGAACAAGCGATCACTACCCTATTTTTGCCGATTTTTCAGAAACAATTATTGTTGATGAATAGTTGTGGTATCAAAAAAAATAATTATCTTTGCATATCCTTTCAACTTATAATTACTTAAATTTATTCAACTATGGCAAGTCGTAGAAAATTAAAAAAATGCGTGTATTATGTTGCCACTTCTTTAATTCAAGAGGCAATAGTATTGAATAGCCTTGTAAAAGAGTTTTCCAATACAAAAATGGATTCCATTATCAATGAGGTGGTTTTGGCTTATCGTGAAATTATGATGAAAATCAATAATCCTGAAGGTACTAATAATCCGAAAGAGATTAAAAAATATTATAATACAATTATCGAGCAATTCCAATCTGAAGTTGATAGAATAATTAAAGAATTAGAATAATAAATTTTTACTCCCGATGCAAATGTTTACATCGGGAGTACTTATATTTATGTTATTATGAAAGAGAAAACATGTCCGAGATGTGGCAGAAAATTTATCTGTAATCACGAAAATATAGCTGAATGTCAATGCGCATCAGTATTGCTTAGTACCAATGCGCGTAAGTATATTGCTGATAATTACAGCGATTGTTTATGTGCCAATTGTTTAAAGGAGATTGCAGATAATTACCGATAGGTTATCTGCGTTTTTTTCTCCAAGGCTTTTCAACATCTATTACAAATTCATCGAAATAATTATTTACAGGGCGAGATTGGGGTTCTTTACGGCTGTCGGATTTGCGCTCTTTTTTTCGCCCGCTATTTTTTGCGGAGAAATCTCTATTATCTCGTTCTTTTGTTCTATTTCGGTCTTTATCACCTCTTTTTGTTTTGGAAAAATTGTCTGATTTTTCGGATGATTTTTTATTTCCGGATTTTTCCGCTATAGAAATTTTGA
>JAEDFN010000015.1 GCA_016292775.1 Paludibacteraceae bacterium
TTGAATTTGCCACTCGAGAAAGGAATTTATATAATGAAAATACAATACGATGAAGGCGATGTACAAATCGTTAATATCGTTGTACAATAATGAATAATTTACTATAAGTGTAAGAATAATAGTATTCGATGAAAAGGTTAAATACTTTACTATTGTTGCTATTAGCAGCATTGTTAATTATCCCTTGTGAGGGAGTGTCAGCACAACGTCGACGCTCATCCAAGCGTGGAGGTAATCCTAATATTACATCTTATATTGATGTATATGGAGGAGCCGGATATTCTCAATTTATGCATAATATTGAGAAAATGTCAGAGCAAAATTGGAGAAATCAATTAGGCGTTTCAGTGCCCGGAGGTGGTGCGGGAATGATTGGTTTCGGTTATTTAATGAAATACAAAAGCAATTTTAATTTTAGTGTTAACCTGGAGTTTATGTTCTTAAACTCTACCACTCGTTTGGATTCAATTCAGTATTATGGCGACTTTAAGTATAGAGACCAAATTACTGATGTTGAGATGGATTATTATATGAATTTCCATAAATTGCGTGATCAACAGAATAGGTTGTCAATTAACTTACCTATTATGTTTGGTGCCCAATTCCAACGCTATTATTTCATGGTTGGTGCTAAAGCAAGTTTATCATTGCTCGGCAATTTCTCTACAAAAAGTTTGATGACTACTTGGCTTGTAGACCCAATGATTATCGATCCTCTTGAGAATATTCCTAATCATACTCTTACAACCAGACAAGTGAAAGGTAAAGGTGGATTGGATTTCGGTATTGATATTGCTGCATCTGCAGAGTTCGGTGTTATTATGGATGAATGGATGCCGGAGTCTTGGCTCTCAATAGGTAAAGGTAGAAATAAAATGCCGGTGTCGTATCGCTTGGGTGCCTTTGTCGATTACGGAGTGCTTAATATCAATGCTAATGCACCTAAAACTCGTGGTAACGCAAAAACAAATGGTTCTTTCAGCTTTAATCCATCAACAAATACTTTCGATAATAGTCATACTGTGGTATCCTTCCCGGGAGTAACAGCTGATGCAAATGGTACTATTACCGTACCGGGTTCTGTTATGGATCAAGTGTACCCTACCAGTTTGTTAAAATCACACCTTTCTCGTGATACTAAATTGAACTCCCTTGTGGTTGGAGCTAAATTTACAGTTCTCTTCCAAGTTAGTCCTAAACCAAAACCTGTGAAGAAACGTCCACGTCCACGTCCACGTCCGAAACCTGTTAATATTTCTCCGGATCCTCCATTCTTCTATTGTATTGTATCTGATTTCGAGACAGAAGAACCGCTTGATGCTTGCGTTCAACTTTATCGCCTCGATGCTAATTTGGATACTGTATTCACCGCATTCTCTGATAATGTAACCGGATTCGTGGCAAACCAAATGAAGTCTAATAAGTTTGGTATCAGAGTTCGCCGTGAAGGTTATATCGAGTATAATGATACTATATTCCAAATTAATAATGATACGTTATTCGTTGATTTGCAACCGATAAAGAAGAATACCGTTATCATCTTGCAGAACTTGTTCTTCGATACGGATAAGACTACAATCCAAAATACTTCGGCTCAATCTCTCGACGATATGTATAAATTGCTTGTAGAGAATCCTAAGATTGAGGTAGAGATTACCGGTCACACCGATAATGTAGGTTCTGATAGATATAATATGAAACTCTCTGCCGGTCGTGCTAAAGCTGTTTACGATGAAATGGTTAAACGAGGTATCGATCCTAATCGTATGACTTGGAAGGGTAAGGGTGAACGAGAACCTATCGACACCAACGATACTCCGGAAGGCCGTCAAGAAAACCGTCGTGTAGAATTCAAAATTACTAAAGATAAGTAATTGAATTATCTATATAAAGAGACTTTGTCAAAATGAACTGCACCCCAAAAGTTTTTTGTATAACTTTTGGGGTGTATTTCAAATGCATGCAGCCCTGTTTTGTGGGACAAACTGATTAAAGCGGATATCGCGAAAACCTGTCTGTCTCCTGCATTGAAAAGAGGTCAGGATTTTGTAACCTTGATAAAATATCTCGCATTAAGTAATAATGTTTTCTTTATCAACGACAGATTGTATTACTATAGGCATCATGTTTCATCCGTGATGGCGACACAGGAATCAAGAGTAACAATTATGTCGGATTTTGCTACAGAAAAAATAGCAATAAAGGTAATGCAGGATTATTTTCAAAACACTGAAGCATATTACTTTTATTGTAGAAGGATTATGAGAGAATGGGTGGATAGAATAGGAATCAATGAAAAATTACTAAAAAACAGTGATATAAAATTATTCAAAAACTTTTTGGTTGGAATTACGGACGATTTTTTGAACGAGAAAGATATATTAGTGAAGAAATTTCAACCCACTAAAACTACATAATAATGTTTACATTAGAAGAGTTGCTAATTGAAACAGATCCGGATTTAACCTTAGTAGCAACAATGGTTATCGGCTTTGATGACAATAGGCATTTGGCATTAGAGTATAGAGTCACGGATTGTAATAATCCATTGGAAACCCGTATAAAGTATGTGTCTGTTGACAAGGAAGATGCTTATGTTTTGGCTAAAAAAGTAAATGTTGCCTTAACAAAACTTCCAAATTATATTTGCCAGAGATTTGGAAAACGATCTTTATGCGAGACTGACCCTTCTGAAGCTCATGCTTTGTTCGGCGAAATATTGGATTTCTACAAATCTAATGGCATTAGATACCAATTAAAAAATAGTTTATAATTTCAAGTTGAATGTATTGTGGATGCTGGAACTACGATGTAACTCTACACCTGACATAGAAATTATTGTTTTATAAAGATAATTTTAGTGTTTATTTTTGTGCCATTTAAATTGTAGGCTGATATTTGAAGAATATAAAGGCCTGCATCTATTAAGCCGCCATTAGGGTTGTTGCCGTGCCATATCCATTCTCCCGACTGATTTAAAAGGATATTGTCGGCTAAAACACCTATTTCATAACCATCTCTTGTGTAGAGTGTTATAGTAGCTAAAAAGCCGTTATCCGGCAAAGAATAATTTAGTATAAGCAAGTCGTTTACCCCATCATTATTTGGTGTGAAAGTGTTGCTGTTTAGCCGGAAATAGTTTTTTGAATTTTCAATTACCTCGTCAGTATTTCTGTGATGAGAGTTTTGCCAACCTCCACTTTGATAGTTGTATAGCGAAGAAGCACTATGCCAATTCAGCGAGTCGTTAGTATTTCCCATCGTATTAATGCGTTCTAATGATACGTTATGATTGTCGCTGATGATGCCGTGGTGCCATTTCTCGCTGTATGTCAGTTCATCAATAACATTACCCTTTTCGTCTGTCAATGCAATATTACCGGATTTTCCTGCAAAAGAGGGGAGCGTGATTTTTTGATATATACACTCATCGTTTTTGCCAAGAATACAATTAATCTCGTCGATGTTATTACTTATTATCGAATAGCCATAAGGCATTATCAATCCTATAGGGAGCGATTTGTAATTCAGATATTCCTCTCCTTTTTTATTGCAGATCCTCAAATTCTCTGTTGATATAAAATAGGGAGTATTGTTGTACAATTCAATGAATTTACTTTGACCTTCAGTTACATAGGGCATTATTTCATTGATAACGATATCCATATAATTAGGGGTGTGGGGTAGACCTAACCTTATAGTAGTGTCGCTCATTATCATATTGTTTGCACATACGAAGTCAGAAATTTCAAGTGTAGTTTCCCTTGTATCATCCAGGTCACTTGTCAATGTAATTTCAAATTTGATATTTTTCGGGCTTATCCAACTACAAGAAATTACGTCATCACCGGGACCGGATAGAGATAATTTCTCAATATTACATACTTCAGGGTTCATCGCCTTATTGAAATATAGCTCTATTGTTCTACTGTTTTTTATGCCTACAGCTGTAATCTGCGGTATTATAGTGTCGGTTATTGATGCTTGTAAGCAGTTTATTTCACCCGGAGTGGCTTGGTTAATACTACAAGATGCTCCCCAATTTCTGCTGTCGTTAATACCACTACTGACATCTTTTTTCTCAAGACTCCAGCCTCCGTCACTTTGCAATTCATTGTCATACCAATCGTTAGTGTATTCTACATAGCAGATTTGAATATTGTTTTTATCTTTGATTTGTAACATATCTCCATCATTTAGTAGCGGAGGCATGCCCTCAACAACAGCTATATTTTCAGTGAAAATCTTCATCTTTTCGGCATCCGTGCTACTACATAATATTGCATAGTCGTGTGGTTGTAAAGAGAACGAACCAATGCTACCTGCTTTGCTTGATGAAAATATGCCACAACCTTCTATATCAATAATTCTATCTGTGGTATTGTAAATTTCAACCCATTCGGCATAAGGCATAGCAGTGCCGTTTTTAGGTTTGTGCATTATCTCGCTGAAAATTATATCATTAGGACTAAAATCACTCTCCGGAGTAGAAGTCTTATCGCAATAAATTTCTTCTATAATACAACTATATCCTTGAGGAAAAGAGCGGAGATTGATGCCGGACATCACGCTCGAAAAGTCAGAAGAATGAGTTGCTGTAGATTGCCAAATAGGAGCCGTTTGTGAAGTTACTTCGATATTCCATTTTTCGGAGTTGTTGCTTATTTTAAGTGTTAAATGGCACTCTCCGGTTGGAATACAAGAGTTGCTTTTCGCCAAAATTATTTCTGAAGAAACCTCGTTACGGTATAAAAAAGCTATGCTATTGTCTGTAGTGTTGATGCGAATAAAATATCCTTTAGCAGTAAGCGTATAGATAGATGCTGCAGATAACACGAAGTCGATACTCCCGTTGATGCCTTCACTATTGTCAAAACATATAGAGCAACCCCATTCGGTATTAGATGTTAAGTAATTGGTAGTCTTGAAAGTACCGTCTTTTTCGTTGCTTTTCGTAAGCTCGGCAACATAAACCCCGTTATTGCGGATAATCATAGCATTTAAATCGCTGACAAACCATTTCGGGTTTTCCGAGTAGTTGCCATCCTTAAAATTATCATAGTATTGACCGAAGATATGAGGCGTAAAAATCAGTAAAAATAATAATAAAAAATATTTCATAATAAAATATTGTTAGTCGAATAAAAAATGCTAACTTTGTGGTGCGTAGTCCGCTTTTATTAACATAAAGAAAACGCTGTAAAGTTACAAGAAATAATCTAAATAAACAATAGTTATTATTTTATAGAGATGAAAGTAGCAATTGTCGGAGCCAGCGGTGCTGTTGGTCAGGAGTTTTTAAGAGTCTTGTCAAAAAGGAATTGGTCGATTTCAAAATTGGTACTTTTTGGTTCTGAGCGAAGCGCCGGTACCAAATACGTTTTTTGCGGTAAAGAATATACTGTTCAGCTTTTGCAACATGGTGATTTATTTAAGGATTTTGATTGTGTATTTACCTCTGCAGGAGCTTCTGTTTCAAAAGAATATGCCGAAGATATCACTCGTTTCGGCGCTATAATGATAGATAATTCCAGCGCTTTTCGCATGGACGATGGTGTGCCGTTGGTAGTTCCTGAAGCCAATGCAGAAGATGCACTTAATACACCAAAGGGTATTATTGCCAACCCGAATTGCACTACTATTCAGATGGTCGTTGCCCTTATGGCTATTGAGCGATTGTCGCATATCCGCAAGGTGCATGTCTCTACATATCAAGCTGCTTCCGGAGCCGGTGCTTCTGCTATGAAGGAGCTTGAAGAGCAAACTCGTCAATCACTTAATGGAGACCCCGTTGTGGTTAATAAATTCGCTCATGAACTCGCTTTTAATCTTATCCCTCAAGTGGATGTTTTTACCGATAATGGTTATACAAAAGAGGAGATGAAAATGTATAATGAAACTCGTAAAATTATGCATTCCGATATCTTGGTAAGTGCCACTTGTGTTCGCGTTCCGGTATTGAGAGCTCATTCTGAAGCAGTATGGGTGGAAACGGAAAATCCTATTGATTTAGAGTCAGTTCGTAATGCCTTTAGAAATACTCCGGGGGTTGTGCTTATGGATGATATCAAACAACCTCTTTACCCTATGCCAAAATTCTTGTCCGGGAAAGACGAGGTTTTTGTAGGCAGAATTCGAAAAGATTTAACCAATGATAACGGCATCTCTTTCTGGTGTGTGAGCGACCAAATATTAAAAGGTGCCGCCCTCAATGCCGTGCAAATTGCTGAATACGTTTTTAAAAACAAATTGAAGAAGAAATAATTTTCTTTAATATTTATAGCTTATGAGAAATTTTTTGCTTGTCTTACTTATTCCCCTTATCGCTGCTTGTGCTTCAAAGCCGGATAATTCTTATACGATAACGGGTAACATTAATAAAAATTTATCTCTGGATGGCTGTTATGTATATATAACTCCCTCTGCCGTTGATTTAAAAGAAACGGTAATTGATAGTTGCTTAGTAAAAGACGGGGCGTTTTCTCTTAATGGTAAAGCGCTAAAAAACTCCGAGTTAGTACTCCTGGTTATCACCGATTCAATTCGTAAAATTGATAGAAATACTATCGGAACTATTTTTGCTTTCGAGAGTGGAAACATTTTTTTCAATGTTATCGACTCTTTAAATATAGATGTTACAGGCTCTACGTCAAACGATATGATTCAAAATTGTAGAGTTGCCTTAGTTGAGTACGATTCTGTATGTGCAAGTCTCGTTAATTCGAATCTACCTGCTGCAGAGAGTTATACAAAAATGAAGCAAGCTGCAAAAAAACGAAACGAGGTGGTGAAGAAAAATATCCTCATTAATCCTAATAGTGTTGTCGCTTCATTTATTTTTACCGAACAACACTTTATGTTTAATGTTGATGAATTGACAGAATTTATTAATATCCTTGTTAGTGAAGACGAAACGGTTGTGAAAACCCGTATGCAATTGGAGTCGTCACGTAAAGTAGCCGAAGGTCAGAAAATCAATAATAGCAAACTTGTTAATGAGAATAGAGATACCTCTTTCCTCTATGATTATTTACCTGGACATGAGTATCTGTTGTTGGATTTTTGGGCTTCATGGTGTGGACCATGTATCAGAAAAACTTTGGAATTGAAAGAAATATATGAAGATTATCCTCGAGAAAAATTCGATATTATTGGAATTTCTCTTGATACTGACGAGGCAAAATGGGTAAATGCAATAGATAAAATAGATTTATCTTGGCCTAATTTTTCATCTTTAAAAGGATGGGAATGTCCTCTTTTAAAAGAGTTTGCTGTAAATTATATACCTATCACTTTGCTTGTTGATAGCACCGGAGTAGTGGTTTGTCGTAATCCTACCATTGACGAATTGAAGATTTATTTTAATAAATAAAAACGGATTTATAATCATTATTGTTTGAGGAAGAGGTATTTTTTATCCCTTCCTCAATATTTATAAAATATGAGAAGTTTTTTCCCTGCAGAATGGGCTAAGCAACGTTTTGTACAACTCACTTGGCCTCACGAAAATACAGATTGGAATTATATGCTCGATGAAGTAACAGAGTGCTTTGTTGAGATTGCAAAACAAATTTCTATCCGCGAGAAGTTACTCATTGTAACTCCTGATATAAAAAGCGTGAAAGAGAGAATAGCCGGGTATGTCAATATGCAAAACATTACTTTTGCAGAAATAGATACTAACGACACTTGGGCTCGAGACCATGGCGGTATTACTGTTTTTGAAAATGAAAAACCCGTAATATTGGATTTTCAATTCAACGGATGGGGACTGAAATTCCCGGCTGATAAGGATAATCTTATCACGGAAAAATTATATAAAAAGGGTGTTCTTACCGGCGAATTGAGAAATTGCAGAGGATTTATTTTTGAAGGCGGATCTATAGAGTCGGACGGAGAAGGTACACTGCTTACAACGGCAGAGTGTCTGCTCTCTCCAAACAGAAACGCTCAGATGTCGAAAGATGAAATAGAAAAATATCTGCTGGATACCCTCCATTCAAAACGTGTGTTATGGCTAAATAACGGTTTCCTACAAGGCGATGATACTGATAGCCATATCGATACATTAGCACGTCTTTGCCCTGATAATACAATAGTGTACGTACAATGTACAGATAAAGAAGATGTTCATTATGAGGCTCTTATGAGGATGGAACAAGAGCTTGAAGAGTTCCGTACCCTTGATGGTAAACCCTACCGTTTGCTGCCTTTACCAATGGCATTACCTGCTTATGAAGGCGAAGAAAGACTCCCTGCAACTTATGCTAATTTCTTGATTATTAATGGGGCAGTGCTTTTGCCTATATATGGCACTGAGCGTGACGCTATCGCCGTTGATGTTATGAAGATGGCTTTTCCGAATCACGAAATCGTAACTGTAAATTGTAGCCCTTTAATACGCCAACACGGCTCACTCCATTGTGTTACTATGCAGTATCCGGAGTAAAAAATTTTTTCTATAACGGCAATAGACTATTGCCATAACCATACAGAATAAAACAAAATAATATATGGATAAAATTATTAAAACAGCCCTTATTCAGATGCCTATATCCTCTGATATAGAACAAAATAAGAGGGAATTATCAAAACAAATAGAACAAGCGGCAAAGCAGTCGGCGCAATTGATAGTGCTGTCGGAGTTGCATAATACACCCTATTTTTGCCAAACAGAGGATGTAAGAAATTTCGATTTGGCAGAAGCCATACCGGGGCCATCTACAGCCTACTATTCCGCGTTGGCAGCGAAATATAAGGTGGTGTTGATAACATCCCTTTTCGAACGTCGTGCTCCCGGTCTATATCATAATACTGCCGTGGTTTTTGATACCGACGGTTCTATCGCCGGTAAATATCGTAAGATGCATATCCCCGATGATCCGGCTTATTACGAGAAATTCTACTTTACTCCGGGCGACCTTGGTTTTACTCCTATTAACACCTCATTAGGGAAAATTGGTCTGTTGGTATGCTGGGATCAATGGTATCCGGAAGCAGCTCGATTAATGGCTCTTGCAGGTGCTGAAATATTAATATATCCTACCGCTATCGGATGGGAAAGTACTGATACAGAGGATGAAAAACGTCGTCAACAAGATGCTTGGGTTACCGTTCAACGCGGACATGCCGTGGCAAACGGCCTCCCGGTAGTTACGGTAAATAGGGTAGGGCACGAACCGGACCCGAGCGGAGCCACTAATGGCATCGCTTTTTGGGGACATAGTTTCGTTGCCGGTCCTCAAGGTGAACTCCTTTTCGTTGCTTCTGATAGCGAAGCACAAACGGCTGTGGTAGACGTAAATATATCCCGCTCAGAAAATGTACGCAGATGGTGGCCTTTCTTGCGCGACCGTCGTATTGATGATTACCATAATATTATTAAAAGATTTAACGATTGATGAAACGCTCCGATTTTGAAATAATGGCCCCTGCCGGATGCTGGGAAAGTCTTAGCGCCGCTATTAATGCCGGTGCCGATTCCGTCTATTTCGGCATCGAAAAACTTAATATGAGGTCTCGCTCTTCAAATAACTTCACTACCGAAGACCTCCATAAAATTGTTGCCTTATGCAAAAGTCATAATGTAAAAACTTATCTTACTATAAATACTATTATTTATGGAGAAGACCTCCCCTTGATGAGGGAAATAGTGGATAATGCCAAAGAAGCCGGTGTTTCCGCTATCATAGCATCTGACGTGGCTGTAATGCAATATGCTGTATCGAAGGGTGTTAAGGTGCATCTGAGTACTCAACTTAATATCTCTAATGTAGAGGCACTGAAATTTTATGCTCAATTTGCAGAAGTCGTTGTGCTCGCCCGTGAACTTAATATGACTCAAGTAGCGGAAATTTATAAGCAAATAGTGGATCAAAACATCACGGGTCGTGGCGGGGAGCAAATCCGTATCGAGATGTTCTGCCATGGTGCCCTCTGTATGGCTGTTTCCGGAAAGTGCTATCTCTCGCTTCATGAACTCAACGCATCGGCAAATAGAGGCGCTTGCATGCAAGTGTGCCGCCGTGCTTATAGAGTGCACGATGTGGATTCGGATATCGAACTCGAAGTGGATAACAAATATATAATGTCACCCAAAGACCTGAAAACCATACATTTTATGAATAAGATGATGGATGCAGGCGTGCGAGTATTTAAAATTGAAGGCCGTGCCAGGGGTCCCGAATATGTAAAAACCGTAGTTTCTTGTTATCGAGAGGCTATTGAGGCATATCTGAGCGGCTCTTTCTCTCAAGAAAAAATTGAAAAATGGGATACTCGCCTTGCTAAAGTCTTTAATCGCGGTTTTTGGGACGGCTATTACCTCGGTCAACGTCTCGGAGAGTGGAGTGCCGCTTACGGGTCTAAAGCTACTCATAAAAAAGTGTATATCGGAAAATGTACTAACTATTTTCAAAAAATCGGCGTGGCGGAATTCCTTATCGAAGCTCAAGGTCTTGATGTTAACGACGAAATACTCGTTACCGGCGAAACTACCGGCGCATACGAAGATGTGGTGGAAGAAGTGAGAGTAGATTTACTCCCCGTAAATCACGTGGATAAAGGTGTGTATTGTAGTATAAAAACAAAAGAAATTGTGCGCCGAAATGATAAATTATATAAAATCGTGCCTGTAGAGTAAGCAAATATCGAAAAGTGAACGTGTAAATTTTTTGTTATGTTTTTTAGTTTGAGAATCTTAAAATCTGTATTCTTACGCTTTTGTGTAGTACTTTTTATATTTGCATTATTTGTAAATTCTACACCGGCACAAAATCCACTTTCTTTATATCAGCTAAAAAGTGCCGTTATCGATTCCATAAATTTGGCAATACCTCAATACCAAAATTTCGGGTTGTTCAAAGTAAAGAAAATTATTCCTTATAAAAATTCAAAAAAAATAGTGGTGGAGATGTCGGATAATTTTTCCTACATCCCTTTCCGCCCTATTCTTGTAGATTCTATAGAAAAACAAGCTCTTAAAGCCCTTCAAATCAATTATCCGGACTATGATAAGGTGGAGATAATCGCCGATAATCATAATATCCATTTCCTTATTCCTAATTACTTTCGCACGGAAGGTAAAGATGTTAAGCGACTTTCACAATACGTGCATACTACTCCTTTTATCAGAAATAGTTCCTTGCCTTATACAATTGATAATGGCTTGCAAGACCGTAATATAGCCCTTTGGCAAAGTCATGGACTGTATTATAATCAAAAAGACGACCGTTGGTGTTGGCAGCGAGCTCGGGTGATGACTACTGTGGAAGATAAGTTTACTCTCTCTTTTGTAATTCCTTATCTTATGCCGATGCTTGAGCGAGCGGGTGCTAATGTGTTCTTGCCTCGAGAACGAGATACTCAACGATATGAGGTTGTTGTCGATAATGATAGCAGTAATTTTATTCAAGGCTCTTATTCAGAAATTATTAATAATGCCAAATTTGAAATTATTACGGGTAATGAAGCCGGATTCGCATATAATCATGAATATTATACCGACCGACAAAATCCGTTTTTAGATGGTACTTATCGGGTGATGAAAACTTCTCATCATGCCACTTCACAAGTAGAATGGCATCCGAATTTTCCGAAAAACGGTTGGTATTGGGTGTCGGTAGCATATCATACCGAAGACAACTCAGTGCCTGATGCCCATTATACTGTCAGACATTCTGCAGGTACAACCTCCTTTACCGTAAATCAAAAAATGGGAGGTGGCACTTGGATTTATCTTGGAAAATTCTACTTTAATAAAGATGATGATAATGCAGTAATACTTACAAATGTAAGCGACCATCATGGTGTGATTACTGCCGATGCCGTGCGATTCGGTGGCGGAATGGGTAATATAGCCCGACGCCCTGCCGATCAAGAGGTGTTTAATGCTCTCTCTTCTTTTACGAAAAATGTGTCGGAAACAAGTGGTCAAGCCCGATTTTGGGAGGGGGCTCGATATTGGCTTCAATGGGCAGGTGCACCTTACGATGTATTCTCTTTTTCAGAAGGACTGAATGATTATGTCGACGATTATTCTTGTCGTGGATTATGGGTCAATTGGTTGAACTATGGCTCTGCTAATGCTCCCGACTCTACAGGACTTAATATCCCTATCGACCTCTCTTTCGCTTTTCATAGTGACGCAGGATGTAAATTGGATACTATTGTAGGTACTCTCGGTATATTCACCACTGTTGATAATAAAGGGAATAAGAATGCAAAGTTACCAAACGGGCAAGATAGGTATGCATCTCGCGATTTGACGGATATCGTTATGTCGCAAATTGTTGATGATGTACGAGCGCAAATCAATCCGCAATGGACAAGGAGGGGGATGTGGAATAAAAGCTATAGCGAGAGCCGTCGCCCTCAAGTGCCCGCTATGCTGCTCGAACTCCTTTCTCATCAAAATATGGAAGATATGATGTATGGCCTTGACCCGAGATTTAAATTCACCGTCTCTCGCGCTATATATAAAGGTATGGCAAAATTTATCGCTTCTCAGAATGGCGATTCCGTAGTTATTGCTCCTCTACCGATAAAAGATTTTGTTGTCGAACTCGATTCTTTACAAGAGAATGTTATCCTTAGGTGGAATGCCACTATCGATACCCTTGAGCCTTCTGCAATGGCAGAGAAATACGTTGTCTACACCCGTCAAAATGGAGAAGGTTGGGATAATGGTGTGCTCGTAGATAGAAATGAGGCGGTATTGTCTATCAGTAAAGGTGTTATTACCGGATATAAGGTGGTAGCGGTGAATAGTGGCGGTGCATCGATGGATAGTGAGATATTAACGGCATATTCATCCCCCGGTAGTAAAGGTGTAGTGATGATAATGAATGGATTTACAAGGGTTTCCGCACCGGAGGCTTTTGTCGCTTATCCTTATGCCGGCTTTGGTATTTCGGGCGACCGTGGTGTGGGTGATGTAATGGACTTGCAGTTTGCCGGCGACCAGAATGAGTTCGACTCTCGCTTGCCTTGGGTTTCTGACGATGCCTCCGGTTGGGGTAATAGCAATAGCAATTATGAATTCGATTTTATCCCTGCCAATACCCATGATTTTACATTAATTCATGGACAAGCAATAGCAGCTTGCGGATACTCTTTCGTTTCCTCTTCTCGCTCGGCTGTAGAATGTAATCTCTGTGATTTAAAGAGATATAAATTGCTCGACATTATTTTCGGAGAACAGAAAACAGTGTCATGGGGTAGAGATAAATCCAAATACGATTTTGCAGTCTATACACCCGAATTGTGCTCGACTTTAGAGAGTTATACCGCCGCCGGAGGAAATATCTTCGTGTCAGGAGCTTATGTGGTTTCCGACCCTTGGCTCGCTCCAAATGCTACAAAGAGTAGCAGGTCGTTTTGCAAAAAAGTTTTAGGCGTATCTTGGCGAGCTGATAAAGCTACTCAAAATGGAAAAGTGAAGGGCGTTTATTCTCCGATTTTTTCACTAAAAGATGTGCTTGTTGAAGTGCCTCAAAATGAAAAAAAATATACTTCGGCAACGTCAGATAAATATTCCGAAACAGTACCATTCGAATTTGAGTTCGCACAAACTATCAATGAAAAGATATATCCGGCAGAATCTCCCGATGCTCTAACCCCGGAAGGAAATGCTTTTCCGGTACTTAAATATTCACAGAATAATACTAATGCCGCAATAGTATTTGATTCAAGAAATTATCGTACCTTTGTATGCGGATTTCCTTTTGAAACTATACTCGAAGAGGAGAGTCGTAATATATTGATGAACAGAGTATTAGATTTTTTAGATAAAAAATAAAAACCCTTTTATTTATGAAAAAAGTGAATTGTTTTTTGCCGGCTTTGTCTGTAGAGCAGATTTTGCCGACAGTAAATGAGCTTCGTTCAACAAAATTTGCCGATGATTTGCAAATTTTCATCCTCTCAAAAGAGAAATTAGAGGTGGAAGGATGTTCTAATATCATAAGCGATAATATAAACAGTATGGAAACATTACGCTCTATAGCCGAGAATTCCAATGCTGATTTTACGTTGATATACACCAAATACACAACCCTCTCATTTGCACAATACGGGCTTGAACGCTTTTATAATCTTGCTATCGCGTCAGGTGCCGGCTTGATGTACAGCGATTTCTATCAAATAATTAACGGTGTAAGGGTTAATGCGCCTACTATTGATTATCAATTCGGTAGTTTACGCGATGACTTCACTTTCGGCTCTTTACTTTTTTACAATTCAAAAGCATTAAAAGATGCTCTTCGCTCAATAAAAGGAGAATATAATTATGCAGGCCTTTATGCCCTCCGTTTGGCAGTAAGTCGTATTGCAGATATCGCACATATCAACGAATATCTATATACCGAGATAGAGCAGGATACTCGTAAGAGTGGTGATAAACAGTTCGATTATGTAGACCCAAAAAATCGTGCTGTACAATTAGAGATGGAAGCCGCTTGTACCGAGCATCTTAAAGCAATAGGCGGATATCTGGAGCCGAAATTTAAAGATGTGGAATTTGATAAAGGTAATTTCGAATACGAAGCTTCTGTTATTATCCCTGTACGTAATAGAGTGCGCACAATAGAAGATGCTATCCGCTCTGTGTTGATGCAGAAAGCCGATTTTAAATATAACCTTATTGTTGTAGACAATTTTTCAACTGATGGTACATCCGATGTCATTGCTCGTTATGCTAAAGAAGATGAGAGAGTTATTCATGTAATACCGGAAAGAGAAGACCTCGGTATCGGTGGTTGCTGGAATATGGGTGTCGACCATCCTAAGTGCGGAAAATTTGCAGTACAACTCGATAGTGACGACGTTTATGAGTCACCGGCTACACTGCAAACTATTGTAGATGCCTTTTATGAGCAGAATTGTGCTATGGTAGTGGGCTCTTATACAATAACAAACGGAGAGATGAAGCCAATTCCACCGGGATTAATCGATCATAAAGAGTGGACTCCGGAAAACGGACGTAATAATGCCTTGCGTATCAATGGTCTCGGTGCTCCTCGTGCTTTCTATACTCCTTTCTTGAGAGAAATACATGTGCCTAACACAAGTTATGGAGAGGATTATGCTCTCGGACTCCGCGTGAGCCGTGAATATCAAATTGGCCGTATTTATAAATCACTTTACCTTTGCCGCCGTTGGGATGGTAATTCCGACGCCGCTTTGAGTATCGAAAAAATCAATGCCAATAACTTGTATAAGGATAAAATTCGTACTTTCGAACTTATCTCTCGTATTAAAATGAATATGATAAATAATAAATAAATCTATCTAATATTATGATCAAACGAATTATTGAATGCGTGCCTAATTTTTCTGAAGGGCGCGATATGGCTGTAATTAAACAAATTACAGATACTATCGAAAAAGTAGAAGGCGTAAAACTCCTTGACGTTGACCCGGGTGAGGCAACAAATCGTACTGTGGTTACTTTTGTAGGTGAACCTGAAGTTGTTGTAGAAGCAGCTTTTCAAGCTGTAAAAAAAGCCGCAGAACTTATTGATATGCGTCATCACCATGGTGCTCACCCTCGTATGGGCGCTACCGACGTTTGCCCTCTCGTGCCTGTAGCAGGTATTACTCTTGAAGAGTGTGCAGAACTTGCTCGTCAATTAGGAAAACGCATCGGTGATGAACTCGGAATCCCTGTTTATGCTTATGAAGCTGCTGCTTTTACTCCTGAACGTAAGAATCTTGCCGTTTGCCGTCAAGGTGAATATGAGGCCCTTAGCAAACGCTTCGGTATAAAAGAAGAAAATCCTGATTTCGGTCCTACTGTTTGGAACGAAAATACAGCAAAATCAGGTGCTACTGCCGTTGGCGCTCGCGATTTCCTTATCGCTGTAAACTATAATCTTAACTCTACTTCTACTCGTCGTGCTAATGCTATTGCTTTCGACGTTCGTGAAAAAGGTAGACCAAAACGCGAAGGTGGCTCCCCTGTCGGTAAAGTGATGAAAGATGAAAATGGTAATGACATAATGATTCCTGGTACTTTAAAAGGTACAAAAGCAATCGGCTGGTACATCGACGAATATGGTATCGCTCAGGTATCTATGAATATTACAGATATCAAAACCACCCCACTTCATGTTGCTTTTGACGAAGTATGCCGCTGTGCCGCAAATCGTGGACTCCGCGTTACAGGTACCGAAATTGTAGGCCTCGTTCCGAAATCTACTCTTATCGAAGCCGGTAAATATTTCCTTCGCAAACAACAACGTTCCGTTGGTATCCACGACGAAGAGATAATCAAGATAGCTATCAAATCTATGGGTCTTGACGACCTCAAACCTTTTAACCCTAAAGAGAAAGTTATTGAATACCTTATCGAAGATGATAACGCTAAAAAACTTGTAAACCTCACTTGTAAAGGTTTTGCAGAAGAAACAGCAAGCGAAAGTCCTGCTCCGGGCGGTGGTTCTATCTCCGCTTATATGGGTTCTCTCGCTGCCGCTCTCGGTACTATGGTAGCCAACCTCTCAAGCCACAAACCGGGTTGGGATGCTAAATGGAACTATTTCTCAGAATGGGCGGAAAAAGGTCAAGAAATTATGGCTCGCTTACTCTGGCTCGTTGACGAAGATACTGAGTCTTTCAACCGTATCATGGCTGTATTCTCAATGCCAAAATCTACCGATGAGGAGAAAGCCGCTCGCTCTAAAGCAATGCAAGAGGCTACTCTTTATGCTACCCAAATTCCTTTGGAAACAATGCGTGCTTCTATGGCTACATTCCCTATTATCAAAGCTATGGCATCAGAGGGTAACCCTAATTCCGTTTCCGATGCCGGCGTAGGTGCTCTCGCTGCTCGCTCTGCTGTACTCGGTGCTTGCCTTAATGTGAAAATTAATGCCGCAGGACTTAAAGACCGCGCCGTTGCCGATGAGTTGGTAAATGAAGCTAACCGCCTCGCTGATGAAGCTTGTCGCCTCGAAGCCGAAATCCTCGAAATAGTTAATTCAAAAATTAAATAAAAAGAATAAGTTATTTCTATAATGTTATTGCAGCGCATTGATATACAATTCAATGCGCTGTTTTTTTTTACTCAATTAAGGTCACTCGGTATAATGATTGGTTTGTTGGAGATTACGGAAATATTATTCTTTCCATATTTTTGTATTCGAAAAATTATTATTACCTTTGCAACATGAAAAAGTGTGTTCGAAACATATTCATATTAGTGATGGCTTGCTTCATACTTTTTGGTGTTGGCGGCTTGAATATATACCACTATTGCTGCGATGCATGTGAAGAATATGGGCATAATATCTTTACTACCATCTCATGCGAAGAGGTACACTCCCTCCATCATTGTTCCGAACACCATTGCACAGATGCTCATTGTTGTGATAAAGAACATACAAAATCGTTTGTAGGTGAGAATAAATCTGATATTTGCACTCATCTTACATCTCATGCTAAGCATTGTGATGTGCACCATGTTGATGTTTTCACTGAGCTCTATTCTCATTCACAAGATTTTCATATAGATGCTCCTATAGCATTGTTTGTTATGTATATCATTGATAATAATAGTGATATACAATTTTCTTCAATCTCAAAATCCCTTTATAATTATTCTGACTCGCCGCCTGTTTTTGATGGTAGAGCCATAATTGTGCGCAAAAATTCATATCTTATTTAGCGGTTATACTTTTTTTGACAAAAGGAATCAGACAAAAATAATGTTCTTTTGCCAACGATTTGATGTGCTATATGCACCCTAATTATTGTATAACCATAAAAACTAAATAAATATGAAATCAACTATAATTTCTTTTGCGCTGATATGTTTTTCCCTATTTTTATCAGTGAATTTTATTTCGGCAGCAGAAAGTAACGTGTTCATCGATAGTAGTTCCGATTCTACTGTAGTTGCCTCTGCCGAAACAAGTGCTGTACCCGAAGCGGTTAATCTGTTCGGCACAATAAAAGATGAAAACGGCGAACCTTTAATAGGAGCAACCCTCCTTTGGGCAGGTACAGACAAAGGTGTTATTACCGACCTTGAAGGTAAATTCTCTATATCCACTACTAACCAATCTGATTTACTTGTAGTTACTTATGTTGGATATAAACCTGATACCATTGATATCTCCAAATTGGACATTACTAAAGCTATTGAGTTGACAATGCAGCAAGAGTCGGTAGAACTTGAAACGGTAACTCTTACCGGTCGTGCCGCCTCTACAGTAAACAGTCGTGTTACTGCAGTGCAAACCACCACAATAGCAGGTGCGGAACTCTGCAAGGCTGCATGCTGTAATCTCTCGGAAAGTTTCGAAACTAATGCTTCTGTAGACGTGTCGTATTCCGATGCCGCTACAGGTGCTAAAACTATCAAACTCCTCGGTCTATCAGGTACTTATGTGCAACTCCTTACCGAGAATACCCCGGGCGTGCGTGGCCTTGCTCAAAATTTCGGTATGGAATACATCCCAGGCGTTTGGATGGAAAGTATCCAAGTAAGTAAGGGAACTTCCTCTGTGATAAATGGTTATGAGGCTACTACAGGTCAAATAAATGTAGAGTACTTAAAACCTCAAACTTCAGACCCTATCGCTATTAATGGTATGGTAAGCTCTACTGCTCGTGCAGAAATAAATGCTACAGGCGGTTGGAATATCAATGATAAATGGAGCACCGGTGTGCTCGCTCATTACAAAAACGAGAGCGTTGAGCATGACTCAAATAAAGACGGATTTATGGATTTGCCAAAAACTCAACAAGCTAACATCCTTAATCGTTGGTATGTAAAAGATGGTAACTATACCGGTCAAATCCTTGTACGCGGACTTTACGACTCCCGTCATGGCGGACAATTATCTTCTTATGGTGAAGATAGATATAGCATCGATTTAAATACTTGGCGCTTGGATGCTTTTACTAAACATGGTTTCGTTTTTAATGAAGAAAAAGGTACCTCTATCGGTCTTATTTTTGCCGGTTCTTACCATAATCAAGATAACCTTTATGGTGTGCGTAAATATCATGGCGACCAAGGTAATTTTAATTTCAATGGTATTTTTCAAACAAATTTCACTGATGCTCACAAACTCGTAGCGGGATTAAGCCTTAATTTCGATAATTACCGCGAGAATATGGTGGAAGATACAAAAGAGTATAATGCCGCACTCGGAGCACAATCTTTTGTTATGGACCGTGCAGAATGGACTCCCGGAGTTTTTGCCGAATATTCCTATAAATATCATGAGCACCTCTCTTTATTGGCAGGCGTTCGTGCCGATTGGAGTAGCCGTTACGGATTCTTCTTTACCCCACGCTTTAATGTGCGTTATTCCCCTTGGGAATGGTGGAATTTACGCGCTTCTGTAGGTATGGGTTATCGTTCCCCTAATCTTTTTAGCGACTTTGCAAATGTGTTACCAAGTGCTCGTAGAATTCTCGGCGATGTAAATAACCTTAATCAAGAGAGAGCCGTTAATGCAGGTATCAGCACCACTTTCTATATCCCTATTGCAGGTAGAGAACTCCAAATTTCCGCCGACTACTATTATACGCATTTCCTCGAAACTGTTATTATGGACCTCGATTCCGATCCTCATGCAGTTACATTCTCTAACCTTGATTACAAAAATGGAGGTCGCTCTTATGCCGGTAATTTCCAAGTGGAAGCAAGTATGGAAATCCTTAGAGGTTGGACTATGACTCTCGCTTATCGTATGTCAGACGTGAAATATACTATCAATGGCGAGTTGGTGGAAAAACCACTTACAAACCGTTTTAAAGCACTTATTACTACCTCTTATCAAACCCCTCTAAAGCATTGGCAATTTGATGTTACCGCTCAATTTAATGGCGGCGGTAGAATGCCTACACCGGAGAAATATGCCGATGGTACATACTCTTGGAATCCGGAATTCCCTTGGCATGAGCAACTTATGGCTCAAGTAACTCGCTATTTCCGTACTTGGAGTATCTATGTGGGCGCGGAAAATATGACTAACTTCACTCAGTCAAACCCAATTATCAGTGCGGATAATCCTTATAGCGGTAATTTTGATGCATCTATGGCATGGGGCCCTATTCATGGTTGGACGGTTTATGCCGGTTTCCGTTGGGCAATTAACAAAAAATAATAGGTATTCTATTATAAAATAAACTAATTCTGATTCTTTTAGTCAAATTTTAAAATCAAATCAATAATAGAGGTTGTTGATAGTATTAGTAAATCAACACTTTAATATAGAAATAATTATTAACTATAAATTTTTATATATGAAAAAACTATTTTCAACATTGTCTTTATTGGCAATTTTTTGTGTAGCCGTTTTGGCAGAAAAACAAGTTGTAGCTCTTTATGTTCCGGGTATGGAATGTAATAATTGTAAAGAGAAAGTAAATAATGTACTCGCTTTTGAAAAGGGTGTACGTAAACTTTCTTATGATGTAGAAAAACGTACTGTTACAATTACTTTTGAGGATACAAAAACTAATGTAGAAACTCTTCAAAATTCATTGGTTAAATATCTTAATTATAATTCTGAAGTTCTTTCATTAAATGGCGTGGAAAATAATGGAAATCATAAAGGCCACGATAAGAATGGAAAACATGAGGGATGTACCGAAGATCATCATAACCAATGCCCTTCTACTTGCCCTTCAAAAAATCCTAAAAGTACAAGTACTTCAGAAAAATAATAATTGAAATAGAAAGAATAAGTCCGTTGTAGGGATACTATTAAACTGCACTCTAAAAGTTAGATACATACTTTTGGAGTGCAGTTTTTTTATTTGGTGTTTTTTTAATAGTCGCTCGGATCGCACGGAAACTTAAACTGAAAGAACCAATTCGTGGCTCATGTCAATGAAACCGGATAACTGATGACGGAATAGTGCCGTTTATATGCGGGATGGCGATTTTCCTATCATACGAACTTGGATTTTCTGCAAGGTTTTTGACTGTAAAGTTGTAAAGAATTGTTGATATATGTAAGAAAAATCGCAATTATTTTGTTGATAACCAAATATTTATACTAAATTTCAGTATCGACTAATAATCAAGCCCTGGTTAATATAAAAGAGTTCGGTATATACCGAACTCTTTACTTTTTACGTATAACATTTATCTCGTTGAACTTTTGGGTCAATTCACCATGTAACGAACTATTTTTATGAAGACAAATTATATGAGTAGATTTGAAAATATCATTTATTTTCTACCGAAGTCAGCCGGAATCTCTCCCCATTTCTCAGTATCCCATTTCAGTATTCTTGTCGTATAGCTGTTTTTCTCAAGCCATAGTTCCGCACGTTTAATCAATTCAAAGAGTTCTACATTGTCTAACGTTTTAATTAGTTTAGTATTACACTTTCTGTTTCTTATCCAACTAATAGCCGTTTCACTATCGGAATAAATTGCGTGGTTGAATCCTCGTAGTTTTAACAGCGACAATCCGTGTACTAAAGCTAAAAATTCTCCTATGTTATTAGTGCCTTCTTTGAATACTTTTGAGTGAAAAATCTCTTTGCCGGTCTCTAAATCAACACCGCGATACTCCATATCTCCGGGATTCCCGCTACATGCAGCATCTACACATATTGAAGGACGTACTATTTCTGTATTTCCTTTTGTATTGACAATAGCATTATTGTTTTTCTCTTTTTGTACGCATTGCCAATAGTTCATCTTAGAAGCGGCAATAGCCTCTGCTTCAGAGGAAAAACTTTTGTATTGTGCCCCTTCGTATTGGTGTATTGACTCTTTACACTCATCCCAATTGTTGAATATACCTTTTGTTCTGCCTTCCCAAACAACGTAATATTTCCGTTTTTTCATCTATAATTCTATTAAAAGACGGAGAAAGAAAAAATGTTACTTTTTACGTATAATATTTGTTGCGTTTGCTTGTGCTGTTGGAGTAACTACCAAGTCGTTGATACACACATGAGCAGGCAAAGTTACGGCAAAGCGAATAAGATTTGCAATATCATCTCCGTTTAGTGGAGTCATACCTTCGTAGGTTTTTGCAGCACGAACTTCATCGTTTTTAAAGCGCACTAAAGAGAATTCCGTTTCTACAGCTCCCGGGCAGATATTTGTTACTTTTATGCCGTAAGGCAACATATCTTGACGCATTGCTTTGCTTAATGCGTCAACGGCATGTTTTGTTGCGCAATATACGTTACCATTTGGATATACTTCTTTACCGGCTGTGGAGCAGATATTTACAATATGGCCGCTCTTACGGGAACACATCATTGGAGATACGGCTCTGGTTACGTAGAGAAGACCTTTTACGTTTGTGTCTATCATACGCTCCCAATCCTCTATAAGTCCTTCTTGGATAGGTTCCAGACCTACTGCAAGTCCTGCATTATTTACCAATACATCAATATTCTTCCATTCTGCAGACAATGATGAAACTGCTTTTTCCACTTCCGATTGATTGCGTACGTCGAAACAAAGGATTAGAACTTTTACTTTATATTTTTCTTCAATCTCTTTTTTTATGTTTTCGAGACGATCGTTTCTACGGCCTGTTAATATTAAATTAAAACCTTCTGATGCAAGCGCTTTGGCTGTACCAAGTCCTATTCCGGAAGTGGCACCTGTAATCATTGCAATTTTATTCATGGTAATGTTTTGTTTTTTAGTTATTTATTTTTTTGTTGGTAAATATTCCGTGATATTTTTGCCGAAAGAGTGTAATTCCCTTACTATTGAAGAGGAGACATGTGATAATTCCGGTTTAGAAAAGAATAGTACCGTTTCTATGCCGTTTAACTTACGGTTTACATCTGCTATAGTAAGCTCGTATTCGTAATCGGAAAAATTTCTAACTCCGCGTATAATATATTGTGCACCAATCGTTTGTGCAAGGTCGGTGGTTAGTGTATTATACGTGATAATTTCAATTTTTTTGTTCCCTTCATAAAGTTCTTGCAGAGAGCTAAGTCGCTCCTCGAGTGGAAAATAGGGTTTCTTGTTTCTATTAATCCCTATGGCAATCACTACTTTATCGAATAGGGGAAGTGCACGCATAAGGATATCGTGATGCCCTATGGTATAGGGATCAAAACTTCCCGGGAATAGTGCTATTTTTGTCTCTGTCATTGTTTTACAAAGGTTACGAAAGCATCAACAGGTTGCTCGTTTCCCACAATCCACATCTCCATAGAATCGAAATGTTTTTTGAGTGTCAATTGATTGTCGGTAACAATGCCGATAATTGTGCAGTTTTCTTCCGGATCTTTTGTGTTTTCTCTAATCGTGAATTGGTACTCCCCATCAAGGTATTGGTAATTACCTTTGTACTCGTAAGAAAATTCCGGAATAGTACCGCTTGCTTTCATGCAAACCTGGGTGATAGTAAATTTATTTTCCCCTTCAAAAGTTATTGTAGATTGGTCGATATCAGGGTAATACTCTTGCATCCTATCACTATGAGTATAGTCTACCGACTCCACAATTATTGATTCCAATTTCCAAGTACCATCAAGGCTTTTATTGCTTCCGCATGAAATCAGTAGTATGGACGGTAAAATTAAGAGTAGAAATTTTTTCATATTGTGAGTAATAGTTACAATTATTTATTTTTCATCCATGACACGTTCGAACTCGTAGTATAAAGAAGATGATGAGTCAACCATATCCTTTACAAAATCCGGAAGGTCTTTGTAGAAATCCATATCTTTGATAGGCATTGTAATAGTCATAAAACTATTGTCGGTAACAACTGCATTCGGGAAGTTATACATGTTGTTATCGCTTTTTACATTTGTAAAGATGCAAATGCCTTCTTCATAACGATATTCGTAGTTGCCTGTTACTTCTGTAGCATCGCACACATTTAATTCAAAAGTGTAGTTATTTTCTTCAGGATAGAAAAATAGGTGGGTATTTGTTTTCATGCAATCGTCAATCAAAGCGTCAAATATTTTTGAATTAAATACATCAATGCTACCCAACTTAAATGTTTTAAGTTCCCAACGTCCTACAAGATTAGGTTTTGGAGTACATCCGGCAAATAGTAATACTATTATTGCACTGATAAAAAATATTTTTCTTCTCATAATAAATTAAATTTTTTGGTTTATAAATTCGTAATAAAGTTATATGCTTGATTAGCCAATTCTTCAGCAGTTGCTACCGATTTAGCTTCAGTATATATTCGAATTATAGGTTCGGTGTTTGATTTACGCATGTGTATCCAACCTTTTTCTGTGGTAACTTTTACTCCGTCAATGGTGCTGATTTCGTTTCCGGGTATAGAGTAGTGCTTTTTTATCTCTTTAAGAACGTTGTTAACATTGGTATCGGCAGAGAGAGTTACTTTCTTCTTTACCATGTAATAGTTAGGATATTTAGCTCTTAATTCGCTTGTTTTGAGTTTTGAATGAGCGAGGTGGGATAAGAATAGAGCTATGCCTACGAGGGCGTCTCTGCCGTAGTGAGATTCAGGGTAAATTACACCACCATTTCCTTCTCCACCTATTATGGCGTTACATTTCTTCATTTTTGCCACTACGTTAACTTCGCCTACTGCGGCGCCAAAATAGTGTTTTTTATATCCGCGAGTAACGTCGGCAAGTGCTGAAGTGGAACTTAAATTGGACACTGTATTTCCCGGGGTGTGGCTGAGTACGTAGTCGGATACCGACACTAATGTATACTCTTCGCCGAACATCTCTCCGTTTTCACAAACTATTGCAAGGCGGTCTACATCAGGGTCTACAACGAAACCTACGTCAGCTTTGGCGCTCTTCATCTTTTCTGAAATCTCCGTCAAATTCTCAGGGAGTGGTTCTGGATTGTGTGCGAAATGGCCTGTAGGTTCGCAGTTTAGCATCTCTATCTGTTCTACTCCGAGGGCTTTTAATAATTTAGGTATTGCTATACCTCCAACTGAGTTGACACAGTCGATGACTACTTTGAAATTGGCGGCTTTAATAGCTTCAACATCTACAAGAGCCAATTTGAGCACCGCTTTAATATGTTTCTCTTCGTATTTTTCTTTATATGTGCAACTGCCGATGTTGTCTATCTCGCTGTATGTAACGTTTTTGCTGTTCGACATCTTCAGCATCTCCTTCCCTTCGGCATTACTCAAAAATTCGCCTTTTTCATTAAGGAGTTTAAGCGCATTCCATTGTTTTGGGTTATGGCTTGCTGTAAGGATGATACCGCCGTCGGCACCTTCCATTGTTACTGCCAATTCCGTTGTAGGGGTGGTTGCTAATCCGATATTTATTACGTCACAGCCACATCCTATCAGAGTGCCGGTGACGATATCGTTGACCATCTCGCCGGAGATTCTTGCATCTCTGCCTACTACTATTTTGCATCTTTCTTTGTTACGGTATTTCTTTAACCATTGAGCGTAACCTGTGGTAAATTTTACTATGTCTATTGGGGATAAACCTTCGCTAACGGCACCGCCAATAGTACCTCTTATTCCGGAAATAGATTTAACTAATGTCATAATTATTTTGGTATTTTTCTTATTCGTAATTCATAGAAATATGGAGTTACAACCGATTGATTTCTACCTATTTGTGATGGTACTATTATTTTGGCTCTTGACTCTCCTCGTTTCATAGCTTCAAAAGCCGTTTGCCAACCTTCACAACTGTTGGTTAAACTACCGTAAGTGATTTCCGTCGGGTATGGTCGGTCTTGCGTGGTGAGATAATCTTCTACGATAGGGTTTTCGTCTAATGTAGACTGTGAATATCTAAGTATAAAGGTGTCGCCATGTCGAAGTGTGTCGCCTTCCCCTTTGGATAATAGTTGGAAATATAGACCATTCTCATAGAGATACATCTCATTTTCTGCAAAAACAGAGTCCTCCGGAAATTCATCCAACACTACAATATTATTCCTTGTCAACCAGTCTGCTATAAGGTTTTCTTCCTCTTTCAGCTCTTGAGAATAGGTTTTCGTATCAGGGCAGGAGGTCATAAGCATTAATATTCCTAACCCCAGTAAAAGTATTAGTTTATTTTTCATTTTAATGAATCTATTCGTTTAATTACTAACGATGTAAATCGTGATTATATTTCTGCAAAGATACAAAAAATATTTTATTTGGAAGTTTATAAAATAAAATATGAAAAAAATTTGTTAGTGTCAGAAAAATTCCGTTATTTTGCAGTGAGGATTGAGCCTCAAAATAATGGTCTCGTAGCTCAGCTGGATAGAGCAACAGCCTTCTAAGCTGTGGGTCGTGGGTTCGAATCCCGCCGGGATCACGAAATCCGCTATTCATCAAAGGTTTAGCGGATTTTTTGTTTTGTTACATCCTTGTTATTCTGGAAAAGAGATAATTGATTTCAGCCTATTTTTCAGGTTGGTTTTTGCTTTTTTCGACTCTGTTTTTTTAGTTGATTTTGCAGACATTCGGGGCCATTTTACGAAAAAAATCATATTTTTGTCTTTCTTTTCGGCTGTTATTGGCTATATTTACACCATACTTTTCTCGAAAAAGTTGTTCCTTTACCTACATCGGATAGCGAAGACACCGTCACAGTATTACGAAATCCGAGGTGATAAAGGATGTTTTATTTGGACCACAATAAAAATCTTTATTACTTATGGATGAAAACTATTATGTATTGAATGTTAAGGTACGAGAAAACTTAACAGACATGCGAGCAGTAGAACGCATGAAAGCGTGGAATTTTACAATGAAAGAATGGCAAGCATATATAAAAGTGACAGCACCCTTTTATAACAAATATGCGGAGCGAATTGTACGTTTTTTTGTGGAATATGACAAGGTGGATTTATGTCCGGACTTATTTGGGGCATATGAGCCTCTTAAAGAAACTTTCGACAAAAAAAGTATTGAAGAGCCTTCCAGTTGTATTGCATTCCCGGCGGGCACACTAATGATGAAAAAGAGAAGACGATTTGATGTTGCTATAGAGAATCAATATTATGGTGTGGTCTTTGACCCTCAAAATAACTACATGGTTATTCCATCGAAAAGAAAAATAGGGGAGTACCTCGGTAATATAAGAATCATTATAAGGAAAAATACTACAAAATTCACATTAGAACAGCTGCAAACTATTGTAGATGATATGTGTGAGTATTTGGAAACAGATTATGGTGTAATAACTCATTGGGACAACTATTTAAGAAAAGATATCGAGTTACTCTATCTACACAAGTAGCATGATTATGAAAACAGCATCGGACTTGTCATTGTTCCAAAAATGGTATCACCATTCATGTCCGGCGGAAATACTTCGCTATTGTCTGTTTCAATATATGAGGTTGCAATAAAGGAACTTAATAGGAAAGGAAATAATGGTAAAGATATTTGTGTAGAATAAATCAAAATAATTAGCAATGAAAAAGATTTTGATTTTCTTTATAATATGCGTAGGTCTACCAAGTTGCACGGATTTTTCTGCTAAGGTGGAGAATTTTGTGTCAGAGAGATATGGAGATGCGGATTCATCTTCCGTATATGAAATAGATTTACAGGACATTTTTGAAGGGAAGATAGGGACTGCCCGGGATGTCGGCAACTTTGCCGCTGGATATTTGTCAGGAGTTCATGGGATACCTTTGTTGTTTACAAGAATAGCATTTGACTGTTTACAAAAAGGGATAGAGCCCCCAGTCTCCAGGTCTGCACAAAATATAGGTTATTTTACAGGATATTATAAGTATTTAATACAGCATAACCATGAAACTAAATAAACATATTACATTAAAAAAAACTCTGTCAATTATAACTCTACTTCTACTTTTGGAGTTTTTTTTACATAAATGTAGTTGTTCTTATTACAAAATAGGACAAATGGGCGAGTGTGGTGAAATTACAATTATGAAGGATTATGTAATATTTGAGCATTATTCTTCATTATGTATTCCTCAATCAAATTATGTTAGAGTTCCAATTGAATATGATAGTCATATTTTAGAAATAGTAGTAACGACAGATTCGATGATTCATATTGTTCCTTATTCTAAAATATTATCATATGAGTTATCTGCATTTAAGGGAATTGATACGGCAATTTGTTCCGAAATACAAATGTCCCGCGAACATACAATTATGTACAAATGCATATTATCAACATACGGATACGGATTATATCCAACATTTTATTATCCCCTTTCGGACTCAACGATTTTGTATCAAGAGTACTTGCAAAGATTCCCTTTCGAATCGCCCGATAATTGGTGCTATTACGACACGATTACTATCACTCAAAATCAGTAAAATAGCCCCATCCATGCCACTGACAAGTTTATTTAGACCCATTCAAAACTTTATAAAATGAAGCGTAAATTCATATATTTATTATACATTCTTATTGTGGTGGGAACCTTACAATCTTGTATTAAATATGAGCGATTAACACATCTAAGTGAAAATGACTTAGAGTGGGTAACTAATCGGCATATAGGTGAGGTTATGTATTTCCAATCACAAAATGGGAACAGGGACACGATCAAAGTGTGGAATATCACTATACAAAACTCTACAGACCCTATAAATTGGAATTATTTACAAACCGGAGGAACTGAATATATTGCAAACGCATGTGTAGAATTAGTAATTAACCATTACACCGGAGTTAAGGGAAATTTCTACATCAAAAAAAAATCAAATGATGAACCAATTTATTTTTCAACTGGATTTTTTATGCGATGGACACAGAATGATATGCCACTATCTACCATAAACATGAAGATTAGAGATATTATCATGGATGACATCATGTTTTTTGACGATAGTCTTCTGGGACCGGTCAATGAGTATAGTCCGTCAAATCCCATTGTAAGTTTTGCTTGGAGCAAGCAGTACGGCTTGGTACAGTACACCTTTCAAGACGGAACCGAGTTCAACAGAATAGATTTAGAGTAACTCGAATTGCAAAATTCGACTAATAATTTTTATATTCGACGAGGAGAGAGTAATAAATTTAAAGCTGCTAATCCTATGGCTGCTGCTGCAAACCTAGATGAGATTCAAAAAGTAAATGGACAGATGGATCTACATATTGGGGTGTTGGTCCTAAAATGTTATCTCCTGATGGAAAATTGATTAACTATCCAATATTTTGATTATGAAAAGAATTACGATTTTATTGTGCTTATTATTTGTAATTAACAACGTATGTACCGTGTGTGCTCAAGAAGTTAAGCACATTAAAACATGCTCTTATGAAGGGTATATATTTCCATGTAATCATCCTGTCCATGGTTTTCCAAGACTTAATGGATGCAATCTGAGCACGAATCAAATACAAAAGGCAGAAGAGATTCTATCAGCACATTTTGTGGAAATTAAGGATAGATGTCGTCCGAATGATGCACAAATCAGCAAATCCATGCTCAAAAAATATATACGCCAATATTGGGGGAGTGTTAATGAAAACGGACATGTTATTGTGAATATATGTCTTGTAAAAAAAAGTGTTGCTAAAAACGAAAATCTTGAAGACGATATCCTGTATTTCTTGGATGGAGGATGCGAGATTATAGATGTAATCGTGGACATAAACGAAGGAACCTATAGTATAATCCCTCACGGATATGCTTAAAAGGTCATTCGCGATGACATGAATTCCCTATGGCTATACAAATCAGCCGTTACAGAGCCGCTAAGTTAGTCAATAAAGAGGTCTCTGGCCGTTGTTCTTTTATTTTGTTGTATGAAAGTTTTTTTATTACTTTGCAGACGAGTTTGTTCTGCTGTCAAACTCAATAGACTGGTTGTATTGCTCCAGGTTGCGTACCAAAGGTAGAAATTAAGGAGCGACTAATTAATAATAAATGACTAATTAATACTAAATAATATGAAATCGATTTCAAAATCTTTTATTGTCGGCAAACAAGATACTGCCGCTGTTATGGGTTCCGGTTTGTTGGAAGTGTTGGCTACTCCTACTATGGTGGCTTGGATGGAGAATACATCCATTCTTCTAACAGAAGAATATCTTCAAGAAGGTGATACTACCGTGGGTATTTGCATTAACACTTCTCACGAAAAAGCCTCCGCTGTAGGAGAAAAAATCACTTGTAATGCTACATTAATTAATGTGGAAGGTAGAAAATTATCTTTTGAAATTGAGTGTTTTAACGAAAATAATATTAGAATTGGCAAAGCATATCACGAACGCTTTATTGTTAATAGTCAGAAATTTATGAGTAAACTTTGATATTTTTTTGCTATTTCGGCATTTTTCGTGTAAATTTATTGGAGGCAAAAGATATTTTTTTTAATTTTGCGAGCGATAAAGAAATATGGTATGAGCCAGATTATTGAACATGAAGGTGTGGTAACCGGATTAGAAGGTAAAAAAGCTTTTATTAAAATAGAACAGACTTCGGCTTGCTCCGGATGTCATGCAAAGTCCTTTTGCACTGCTTCTGATAAAACAGAGAAAATCATAGAGGCAACCGTTGTGGATAATACACTGCAACAGGGTGATATTGCCGTTGTTTATGGTCAAAAAAGCATCGGCGTTGTTGCCGTGCTCCTCGCTTATGTATTTCCTTTCTGCATTATCATTTTATCATTATTTATTTTTAACTTCTTTTTGGATAGTGAACTCTTGGTGGGTACTCTATCCCTTTCCGTGCTTTTACCTTATCTCTTGATTTTGCGTTTTTTTAGAAAAAAAATCAATGCAAAATTCCATTTTTATGCTTCTAAAAAAGAATAAGATATGAATATTATTGTAGCTTCTTTGATTACATTAGGAGTCATCGGCCTCGTTGCCGCTATTGTGCTCTATTTTGTAGCTCAAAAATTTAAAGTAGAAGAAGACCCTCGTATTGATGAAGTTGAGTCTGTATTGCCGGGCGCTAATTGTGGCGGTTGCGGTTTCCCGGGTTGCCATGGTTTTGCCGATGCGTGTGTAAAATCCCCTTCTCTCGACGGAAAATTATGCCCCGTTGGCGGTCAGCCCGTAATGTCTAAAATTGCTACTATCCTTGGCATGTCTGTTGCCGATGCAAAACCTAAAGTGGCTGTTGTTCGTTGTAATGGTTCTTGCGCGAATCGCCCTAAGAAGAATCTTTTTGACGGAGCTAAGAGTTGCCGCATTTCAAACCAATTGTATGCCGGAGAAACAGGATGTTCTTTCGGATGCCTCGGATATGGCGATTGTGTGGATGTTTGTAAATTCGATGCCATTAAAATTAATCCCGATACCGGATTGCCTGAGGTGGACGACGACAAATGTACTGCTTGTGGCGCTTGTGTTAAAATATGCCCGAAACGTATTATTGAATTACGCGATAAGGGCGTGAAAAATCGCCGTGTTTTCGTCTCTTGTGTTAATAAAGATAAGGGTGCCGTGGCTCGAAAAGCATGTAGTGCCGCTTGTATCGGTTGCGGTTTGTGCGCGAAAAACTGTCCGTTCAACGCTATCAAAGTGGAGAATAATCTCGCCTATATCGATTTCAACCTCTGTAGATTGTGTCGCAAATGCGTGGCAGTTTGTCCTACCGGTGCCATCCATGATGTAAATTTTCCAACCCCGGTACCTCCGGCTCAAAAGAATACTACTGCAGCAAAACCGGTAGCTAAGCCTGCTGATTCTGAAAATGCTGTAAATTCGACTAAAACTGATAATGCTGCCGTTAATACGGACAAGAAGTCGGAATCTCAAATAGAAAACAATACTAACAATGCTCCTGTTATAGAGATTGTTGCAAAAAAAGAGGTTGTGGCTGCAAAAGAGATTGTTGCAAAAAAAGAGGTTGTTGCTGAAAATAAGAAGCAAGAGTCCGCCCCGGAAACGAGTGTTGCTCCGGTTACGGCAAAGGGCGAAGATGATTCTAAAACGGAACCAAATGTAGATAGTTCTGCATCTCAACCCGAAGCACCTGCTTCTGAGAAGGATGGAGTGGATGTTACTGTTGAAAAAGAGACTGATAATACATCTAAAGAAGCGGAGGTAGAGATAGAAGTAATTGATCCTCGTACAGATAATAATAACGACAATAAAGAATCTGCACCATCTGTAAAAATTGAAGTTGAAGAAAATAAAACGGAAACAAAAGCTCCTGTTGATGAGAAAACCGAACTTCCTCAATCAGATGCCGCTCCAACGAATAAAGTAGATGAAAAGAATGTAGATGATGTCAGTCAACTTATAGATCCGGAAATGAGGGTCGTTCCTCGTGAAAAGAAGGATAAAAAGAGTGAAAAACCTACTGCCGAACAGCAGACTTTATTTTAAAAACAAGTTATTTCATGATATATGAGAACATTTAGTATAGGTGGTGTACACCCACATGATAATAAATTGTCGGCAGGAGTAGCAATAGAGACATTGCCACTGCCCGAGCATGCCGTCATTCCACTTAGTCAACATATTGGTGCACCGGCTACACCGGTAGTAGCAAAAGGAGATAAAGTGCTTGCCGGTCAGCTTATTGCCGCCGCTTCCGGATTTATGAGTTCCAATATTCACTCCCCTTATAGCGGTACCATCGAAAAAATAGATAATGCCGTAGATGGTTGGGGTATTTCTACTCCATCTATTTTCATAAAGGTTGAGGGCGATGATTGGATGCCTGAAATCATCCGTGACGGCGTGGTAAACCGTATAAATAATATGGAGCCTGCCGAGATAATAAAGAAGATTGCCGATGCAGGTATAGTAGGTCTCGGTGGTGCTTGTTTCCCTACTCAAGTGAAATTAACACCTCCACCAACCGCCAAAGCCGAGGTGCTTGTGGTAAATGGTGTGGAGTGTGAGCCTTTCTTAACTTGCGATCACCGCTTGATGCTGGAGCATGGTGAAGAAATTTTTATCGGTATTTCATTAATAATGAAAGCGATAAAAGTAGAAAAAGCCGTCATAGGAATAGAATGTAACAAGCGCGATGCTATTGAGCATCTGTCTAAAATAGCTGTAAGATATTACGGCGTTGAGATATGTCCGCTCAAAATGCACTATCCACAAGGTGGTGAGAAACAACTTATAGAGGCAACTATCGGTCGTCAAGTGCCGAGTGGTGCTCTCCCTATTGCCGTGGGTGCCGTTGTACAGAATGTTGCCACCTGTTATGCAGTTTACGAAGCTGTGCAAAAAAACAAACCTCTTATCGACAGGGTTCTTACCGTTACAGGTCCTAATGTTTCCCGCCCGGTAAACCTCAGAGTGCGTTTCGGTACTCCTATCATGGATGTCATCGCCGCCGCAGGTGGCCTTCCGGAAAACTCTGCAAAGGTTATCGCAGGTGGCCCTATGATGGGTAGATCAATGAGTAACCTCGATACTAATACTACAAAACGTATTTCGGGAGTACTCATTTTACCGGAAAAAATGACTCGTCGTATGAAGGCGGATAATTGTATCCGTTGCGGAAAATGTGTAGATGCTTGCCCTATGGGCCTTGAGCCTTATTTGCTTATGAGCCTCTCGGAGAATAGTATGTGGGATAGAGTAGAGAAAGAGAAAGTGATGGACTGCATTGAGTGTGGATGTTGCTTGTATTCTTGCCCTTCACATCGTCCTCTTTTGGATTATATCCGCTTGGGTAAAGCTACCGTTGGTGGTATTATCCGTTCTCGTAATCAGAAAAAATAAACTTAAATATTCATATTATAAAATAATATATTATGCTTACATTATCTCCTGCACCCCATATACATTGTGGTGATACGGTAAAAGGTAAAATGTTGGATGTAGTGATAGCTCTCATTCCCGCTTATCTTGTGGCTCTTTACTTCTTCGGATTTGGAGCCCTATGTGTGAGCTTGATTTCTATCGCTTCATGTTTGCTTTTTGAATTCCTGATACAAAAATTTATCCTAAAAGGGGAAAATACTTTGGGCAATCTTTCGGCCCTGGTAACGGGTGTTTTACTCTCTTTTAACTTGCCTTCAAACCTCCCTTGGTGGATAGTTATCATAGGTGCTTTAGTGGCTATCGGTGTCGGTAAAATGACGTTCGGTGGCTTGGGAAATAACCCTTTTAACCCGGCTTTAGTGGGTCGTGTTTTCCTACTTATCTCTTTCCCGGCTCAGATGACTACTTGGCCTCGTCCTATCCCTATGAATTTGAGCTTCAATTATTTTGATGCAGAAACAGGGGCTACAATATTGTCTTCTATCAAAGAGGGTACTGATGTTAGCTCGTTACCTTCTTATCTCGATATGCTTTTTGGACAAATAGGTGGCTCTTTTGGTGAGGTTAGTGCTCTCGCCCTTATCATAGGCGGTATATATTTGCTCTGCCGCAGAACCATCTCATGGCATATCCCGGTTTCTATATTAGTGACGGTATTTGTATTTACCGGTGTTATTTTCGCATGTGATTCAATAACATTGAGTCCGTTTACCTTCACACCTTCCACTACTTATGCCGACCCTATCGTGCATCTCCTCAGTGGTGGTCTTCTTCTTGGTGCTTTCTTTATGGCTACCGATTATGTTACGTCGCCTATGTCACATAAAGGACAGATAATTTATGGTATCGGTATAGGTTTGATAACCTCGGTTATTCGTCTTTGGGGCTCTTATCCGGAGGGTATGTCGTTCGCAATACTTATCATGAATGCTGCCACACCTATTATAAATAATTATGTTAAACCAAAACGCTTCGGCGAAAAAATAAAAGTATCTAAAGCATGAAAAAGTTAGAATCTACATTCCTGAATATGACTGTAGTGCTTACATGCATTACTCTTATAGCCGCCGCCGGTACTGCAGCAGTGTTTAATTTTACGCAAAAACCTATTGCCGACGCAAAACAAGCAAAACAAGAAGCGGCAATTAAAGTCGTTATGCCGGGTGCATCCCTTATCGATCAGGTTGATACTGTTAATAATCAACGCGTATTCCGCGCTTATGATGCAGAGAATAACCTCTTAGGTTACGCTATTGAGTCGGATGAACTTGGCTTTGGTGGTCTTATAAAGATGATGGTTGGTATAGATACTGAAGGAAATTTGGTAAACTATTCTATTCTTAGCCATTCCGAAACTCCGGGCCTTGGCTCTAAAATGGATAAGTGGTTTATAGAAAAATCCCCTATTACCGGAATCTCTATCTCTGCCGCCCCTTTAACAGTGTCTAAAGATGGAGGCTCGGTAGATGCCATTACTGCCGCTACTATCTCTTCTCGTGCTTTCTTAAGTGCAGTAAACAAAGCCATTGCTACTTATAACGTTTGCACCGAATTAGATGCGCAAACACCTCCTAACAAGGATGCAGAAATCATGTCGGATACTTTAACCGATGATAGTCAAGAGGTAGTTATCCCTCAAGATAGCTTGCAAAATATAGAAAATCAAATTGTTCAACAATAAAGCACTGAAAGAATGAATTACTTTAAAACATTTACAAATGGTCTCTTAAAAGAGAATCCTACTTTTGTGTTGATGCTGGGAATGTGTCCTACATTGGGTACAACCTCTTCTGCTATCAATGGTTTGGGTATGGGCTTGGCTACCACTTTCGTGCTATTATGTTCGAATGTGGTTATCTCCGCTCTAAAAAAACTTATACCTGATAAGGTTAGAATACCTGCTTTTATTGTTATCATAGCGGCTTTCGTCACTATGGTACAAATGCTTATGGAGGCTTATGTGCCATCTCTTTACGATACTCTCGGGTTGTTTATCCCACTTATTGTAGTAAACTGTATCGTGCTTGGAAGAGCAGAAGCTTTTGCTGCTAAAAACAATCCTTTTGCTTCTCTTTTAGATGGACTTGGTATCGGTCTCGGTTTTACTTTTGCTCTTACTCTGTTGGGTGCTATCCGCGAGTTCCTCGGTGCCGGTACTCTTTTCTCATACCAAATTTATCCTGAGAATTATGGTATGCTTCTCTTTGTATTGGCTCCCGGTGCTTTCATTGCCTTGGGTTATTTAATAGCTATTATTAATAAATTGAAAACGAAATGAGTTACTTTTTAATCGTTATCACCGCTATTTTTGTCAACAATATTGTGTTGGCTCAATTCTTGGGTATTTGTCCGTTCCTTGGCGTTTCCAAGAAAATCGATACCGCCCTCGGTATGTCTGCCGCTGTGGCTTTTGTTATGACGCTCGCTACTATATGTACTTATTTAATAGAGTATTATGTTTTGCGTCAATTTCATATAGAGTATCTGCAAACTATTACATATATCTTGGTAATTGCCACTCTCGTTCAGTTGATAGAGATTATATTGAAAAAGGTGTTGCCGGTATTATATCAAGCATTGGGTGTCTTTTTGCCATTGATTACTACAAACTGTACTATTCTCGGTGTGGCTATCGTTGTGATACAAAAAGAGTATAATATGCTCGAGAGCGTGGTGTTTGCGCTTTCCACTTCTATCGGTTTCGGCCTTGCCCTTGTGCTTTTTGCCGGTCTTAGAGAGCACCTCTCCCTTGTTAAAGTGCCAAAAGGTATGCAGGGGATGCCTGTCGCTTTAGTCGTTGCCGGACTTCTCGCTATGGCATTTATGGGCTTTTCCGGTATCGGTCAATAATCGTTTTTGCAGATTATTAAAATCTTTTGTTTAATATTTTTGTATAAATAAAAAGAACTGACACTTCATTTTTGAGGTGCTCCAGAAAATTTGGACGTTAAATTCTACGTTAACTCTAAAAATCTCTATAATAGTAGTGAGCTCGGTATTGTGCCGGGCTCATTCCTTTTGTTCTAAGTTTTTTTTTAGTGCTTTCCAGTAGAACTTGTAAAAGTATAAAAATCAGCCCGCAGTCCATATTGAAGTGACCCCAAAAAGTTGGACAGGTTATTAACTATCCGATATGAGAAAGA